>JAFMMO010000001.1 GCA_017859655.1 Pseudomonadota bacterium | reverse complement strand
CAGGGGCGCCCGTGGTGGTACGACCTCGTCTCCACCTCGATCCGCAGTCCGGTCGTCGACAACCAGCACGCCATCTTCACGAACCGCACGCTGCGCTTCGACAAGGTCAAGGCGGTCGGGTTCGACTTCGACCACACCCTCGCGGTCTACAACACCGAGATGCTCGATGGCCTCGCGATGCGCCTCGTCATCGATCGACTGATCGAGCATGAGAGCTTCCCGAGGGAGTGGTTCGAGGACCTCCCGGACCTCTCCTTCGCCCGCAAGGGGCTGATCGTCGACATCAAGCTCGGCAATGTCCTCAAGACCGACCGCTACGGGCACGTCCTGCACGCGTACCACGGTCCGACGAAGCTCACCGCGCGCCAGAAGCGCGAGACCTACGGCGATGCGGATGTGATCCCCCATGTCACCGAGGGCATGCGCTTCCTCCAGATGGACAGCGCCTTCGCGATGCCCGAGACCTGCATCTACAGCGGGCTCGCGCCGAAGATCGAGGCGGGCGGCTACGAGAAGCTCTGGAAGGTGATCCGCAAGCACACCGACATGGTGCACCGGGATGGATCGCTCAAGTCGGTGATCACCGCGAGCCCCCTCGACTATCTCCATGTGGATCCCCACACCGAGCACCTCCTCCGCTGGCTGCGCGCCAACGGGAAGAAGGTCTTCCTGCTGACGAACTCTGAGTGGTCCTACACCTGCGCCATGATGAACCCGACCCTCGGGCGGCTCGGCGGACCGGAGGAGACCTCCTGGCTGGAGCTGTTCGATCAGGTGATCGTGCTCGCCCGCAAGCCGGGGTACTTCAAGCGCTCGAACCCCGCACCCCCGTCCACCCAGGGCATCGCCCCCCACGTGATGCACGAGGGGAACATCCTGGAGCTGGAGGAGCGCCTCGGCGTCCGGGGACCGAACGTCCTCTACGTCGGAGACCACATCTACGCCGACCTGATCTCCTCGAAGCGGAACACCTACTGGCGCACGATGCTCATCGTGCCCGAGCTCGAGGAGGAGCTGACCGTGCAGTCCGCCCTCCCCGGGATGGTGCAGCAGCTGAAGGAGACCGACGAGCGACGCACGATCACCGAGCGTGAGGTGATGCACTGGAAGTCGATCGAGTCGAGCCTCGACCGGCTCCCGCTCGACGAGGAGCACGCGGAGCTCCTCACGCGCCTCAAGGACGAGTGCCTTGCCTCGCGGAAGCAGGCAATGAAGACGCTGAACCAGTTCATCCGGCAGCGGGAGCGGCTCCGCTCCCGTCTGAGCCTCGCGACCAACCCGCACTGGGGCTCGCTGTTCCGGGCGGGGAACGAGCTCACCTACTTCGGCCGGCAGCTCGAGGACTTCGCCTGCACCTACACGAGCCGGGCGACGAACCTGAGCTTCTATCCCCCGAACCACTACTTCCGCTCCGCGATGGACTACCTCCCGCACGAGCTCGAGTCGGTCTAGGCCGTGGCGGATGAGGCTCCGCCTCCGGGACCGATGCGGCGGATGGGGGGGATCCTCGCCCTGTTCCTCGGGGCCGTGATCGTCCACCGTCTGCTGCTCTGGTCGGTGCTGCTCTGGTTCGAGCTGCGGGCGAGCGGCCCGGAGGAGAGCCTCGATGGAGACCCGGCCAGAGTCCTGCGCCTCGACCGCACCCTCATTGCGCTCGTGGCGCTCCCCACCATCCTCCTCGCAAACCGGCTCTGGCGCGCCGGTAGGAGGGGGGGGTGAAGGGGAGCCACCGGGGAGCCTCGCCGTCCGTGGTCAGCCGACCGTGACCGACTTCGCCAGGGAGCGGGGCTTGTCCACGTTCCTCCCGAGGGCGCGCGCGGTGTAGTAGGCGAAGAGCTGCGCCTGCATCAGCCCGAGGAGGGGAGAGGCGATCCGCCCGGCCCGAGGCGTCTCGATCACGGACTCGAACAGACCGATCGGATCCTCGCACCCCTCAGGCTGGAAGGCGATCACCCGGCCCCCCCTCGCGTTGATCTCGGTGACCGCCCCGATTCCCTGCTGGCGGAGCTCCGGGTCCTCCGGACCGGGGAGGAAGATCGCGGTGTGCATCGCCTCGTCGATCAGACTGATCGTCCCGTGCTTCAGGGCTCCGGCCGGCATCCCCTCCGCGTGGCAGTAGGTGACCTCCTTGAACTTCAGCGCCGCCTCGAGGGCGAGGCCGTGGTGGACCCCGCGCCCGAGGAAGAACCAGTTCCGGATCACGCTCAGGCGCAGGGCGAGGTCGCGCAGCGGGGCGTGGGAGCGGGACCAGAGCTCGTCGAGGAGGGAGGGGAGTCCCTCCAGCTCCTCCCGGGCGGCGTCGGCGCTCGCCCGATCGAGGTGCCCCGATCTCTCCCCGAGGGTGATCGCCACGCGGTGGAGGATCACCAGCTGGGACATCGTCGACTTCGTCGACAGGACGCAGATCTCGGCTCCCGCCCGCTGGTCGACGGAGTGGTCCGTCTCGCGGGCCATCGATGAGCTGGGGACGTTCAGGATGGCGGTGGTCCGAGCTCCCGCCCGCTTCGCCCGTCGGAGGGCCTTAAGGGTGTCGTAGGTCTCCCCGGACTGACTGATCGCGAGGATGTGGGTGTCCGCATCGAAGCGGGCGAGGTAGGGGAGCTCATCCGAGCTGACGGCGGGGAAGAAGCGCCCCCCGAGCTCGGAGAGGACGTACTGGGCCATCACCGCCACGTAGTGGCTCGTGCCGATCCCGGTGAGGATCGAGCGCGGCGCCCGCTCGAGCTCGACGACGAGCCCGAGGATCTCCTCCTCATCCAGAGAGAGCGCGGTCCGCGCGACCGCGGCGTTCTCATGGATCTCCTTCGACATGTAGTCGGGGAAGCCATCGTGGCTCGCGGTGCGCTCGGCGAGGTTCAGGACGACGCGCTCCCGCTCGATCGGCTCCCCGCTCTCGATGGAGAGCAGCTTCGCGCCCCCGGGCTCGACGACGGCGAGCTCTCCATCCTCCAGGTAGAGGACCCGGTCGGTGAGGGGGGCGAACGCGAGGGGATCGGAGGCGAAGCAGGTGAAGTCATCCCCGAGTCCGACGAGCAGGGGGCTCTCCCGGCGCAGGGCGATGAGGACCCCGGGATGCCGGGCGGAGATGACCCCGATCCCGTAGGTGCCCCGCAGCGCCCGCCCCGCCCCGCGGACGGCGGCGACGAGGTCGTCGGCGCCGCGCAGCTCCTCCTCGATGAGGTGGGCGATCACCTCCGAGTCGGTCTCCGAGACGAACGCGTGTCCCTTCTCCCCGAGGCTCCTCCGCAGCTCGTCGTGGTTCTCGAGGATCCCGTTGTGGACGATCGCGACCTCGCCGTAGCTGTCGGTGTGGGGGTGGGCGTTCACCCGGGAGACCCGCCCGTGGGTCGCCCACCGGGTGTGTCCCAGGCCGGAGAGGCCGGACAGCTCCTCGAACCGCTCCTCCCGCGCGACCACCCGCACCTCGCCCGCGCCCTTGCGAAGCGCGAGCCGACCCTCGTCGTCGATCACCGCCATGCCGCAGGAGTCGTAGCCGCGGTACTCGAGGCGGGCGAGCCCCTCGATGAGGAGCGGGGCCACATCCCGCGTTCCGGAGATCCCGAAGATGCCGCACATGAGCTCGCTCCGTTCCGCCCATCCCGAGTCGCGCCCCTGCGGGGGCGATGGATCAAATCGACCCGCCCCGGTAGGCGCAGCCGTTGTTGCAGGTCTCCTCGACCCTCACCTCCGCGAGGATCGGGAGGCTCGGGAGCAGGCGATCCCAGAGCCAGACGGCGATCACCTCGGAGGTGGGGTTCTCCAGCCCCTCCACCTCGTTGAGGAGGTGGTGGTCGAGCATCTCCCGCAGGGGCGCCACCGCGCCCTTGATCTCCGCGTAGTCGACGAGCCAGCCCATCTCCGGGTCGATCGGTCCCCGCACCACGATCGTCGCGGCGAAGGAGTGCCCGTGCAGCCGCCGGCACTTGTGCCCCTCCGGCACCCGGGGCAGGTAGTGCGCGGCCTCGAAGGTGAAGCGGTGGGCCAGCTCGACGACCTGCGGGTCGGAGCGACGGTCGTCTCGACTCATACTCCTCGGGCCTCCGGATCCCAGACGTACTTGTGCTGCTGAAGCTGGAGGCGCGCCGGCAGGCGATCCTCCACGATCCACTCCGCCAGCTCGCGCGGGTCCAGGACCCCATGGACCGGTGAGAAGTGGAGCGGCAGCCCCCAGCCCTCCCGGCTGGAGAGGTGCGGGGCGATGCGCGGGTCGGCGATCCGCTCCCGGGCCCACTCGTAGTCGGCGCGGTCGGCGAGCACGACCTTCAGCTCATCCCCCGGGCGGAGGTGGTCGAGGTTCTCCTCCCGGTTTCGCTCCACCTCGCCGCTCCCCGGCGCCTTCAGGTCGATGATCCGACGGACCCTCGGGTCCACCTCCTCGATCGGCTCGGAGCCGGAGGTCTCCAGCAGGACCTCATCGAAGGCATCGCAGAGGGACGTGAGCAGGGGGAGGGCGCTGCGCTGCGCGAGGGGCTCGCCGCCGGTCACCTCCACCAGCCCGATGCCGAAGGAGAGCGCCTCCGCCACCACGGCGGGGATCTCGCGATGCTCGCCGCCGACGAAGGCGTAGGTCGTGTCGCACCAGGTGCAGCGCAGCGGGCAGCCCGTGAGCCGGACGAAGACGCAGGGGCGGCCGGCGTGGGTCGACTCTCCCTGGATCGATGGGTAGATCTCCGAGACGCGCACCGTGGTCGCGCCGCGCCGAACGGGAGTGGAGTCGCTCAAGCGGGGCCTCCTTCGACGAGGTACTCGGAGAGGATCCGGCGCAGCGCATCCGGGATCTCCCGGGCCTCGCCGCCATCCATCGTCGCGCACGCCTTCACCACGCGGGCTCGGAACGCGACCGAGTCCTCCTCGCGCAGACCCTCGAAGATGAAGGTCACCGACTTCCCGCCGATCCGCTCGACCCGCGCGGTCATCTCGAGGGGAGCGCCGAACTCGACCGGTCGCTGGAAGTCGACCTCGAGATGAACGGTCGGGAACCCGAGGCGCTCCACCTGCAGCCACCGGGGATAGGGCCCCGCGCCCGCCGCGATGAGGAACTCCTCGAAGGTCAGATGACAGTAGTGAAGCAGTCTGGGATAGTACACGATCCCGGCCGCATCGACGTCCGCGAACGCCACGCGGTGCGGTCGGCGGAAGATGCGTCCGCCGGGGGTTCCGTCCCCCTCGGACGGGGCGTGGCTCGGGCTCGGGTCGTTCAAGGTGCACCTCCGGAGGAGTGGGCGCCGGGCTTGGCGGGCTGACGCATCTCACGGTCGAGGGCGGGGCTTTGCAATCGATCTCGTCCGCCGCCTCGCGCGGCGTCGACCCGGGGAGCGAGCGGCACCGATGACCGACCATCCGACCGAGGCGCCGCGTCCCGCAACGGAGCCGGAGCATTCCCCGCCCAAGCCTCCGCCCCTTCGACGGGGGCGGAGCTACTTCGTGCACTACGGGGAGGTCGGCCTCAAGAAGGGGAACCGCCCGTACTTCGAGACCCGCCTCGTCCGCAACCTCCACTACACACTCCGCGGGCTCCGCGTGATGGGGATCCATCGCATCTACGGACGGCTCCGGATCGACCAGGAACTCGACGGCGATCGGGGCGAGCTGCTCCGCCGGCTCTCCCGCGTGCATGGGGTCTCGCATGTCCTGCCGATCGAGCGCTTCGGCTGGGACCTCGGCCCGATCGAAGCGCGGCTGGCCGAGTGGGCGGGAGAGGGCGGCTTCGAGAGCTTCGCCATCCGCTGCCGCCGGATCCAGAAGAGCTATCCTCATCGCTCCCAGGACCTGATGGTCCGCCTCGGCGCGATCGTCGGAGAGCGGAGCGGGGCGCGGGTCGACCTCCGCGCCCCGGAGGTCGAGTTCTCCGTCCTCATCCTGAACCGGGAGGTGATCCTCTCCCGGGAGCGGATCTCCGGACCGGGGGGGCTCCCCACCGGGACCGCGGGTCGGGTCCTCCACATGCTCTCCGGAGGGATCGACTCCCCGGTCGCGGCGGAGCGGCTCCTGCGCCGCGGTTGCCACCTGCAGTTCGTGCACTTCCACTCCAGCCCCTTCACCGATCGCTCGAGCATCGAGAAGACCACCGAGCTCGCGAACATCCTCACCCGCCATCGGATGCGCTCGAAGCTCCATCTGGTGCCGCTGGGGCTGCTGCAGCAGCGGATCGTGCAGGACGCGCCGGCCCGGTGGAGGGTGATGCTCTATCGGCGGTCGATGCTGCGGATCGCCGCCCGGATCGCGGGCTGGAACCAGTGCAAGGCGCTCGGGAGCGGGGAGAACCTCGCTCAGGTCGCGAGTCAGACCCTCGAGAACCTCGCGGTCCTCGACGAGACCGTCGCCCTGCCGCTCCTCCGCCCCCTCCTCAGCTACGACAAGGAGGAGATCGTGGAGGAGGCCCGCCGGATCGGGACCTACGAGGTGAGCACCGAGCCTCACGCCGACTGCTGCGGGTACCTGCTCCCGCGGCGACCGGTCACCGATGGGACCGTGGAGGAGGTCCGTGAGATCGAGGCCGCCCTCGACCTGTCCGAGGAGCTGGAGGAGGTCCACTCCCGAACCGAGGTGGTGACCCTCCCCGATCTCGATCGGGAGCCGCCCGGGGAGGAGTGAGGCCTTGAGCGATGTCGAGCCGGCGGCGCCGTCCGCCGGGTCCCCCGGGCAGCCAGCGCGCTCCGGGCCTCCCGAGTCGAACGGGCCGACCGAGGGGCAGCTGCTCCTCGCGAGCGGGGCCTACTTCTTCCTGCTCCTCTGCGGCTACTCGATCCTCCGGCCCCTGCGGGACACCGCCGGGATCGCCGGAGACTCCTCGACCCTCGCCGCGCTCTTCCTCGCCACCTTCCTCGCCATGCTCGTCCTGACCCCGATCCACGGCGCGATCGTCTCCCGGGTCGGGAGGTCCCGCTTCGTCGTGGGGAGCACGCTCCTCTTCGCGTTCCAGCTCCTCGGGTTCGCGGTCCTGTTCCGGGCGCGACCCGAGTGGAGCGTGGCGATCGGGAGGGTGTTCTTCGTCTGGGTATCGGTCTTCAACCTCTTCGTCGTCTCGATCTTCTGGAGCCTGATGGCGGATCGATGGTCCCATCCGGCGGGGCTCCGGCTCTTCGGGGTGATCTCCGCCTTCGGGAGCGTGGGGGGGATCATCGGCTCCCAGCTGACCGCCCGGCTGGCGGGGAGCTGGGCGATCGAGGGCCTGCTCCTCCTCTCCACCGCGCTCCTCCTCGGCACCGTGCCGTGCGCCCGGGCGGTCGGGCGCCGGGGGGATCCCGGGGGAGGGGATGCCCCCGTCGGCGGCTCCGTGCTCGCGGGGGCGGTCGAGCTCGTCCGTCAGCCGCTCCTTCGCCGCGCGGCGACCCTCACCTTCCTCCTCACCGTCTGCGCGTCCCTCGCCTACTTCCTCCGCGCGGAGTGGGTCGCGACCGCCGAGGTCACGGACGAGGCCCGTCGCGCGCTCTTCGCCCGGACCGACACCGCGACCCAGGCGCTGACCCTCCTCCTGCAGCTCCTCGGGTTCCGCCTGCTGGTGCGCGGGCTCGGGATCGGGGGGACGCTGCTCCTCCTCCCCGCGGTCTACGCCCTCGGCTTCCTGCTCGTCGCGAGCGCGCCGGTGTTCGGCGCGCTGCTCGCCTTCGAGGCGACGCGGCGCTCCTTCGCCTACGGGCTCGCCGCCCCGACGCGCAATGTCGTCTTCACGGTCGTGGGGGACGAGGCGAAGTACAAGACGAAGGCCTGCATCGACACCCTCGTCTACCGGGGAGGGGATGTCGTCGGCGCGCATCTCTTCGCGCTCCTCGCGGCGACCCGCGGGGGGGGATGGGTCGCTGGCCCGGTCGGGGTCGGCCTGCTCTACGCCGTGATCGCGGGGGTCACCGCGCTTCAGCTCGGTCGCGAGGTGCGCTCCCGGCGGGAGACCGAGGCTGGCGTCACTCGCCCCGGACCGTGAGGACCGGACAGGGCGCGGTGCGGACGATCCTCTCGGTGACACTCCCGAGGAGAGCGTTCTTCAGGCCGGAGCGACCGTGGGTCGACACGACGATCAGGTCGGTGCCGAAGTCCCGGGCGGCCTGGACGATGGTGTGCGCCGCGGGCCCCCGCAGGATGTGGCTCTCCCCGCGGACCGCCTCGGGGATCCGCGCGAGCACCGTCTCCTCCATCGTCTCGGCGGCCCGTCCTCGCGACTCCTCGTAGAAGCGCTCGGTGGTCCCGAAGGGCAGGTGCTCGAAGGTCGCGATGGGGACCGGGGGGAGGTCCTCGAGGACGAAGAGGAGGTCGATGCGGCCGTCGAAGGCGCGGGCCAGCTCGATCGCGGGGGAGCAGGCGGCGAGGGAGAACTCCGAGAAGTCGGTCGGGAGGAGGATCCGGGAGAAGGCCATCGGGGACTCCGTGGTGGGAGGATGGTCGTCGACGCCCGCGCGGGGCCCCCGTCGGGGGGAGAGGGCGAGAGGACCCGCTGATCTTGGGGGTGAATCTCCCCCGCATCAAGCCTCCGAGGCCCTGCGACGCTTGTCGGGTCGGGGCGGGAGCGATACCTTGGAAGGGTCGGAGAAGCCCCCGGGGGCTCGATCCCGAGGCGGCAGGGGCCGGCTCCGCGAGGTCGAGGGAGCGGGAGCGAAGGAAGGATTCGCCCATGGTTGGCATTCGCACCCTGAACGCCCTCGTGGCGGAGATGGACGGCGTCGTCGAGCGCTGGTCCTCCGATCGGGACCGGATCAACGGGACCATCGAGGTCCTCGAGCGCTTCCTTCCCCATGCCCTCGAGACGGAGCTCGCCCAGCTCCCGCCGGGAGAGCAGAAGTACTCCCGACACCTCATCCATGTCGACCCCGCCGATCGCTACTCGATGCTCGCCCTCGTCTGGCGGCCGGGTCAGGGCACTCCCCTGCACGACCATCCCAGCTGGGGCGTGCTCGGGGTGGCCCGCGGTCGGATGAAGTTCGTCAACTACGGGGAATCCGACATCGAGGGACACCGCTGCCTGATGCCGGTGGAGACCTTCATCGGGGCCGCCGGCTCGGTCGGCACCGTCTTCCCTCCGCACGTGGACATCCATCGGATGGCGAACGCGGACCGGGAGGAGATGGCGATCAGCCTTCACTGCTACGGCTGTGAGGTGAAGGAGTTCTCGATCTACAACGCCGAGACCGCGGAGAAGCGCTCCGCGAGCATGGCGTACGACTCCGTGCTCGACCTCAGCCGCGCCTGAGCCCCGATCCGCCGGGGATCGTCATGACTTCTCCCACCCGCTGATTTACCCTCCCCCCGATCCCGCGACGGGGCCCCGCTTCCCGTCGGCGCGGGAACCCCTGTCTCCACCCGAGGGATGGACGGAGAGGTCGGCCGATGCGGATCGGGCTCATCTCCAAGGACATCGAGCTTTCGACCACCTCCCGCTTCATCGCGGCGGGGGAGCGGCGCGGGCATGAGATGGTCCCGCTCCGCCTTCTGGACGGCGCCGTGATCCTCGGCGGTGCCGCCGCTCCCCGGCCGGCGCTCCTGCTCGATGGGGTGGAGCTCCCTCCGCTGGACGCGCTCATTCCCCGCCTGGGGGCCTACCTGCCATCCCTCGCCCTCTCCCTCGGGCGGTGCCTCATCGCCGCAGGGGCGACTCCGCTGAACGACCTCGACGGCATGGCGGTCGCCCAGGACAAGCTCCGCACCGCGGAGCGCCTCGTGGCGGCCGGGCTCCCCACCCCGCGGACGATCTTCGCGAAGGACCTCGACCACCTCGATCGCGCCGTCGCGGCGGTGGGGGGGGCGCCGGTGGTCATCAAGCCGACGAGCGGCGCCCAGGGACGCGGCGTCATGCTGGCGGAGACGACCGCGACCGCCGTGGCGATCCTCGAGAGTCTCATCGTCACAGGACGGGATCACCTCGTGCAGGAGTTCATCGCGACCGCCCGCGGGGAGGATCGGCGCCTCCTCGTCGTCGGAGATCGGGTCGTCGCCGCCATCCGCCGCCGGGCGCGGGCCGGGGAGTTCCGGCCGAACCTCCATCGCGGGGGGGCGGCGGAGCCGATCGTGCCGTCCGCCGAGGAGCGCGAGGTCGCCCTCGCCGCGACCCGCGCGGTCGGGCTGCGCTTCGCGGGGGTCGACCTCCTCGCCGGTCCGGAGGGACCGGTGGTGGTCGAGGTGAACGGCTCCCCCGGTCTCGAGGGGATCGAGGGGGCCACCGGGCTCGACCTCGCGGGCGAGGCGATCGTCCTCCTTGAGGAGCTGCACGCCCGGGCGCGCTCTCGGGGGGAGGACGGTGCCGATGGCCGATGATCCGGGGGCCCCTCCCCCCTCGCGCCCGAGCGGGGGGGGCTTCGAGCCCGCCACGATCGAGCAGTATCGGATCGAGTCGGTGGTCGCGCGCGGAGGGGTGGGGACCGTCTGCCGGGCGACCGACACGACCCTCGACCGGATCGTCGCGATCAAGGTCCTCGACGAGCCCGGGGGAGCCCTCGCGCTGATCGAGGAGGCGCGCCATGTCTCCCGCCTCTCCCACCCCCGCATCGCCCAGGTGTACGAAGCGGGGGTCGACTCCCGCACCGGCCTCGCGTTCATCGCCTTCGAGTGGGTGGAGGGGCCGACCCTCCGCGCCCGCCTCCGGGAAGGCGAGCTCCCCCTCCTCGATCTGCTGCGCCTCGGGCGCGACATCACCGGGGCGGTGGCGCACGCCCACGAGGGGGGGATCGTCCACGGGGACCTCAAGGCGGACAACATCGTCGTCGCGGGGGAGCCGGGGCGGGCGAAGCTCCTCGACTTCGGACTCTCCGTGGCGGATGAGGAGATCGCCCCGGGGGAGATCTGGGGGACTCCGGCCTACATGGCACCGGAGCTCCTTCGGGGGGAGCCGCGGACCCCCGCGACCGATCGCTTCGCCCTCGGCGTGCTCCTCTTCGAGCTCGCCACCGGTACGCTCCCCTTCGGAGGGGAGAAGGGGGACGAGACCGAGGTGCGTGCGCTCCAACGGAACCCCGCCCCGCGCGCTCGGGAGTTGCGCCCGGACCTGCCGAGCGAGCTCTCCGATCGAATCGCCCGGCTGCTCTCCCGCGAGCCGGTCGGCCGCGACGTCGACCTCCTCGAGCTCGAGCGGATCTTCCGCCTGCGCCGGCGCGCCGCGGAGGGTCGTCGCTTCCCTCTCCCGGGCGCCCTCCTCCTCGGTCTCCTCGTGCTCATCGCCGTGAGCGCCAGGGACGAGGTCGGGGTGCGGGTCGGAGGGTGGCTCGGGATCGGGTCTCCCGGCGGGGGAGCGGAGATCGCCGCGGGCGCCCCGACGATCGGGGCGTGGACCGGCCCCGGCGGAGAGGAGAGCGCCGCCGCCGGGACGGTCGCGGATCTCCTGCGTCTCCTCACCGCCAAGGCGGACCCGGGGAGCGCGCTGCTCGCTCCGGGGGACGGGACGCCGATCACCGGCACGGTCGAGATCGGGGGGAGCGCCGCCGGGACCGGGGAGTGGCGCGCGAGCTGGAGAGGACCGAACGGTCGAGCCGGGAGCGCCTTCGGGGCGGGCGCCCTCCCCCTCGCGACGTCGGTCGCGACCGCGATCCTCGGAGAGAGCCCCGGGCCGATCGCCGGGCGACCGGAGGAGGCGCTCCTCCTCTTCGTCGAGGGGGTCCGCAGCGCGACGGGAGAGGCGCGGGGTGAGGCGTTGGCTCTCCTCTCCCGGGCCCGAGCGAGCGCCGGGGCCTTCCCGGAGGCGACCGGCTGGATGGCCGCCCTGCGCCTCTGCGAGGGTCGCGTTGACGAGGCCGCCGCCCTCCTCTCCCCCCTGAGCGGAACCGACAGCGTCCCTGCTCGCCTCCTCGACGATGTCCTTTCCATCCCCGTGCGCGGACGCGCTCTCCGCTGGGGAGCGGACCATCCCGTGGCTCGTCGGGTCGACCTCCTCCTCGCGATCCTCGACCCCCGCGAGTCCGATGCCCGCCTCACGGAGCGGCTCGGGAGGAGTGCGGAGGACCCCGGCCCGATCGAGCCCTGGGTCGCCCGGATCCGGGTGGAGCTCGCGTGGCGGCGGGGGAGCATCCCCGAGATGGGGGGCGCCCTCGATCGCCTGCGCCTCCTCGAAGGCCCGGTTCGCACCACCGAGGCGGTCCGACTCGAGCATGCCCGGCGCCTCGCGCTCGGCCCGAGGGACGAGGCGATCGCCTCCTTCCGCGATCGCATCATCGAGGCGGAGGTCGACGGGCCGGAGGCCCGCCTGCGCGTCCCCTTCCTCGCCCAGACCGGTCGCCTCGCGGCGGCCGCCGGCGCGGCCCGCCGTCCCGCCGCGTCGACCGAAGATGCCGTCGCCACCGCCTTCGCCCTCGCGCTGGGGGGCGAGTTCGAGGCCGCGCTCGCCCGGGCCGGAGAGATCGTCGACCGCGCCGATCCGGGGCGGGCGTCCCGGGTGGAGGCCGCGCTGGAGGTCCTCCGAGGCTCGACCGAGGCGGCTCTGCGCGCCCTGGAGCGTGCCGAGCAGCTGGAGCCGGGACGGCCGGAGACGGTGATCCTGCGGGCGGCCATCGAGCGATCCCTCCTCGAGGATCTCGTGCTCCCGGAGGGGGAGGCCTGGCCCGTCGACTCCCGGGCGGGGCGCCTCGCCGATGGCTTCTCCCTCCTCGCGGCGGCGCGCCGCTCCCGCCTCGCCGGTGATCCGCGGACGGCGGCGGACTCCCTTGCCGGCCTGCGCGTCGTCGCCGATGATCTGCGCTTCCACCCGTGGCCGGAGCTGGTCCTCTTCGGGAGGCTGGAGCGGGTGCTCGCCCTGTCCGAGGCGGGGGAGGAGACGCGCGCCCGCGAGGAGTGGGGCGTCTTCCGACGGGACTGGCCGCGGGAGCGCGCGCCGGACGCGCGGGTTTCGCGGCGGGCCGCGGAGGTGGAGCGGCGACTCGCGGAGGCCGGGGGGCGATGACCCACCCTCCGACCGCGGAATGAGCAGGGAGAGCCAGGAATGCAGACGATCGAGATCGTGCACGAGCTCCTCGAGCTGGCGGACATCCTCGAGATCGCCGGCGCGAACGGCCATCGGGTGCGCGCCTTCCGCAACGGGGCGCGCAGCCTCGAGTCCTGGCAGGGAGACCTCGCCGGCCTCGTCGAGGCGGGGGAGGTCACCTCCATCCGGGGGATCGGGAGCTCCCTCGCTGCCATCATCGAGGAGGCGGTGACCGGGGGATCGTCCGCCGAGGCCGCGGAGATCCGAGCCTCCGTCCCGGCGGAGCTCCTCGAGTGGCTTCGCATTCCCGGGGTCGGGCCGAAGAAGGTTCGGGCGATCTGGGAGGGGCTGGGGATCACCCGCATCGCCGAGCTCGAGGCGGCCCTCCGCCAGGAGCAGGTACGGGGTCTCAAGGGCTTCGGCCCGAAAAGCGAGGCGGACATCCTCGCCGGGATCGAGCGGATGAAGAAGTTCGCCGGCCGCTCCCTCACCCATGTCGCCGAGGAGGTGGCGGCCCGCTTCCTCCTCGCCGTCGAGAGCGCGCCGGGGGTGCAGCGCGCGGCGATCGCCGGCAGCCTCCGACGCCGGCGGGAGACGATCGGCGATGTCGACATCCTCGTCGCGGCGGAGGACGGGGAGCCGGCCCGCGCCGCCTTCCTCGGGAGCCCGGGGATCGAGTCGGTCGCGGCGGAGGGAAGGAAGAAGTGCCGGGTGGTCTCAAGCGAGGGGATCGGGGTCGACCTCCGCATCGTCGCGCCGATCGAGTTCCCGGCGGCCCTCCACTACTTCACGGGGTCGAAGGAGCACAACACCCGCCTCCGGCAGCTCGCGAAGGACCGCGGGTGGAAGCTGAACGAGTACGGCCTCTGGCGGGTCGCGGATGGGGATGCGGAGGATGAGCGGATCGAGACCGCCGACGAGGACGCGATCTTCCGCGCTCTCGACCTCGCGCCGGTCCCGCCGGAGCTGCGGGAGGACCTGGGCGAAGTGGAGCAGGGCGCGGAGACCGAGTCCTTCCCGACGCTCGTCGAGGTGGGGGACCTCCGCGGGATCCTCCACAACCACAGCACCTGGTCGGACGGCCGGAACTCCCTGAGGGAGATGGTCGAGGCGGCGCGGTCGAAGGGGTGGGAGTACTACGGCACCGCGGACCACTCGAGGACCGCCTCCTACGCCGGGGGACTCTCCATCGCGGAGCTCCGCGAACAGCGGGCGGAGGTCGATGCGCTGAACGAGGAGTTCGACGACATCACCATCCTCCACGGGATCGAGTCCGACATCCTCCCCGACGGCTCCCTCGACTACCCGGATGAGGTCCTCGCCGAGCTGGACTATGTCGTCGCCTCGGTCCACGCGAACTTCTCCCTCGACCGGGAGACCCAGACCGCCCGCATCGAGCGGGCGCTCCGCAGCCCCTTCACCACCGTCTGGGGGCACCCCACCGGGCGCCTCCTCCTGCGGCGGGATCCTTACGACTGCGACATGGAGCACCTGCTCTCGGTCGCCGCGGAGGAGGGGGTCATCGTCGAGATCAACGCGAGCCCGCACCGCCTCGACCTCGACTGGCGGTGGGGGGGGCGGGTGCGGGACCTCGGAGTCGAGGTCGGGATCCACCCCGACGCGCACTCGATCGCGGGGATCGACGATGTCCGCCACGGCATCGGTGTCGCCCGCAAGGCGGGCCTCACCTCCGAGCAGGTCACGAACACCTGGCCGATCGAGCGCTACCTGGGGCGCCTGCGGGCGCGCCGCAACCGAGCGGGGATCTCATGAGCGACAAGGGAGGGGCGAGCCCACCGCCGCGGGCGCCGGCGGAGAGTCAGGTCGAGACCCGGGAGCTGATCCTGCCCAACGACACGAACACCCACGGGAACGTCCTCGGCGGCAAGGTCCTCCACGCCATGGACCTGATCTGCGCCATGACGGCGATCCGCCACTGCCGCCGACCGGTGGTCACCGCCGCCATGGACCATGTGGAGTTCCTGCACTCCATCCCCGAGGGACACTTCATGCTGCTGAAGGCCTCGGTGAATTGCACCGGCAGCACCTCGATGGAGGTCGGGGTCAAGGTGCTCGGGGAACACCCGCACACCGGGGTCCTCACCCACACCTCGAGCGCCTACCTCACTTTCGTCGCCCTCGACGAGGATGGCCGCCCGACCACGGTGCCCCCGGTGGACCCGCAGAACGATGAGGAGCGTCGCCGCTTCTCGGAGGGTCGCCAGCGCACCCAGGAGAGGCGCTCCCGCCGCAAGTCCTGACGCCACCGCCCGCCGCTAGTCGGGACCCGGGGCGGACGCACCCCTCGCCCGTGTGGCGAGGAGCCGCGCCGCCGCCGCCGTCCCCGCCTCGACCGCCTTCCCGAAGGAGACGCCGCTCAGCGCGGTCCCGGCGAGCTCCAGTCCCGGCAGAGAAGCGAGCTCCTCCTCCGCCGTCTCCCGCCGGGTGAGATGAGCGAGGTCGTACTGGGGGATCGCCTCGGACCACCGGATGACATGGGAGAGCCGGGGGGGCTCGGGGAGTCCGAGGAGACGATCGAGCTCGGAGTGGGCGAGCGCCGCGAGCCTGTCGTCGTCGAGCGCCGCGCTCTCGGGGTCCACCGATCCCCCGTAGATCACCCGGACGAGGAGTTGGCCGGGGGGGGAGCGGTCGGGGAAGATCCTCCCATCCCACAGGGTGCCGAGGAGCCGTACGCCGGCGCCGGGGGCCGCGAGGGCGCCAAATCCCTCCGGGAACCGCGCCGCCGAGGCGGCGGGGTAGCCGAGGGCCACGATCGTCACCGGCGGTGAGTGGAGGGTGCGGAGGGCCTGGGCGGTCCGCGGCGCGGTCGGTGCCAGCAGCGCGGCCATCGGTCGCGCCTCCCCGGCGAGGATCACGCCGGCCGCTTCGATGGGAGGCCCGACGGACCCTTCGACCCTCCACTCCTGCCCTGCCCGGGTGATCGATCGAACGGTCGTGCGGAGACGCACCTCCACTCCGGGGAGCGCGGCGAGGGCGCGCGGCAGCGCCTCGATTCCCCCGCGAAACGAGCTCGGCGCGCGGCTCCCCAGCTCCCGGGGCTCCGCCCCCGCCGCGCCTCCGCGTCGTCCGGCGAGCATCCCCCGCAGCAGGGAGCCGTGAGTTCGCTCCAGCTCCGCCCAGCGGGGGAACGCGGAGACCACGGAGAGCTGCGCGGGATCCCCCGCCCAGACCCCGCGGACGAGGGGCGTCACGAGGCGCTCCGCCGCGCGCGCCCCGAGTCGGCGGCGGGCGAAGGCCTCCACCGTCTCATCCCGGACACGGTCCGGCGCGGCGCGGGGGACGAGGGGCTCGGCGAGGAGGCGGAGCAGGCCGGGGAGTCCGAGCGGCCCGGATCGGATGAACCGGAGCGGGTGGGCCGGCACCTCCCGCATCCTCCCCGCGCGGATCAGGAAGCGACGCCCGGCGACCCGCTGCGCCCGCACCCGCTCCTCCTCCAGTCCCGCCGCGCGGATGCACTCGGTGAGGGCCGGGGTGTCATCGAGGAAGGTGACCGGGCCGGTCTCGATCCGGAAGTCGTCGAGCTCGAGGGTCCGCGCCTTGCCGCCGAGCTCGCCTTCGCGCTCGCAGACGATCACCGATATGCCGGAGGCGGGCTCGGCGCCGACGAGGGTCGCCGCCGCGGCGAGGCCGGAGACGCCTCCACCGACGACGACGAAGGGGCGATGGGCGGAAGAGCGCTTCAAGGAGACCTCGCACCGGGGAGGGGGACGGCCGGAGGGGCGCCTGCCGGTCCGGCGCCTCCGCGCGGAGGATAGCACGAAGCGCCCGGCAGCCCCGGTGATCCCGGCGGGGTGGGGATCGGTTCCCGGGGGATCAGGGCCAGGAGGCGCAGTCGAGCGGGTCGTTGTCGGTCGGATCCGGGCCCGGGGTGGGGAAGGGCGGAGCGGGGGGAGCGGCGCCGGAGAAGAGGTATCCGAGGGCCGCGATGGCATCGGCGATGTTCAGGCTGCCGCTGTCGTTCACATCGAGCGCGTCGAGGCAACTGCTGCCGCCTCCGAGGAACAGCTGCTCCAGGATCAGGATCGCGTCGGCGACATCGATCGATCCGCTGCCGTCCGCATCCCCGCGCAGGAACGGGGTCGAGGGTCCGGTGAGCGCCGCGAGGAGCTCCGCCATCACTGCGGCTCGGGTCGCTCCCCCGCTCTCCTGAAGCCCCCCGAACTCGAGGCTGGCCCCGATGGTGCGATACTCGATAGTCTCCCGGTGGATCGCCACGTCGTAGACGCTCGTCGGTCCGTTCCGCAACAGCGTCGCCGCAGGAGGGACGGGGATCAGTCGGTCGATGGAGCTGTTCTCCCCGTCGTAGTCCATGGAGAGTCCGGAGAGATCGGCGACGCCGATGTCGACGCCGGTGATCGTGTCGAGGTCGGCGAGGCCCCCGAAGGACCCGTCGATCCCGAAGAGCGGATGGAGGCTCGTCACGGGATCCTCCACCCAGGTGTCGGCGCCCTCGAGGTAGAGGCTCGAGCCTCCGACGCCGTTCGTCAGGTAGTCGAGGAGGAGCGCCGCCTCGGGCTCGCTCAGGACATGCTTCGCGGGGCTCGTGCCGAGGGTGACCCAGATCCGGGAGAAGGGGTCCAGGTCACCGACGGAGAGGAGGTCCTCCGTCGCCACGGGGGTACGGCCGTTCGCGATGAGCGCGGCGGAGATCGCCGCCCCGCCGTCGACCGGACCGACCGCGGTCGGAGGGGTCCAGACGAGATCGCTCGCTCCGCCGGAGACGAAGGTCGTGCAGGTCGCCATCGGCGTGCGCACCCCCGAGGCGACGCCGCGGAGAGCGTACTGATGGCTCCCGGGGGGGAGCGCGGGCTCGGTGTGGAGCAGGGCGTCGCCAGGGACCGCGGCGATGAGATCTCCGTTTCGCCGCAGCTCGTAGTGGTCGTAGGAGACACCGGGCGGGACGGTCCACTCGAGGAGGACGGCGGTGCCGCTCGGCGTGCAGGTCAGGCTCCCGGGGGGAGCGGGCCCGAGCGCGGACTCGAGGAGGAGGCGGAGATCGAGACGCCCCCAGCCCATGTACGGATCCCAGCCGCTGGTGTCCTCGGCCGGGACTCCGACAAGGTCGCGTCCGGCGGAGATGAGGTGGCTCCGCACCTGCACCGCATCGAGGTCGGGGCGGAGGGAGAGCAGGAGCGCGGCCGCGCCCGCCACATGAGGGCAGGCGGCGGAGGTCCCGTTGAAGCCGAAGAGGTAGTCCCCGGCGCCACCCCCCGCGGGACCGACATTGTCGGCGGTCACGAGCGCCGCTCCGGGGGCGACGAGATCGAGCTCGAGGCCGTGGCAGCTCCCCCAGAAGACCTCGTTGTCGCAGGAGGCCGGGCTGCAGCGCTCGTCGCAGGGGCTGCTCGCTCCGACCGCGATCGCGGCGGGGTGCTTCGCGGGGTAGACGATCGGGCCGTCGCTGTTTCCCGCGGCGAAGAGGACGACGGCGCCGAGTCCGCCGCGGCCGCTCGTCGTCGCGTACTCGATGGCGGAGCGGACCGACGCGGAGGGGATCGAGCTCCCCCAGGAGTTCGAGAGGATGTCCGCGCCCTGATCCGCGGCCCAGGTGATCGCATCGACCTGCCACGAGAGCTGGGACCAGTAGGCGCCGTAGCCCACCCGCACCGGCAGGATCGAGGCGTTCCAGCAGACACCCGTCATGCCGGCGCCGTCGTTCCCGGCGGCGGCCGCGATCCCCGCGCACGCGGTGCCGTGCTCGTCCGCGGGGGCGCAGTTCCCGGGGATCGCGGCGGGGGAGGGCTGGTCGGTGGCGTCGTGCCCCGGCAACACCCGAGAGGCGAGGTCGGGGTGCGTGACATCGACCCCCTCATCGATGATCGCGATGGTCACCGAGGGGTCGCCGGTGGCGAGGTCCCACGCGGAGGGAGCGTTCAGATCGGCGCCGGGGGTCCAGCCCCCTCCCTGGCCCGTGTTCCTCAGAGACCACTGCTGCGGGAAGAGAGGGTCGTTCGGAATGCTCAGGGGGGGGAAGCCCTCGAGGACGTTCACCTCCGCGCTGTGGATCCCGTCCCAACCGGAGATCTGCGCGGCCAGAGCGGCGCTCTCCGCGGGGAGACCTCCATGCCGGAGGTGGAGGATGCCTCCCCGGAGGGAGGGGAAGTGGGCGACGTGCTCGAGCCCGATCGCCGCGAGTCGCGCCGCGATTTCCTCCCTCGATGCTCCCGACGAGAGCTCGACGAGGAGCTCCGGGAGCGGAATCACGAGCACCGGCTCGCGGAGACCGACCGCAGCGGAGTTCTCATGGACCTCACCGATGCACCGGACCTCGGGGAGGGCTCGGAGCTCCCGGAGGAGCTCCCGGCGCTGTGCACGGTGCTGAGCGCGGTGCTGCACCGGCGCTTCCTCCGCGGGGAGCTCGATGAACCAGAGGCGCGGGTGCCCCTCCGCGAGGGTGGCCCGACTCCGATGGGAGGCGAGGGTGGACACAAGGGAGTCGGGGAGCCGGGGACCCGGCTCCTCCATGATGAGCGCCAGTCGATCGGGGATCCGGAGTCCATGGACCGAGCTCCGGGGGAGCGGGGCGGATGCCCCCCTCGCCGAGGACGGGTCGTTCGCCACGACCGGCGAAGCCAGCAGGATGAGCACCCCCAGCAGAGGCAGCAGCGTCCGCCCTCCGGCCGCCCCGCGCGCGGTCGCTGCCGCTCTTCGGGAGTGGGCGGGAGTGAGGGACATCGGGGGCTCCTCGGCAGAAGGCGGGTGCGAGCGGCCGGCGGGGGACACCCCCCAGCCGGCGGAGGTCCGCGCTCTCCATCGTACCGCAGGGGGCGGGGATTTCCGCCCATCGGCCCCCCCGACCCCTCGTCCGTCCCTCTGCCCCCGCGTCGGCGGATCGCGAGCCGTCAGCGGCGGGGAACGGCGCCCTGACCCCGGCTCACCCGCCAGGGCCCCTCTCCGTCGCCGCTCTCGACGGTGTAGGTCCCCGGCTCAAAGACGGGGGGGTGCCAGGTCTCCCCGGGAGCGAGGCGGCGCGCCGCGATGATCTCGCCGCCCGGCTCCCGACGGACGCGCACGACGAGGGGGACGGCGCGATCGGGAGGAGAGGTCACCGGGATGAGGGTCCCCCAGGGCTCCCGCCCATCGAGCTCCCGCGCCGAGATCGTGATCGGCCAGCCGGAGTACTGCTGCGCCTCCGGGTCGAGAGGGTCGACGCCGCGAGGCCAGCACTCCAGGGTGACCGATGAGCTTCCCGGGTCGAGGCGGACGAGGGCGAACCCGGGGACCCGGTCGTGCAGGAGCGCGGGCTCCCGGCCGGTCTTCGCCGGGTTCGCGACGGCGAGGACGCGCATCGGGTTGCCGAAGCCGTCCAGGAAGTCACCGGTGTACGCCGGAGCGCCGGGGGCGCGGTTCAGGCCGGGAGTGGAGGGGAACCACCGACGGGGCCAGGTGTTCGCGACCGAGGGGCCTCCGAAGGCGATCCCGGCATCTCCCGGCCGGTCGATCCCATAGCGGATGACGCTCGCGAGATGCTGGTCACCGCTGAGGTGCAGCGCCGAGCCCCGGGTCAGGATGCCGACGGCGCGGTTGCGGGGCGTCCGCGGCCAGCCGTTCGAGTCCCCGTCGGCGGCGACGAGCTCCCCCTCGGGGTACTCCCCCTTCTCCGGCATCGGGAGCCCGGGGACCACGGCATCGGAGTTCGCCGGGGGGGGCAGGGTCGCGACGTTCGCGAAGACGCTCTGCCCGAGGAGGACCTTCCAGCGCGCCTCGTGGGAGTAGTCGACGACCCAGTCCGCGAGGAAAGACTCCTGCCGCTCGCCGAGGAGGACCGCCCCGGGAGGATCCCCGTCGCGGACCCAGTCGAACTCGGGGTTCCGGGCCCAGCCATTGACGATCTGCCCCTCGGGGAGGACGACGCTCGGTGCGCTCTTCCACATTCGATCCCCGATGATCGCGAGGGACAGCCCTCCGTACTCGAGGCGGGTGAAGTAGGGACGGATCCCTCCGGCGATCGGAGCCGGGTCGACCGGGTCGGGGAGATGGCCGGTCTGGGCGTCGTGGACCATGTTCACGAGCTCCGGGGAGAGCTTGTAGCCCCCGCGGTCCTGGACCGTCATCCCCTTCACGGCCGGCCCGCGCTCGTTCCCGGCCCCCCACAGGTTCCCGTGGAAGACATCGTGATCATCCGGGATGACGACGGTGGGGGTGCAGCGGGTGATCGATCCGAAGGCGAGGAGGAAGCGCTGCCACTTCGTCTGGAAGTCGAGGCGTGTCGCGGTCTCCGATGATCGGTCCGGCCCGCTGAGGTCCCCCTCGTAGATCTGGTCCCCGGCGCAGAGGAGCAGGTCGGGCTCGCTCGCGAGGATCGCATCGACCACCTCCGCGTGGGGATACCAGATCCGGCTCGAGCTCCAGGCGAGGTCGCCGGTGTAGTTCTTCACGCAGCTGATCAGGGCGATGTCGAGGGGGTCCCCCGAGGCCGGCTCTCCTCGAATCGTGCCGTCGTAGGTGTAGCGGAGCGGCTCCCCCTCGCGCCGGGCGAGGGCCGTGACGACGCGAAACGCCGTATCCCGGACCGCGGGGTGGCGGTCGACCCGGAAGTGGCAGGTGTCGGAGAGGGGCCGACGGGGAGCGGTCGCCACCGTTGTCCACTCTCCGTCATCCCCGAGCAGCTGCAGCTCCGCGGTCGGAGGATCCTCGGGGCCGAGGGGCGGGAGCTGGGCGGTCAGCTTCAGGGCGTCGGGGTCGACGGTGTAGAACACTCCGATCACGGGACCGACCGTGCTCTCCGGGGTGTCGACGACGCCCGGACCGTCCAGCCTCACCCGCCGGAAGCCGTGCCCGGCGCCGCCGCCGTGACTGAGGAGGGAGATCGAGCCGGCGAGGCGCGCCCTCGGGATGCCATCGACCACGGCGCGGGAGAGCTCGTCGCCCCCGTCGCGCAGCACTCTCAGGGTGAGCCGCACCGTCTCCGCGGCGGCGGTCTCGACCTCGAGCACGAGGAGGAGATGCTCATCCTGCCAGCTCCCCTCGAGTCCCTCCCCCTGGAGGGTCACGCCGGGGAGCGGCCCGCAGGCATCTTCCGCGAGGGGCCCATCGATGCTCCAGAAGCCGACCCGCGCCGGCCGCGTGGAGAAGTCGCGAAAGGAGGCCCTCCCCCGCTCGTCGACGACCGCGAGGAGACCGCCTCCGGGGGCGGGCACCCCCTGCACCAGCGCCCGCAGCCGCGGGTCCGTGTCGAGGTCCCCGACTCCCACGAGGAACCCCGCGGCCCGCGGCGCGGTGGTCGGCTCGCTCGTGATGGGACGCACCTCGGCCCGAAGGGAGAAGCCTCCCCGGGCGGGATCGATCTCCCGGGCGAGGAGGGAGCAGGTGCGCATCGGGTAGCGGGCCCGCGCCTCGGCGCACTCGAGCCAGCCGCCCCTCACCCGCCAGTCCTGATGACGGCACGCCTGGAACTCCGGTCCGACCCAGATCCGGTCGACCTGCTCCTCGAAGCGGGATTGAAACTCCTCCGCGGCGGGGAGCCGAGCGGAGGTGAGGCTGCCAAGGAGGGCGAGGGTGGTGAGAAGGACACGGATGTGGATGGGGACCATGATTCCTCCGGTTTCGGAGCGCGCACCCTAACCGGAGAGCGGGTGGATGGGCACCGGAGGGGCTTCCCTTCCCCACTCCGATCGGTGAGTCTCTCCTTGGGAAACCGGAACCAGAGAAGGAGCTGCAGCCATGGAAGCCGACCTCGCGCCGACCGAGGATTGCCCCACGGACGGGATGCGAAGCTCGAAGAGGCGGGGATGGATCGGGTGCGGGCTGCTCCTCCTGCTCTTTGTCGCCGCCGCGGCAGTCTGGCTGCAGGACATCCCCCCGATCGACGATGCCGACCTCGAGCCGACTCCCGTCCGGAATCCTCCCGGGACCGTGCAGACCGCGGTCGAGGAGCTCGACCGCCTCGGGCGCGCGGCGGAGCGAGCCGAGTCGTGGTTCGATGACCGCATCGAGGCGGGGGCAGCCGACCCCTTCGGTCCGACACCTCTCGATCCCGAGGCGTGGAGCGTCGAGCGCGCCGTCCTCGAAGAGCTCATCGAGGCGGGCGGGCCGAGCGCCCCCGCGGTCGATGCCGCGCTCGACCTGCCGGTCTTCGGGGTCGAGAGCCTGGAGACCTTCCTCGATCCGATCCCCGAGATCTCGGGGATCCGCGACCTCGCCATGGCGATCCGGGTGTGGGGGCTCGCCGCGCGCCTCGATGGGGATCTCGCCGAGAGCTCGCGCCGGATCGAGAGGGGGATCCGGCTCGCCGATCGGACCGTGAACGAGGGGAACACCGCGCTGATCTGGATGCTCGTGGGGATCGCGGTCCATCGCCCCGCGTGGGAGCAGCTCATCGCCCTCGCGCAGGAGAGCATCGACCCTGATGGGCCCCCCCTCGATCCGGAGGTGGAGGGGCGCCTCCTCGCCCGCCCGCCGGCGGGACCGCGGCTGCGGGAGCGCTTCGCCGAGAGCCTTCGGCATGAGTACTGGACGAGCGCGAACACGATCTGCGCTCCGGAGCACCGCAGCACCGTCCAGCAGGAGGTCGCGCTGGCCGGACCCTTCTTCAAGCCGAACGCGACGCGGGCGCTCCTCGCCGATCACTTCCGCGCGCTCATCGAGGAGGTGCGTCTCACTCCGGTCGAGCGACGGAGCCGACCCGCTCCCGCCCCTCCGGAGAAGACCCCCCTCTGGCAGGTGCTCGTTCAGGGGAACGCGGGGGTCCGCTTCCTCGACATCATCCTCCCCGGCTTCGCCGGCCGCTTCGAGCAGGTGGAGTCGGTGGCCCTCCTCGAGAGTGTCGGATGCACGATGGTCGCCCTGGGCCGCTACCGTCGCGTGCACGGAGAGCTGCCCCCCGACCTCGAGAGCCTCCTCGCGGCCACTCCGTCCCTCGACGCCCTCCCCCTCGATCCGTTCAGCGGGGAGCCTCTCCGCTACGACCGGGCCCGCCGGCTGCTCTGGTCGGTGGGGGTGGATGGCATCGATGCGGGGGGATCGAGTCTCGAAGGAGTGGGGAGCGCGGATGAGGTCCTGCGGCTCCCGGATCCGGTCTGGCGGATCGGTCCCGCCGGGTCCTGAGGCCGGGGGGGCCGGAGATGGAAGGAGGGGGTGGAGGCCGCCCGGCCTCCACCCCCTCCTTCTCATCCGAGCCGAGCGGACGACTCAGGGCGTCCGCTGAAGCGGCGGGCACGCGATCTTCGGCTTCTCCTTGAAGAAGTGGAAGTCGCTCCGGGTCTGCTCCTTGTTGTGGCAGACGAGGCAGCTCTTCTCCTCGATCTTCGGCCACGGGTTCCCCTTCGGGTCGAGCGGGTGCTGGGGATTGAGGCCGTGGCAGTTCTCGCACTGGACATCCTTGTACGGCTCGGCGTCCGCCGGTGCGAGGAACGCCTGACCGTAGCCGAGGACATGGCAGGGGATGCAGTCCTGGCGCCACTGATCGCCGGTCTCCTCGAGGCTCGCGAAGGCGTCGGCGTGGGTCGTGCGCTTCCAGAAGTCGTACTGCTCGGTGTGGCAGGCCTTGCAGGTGTCCGCGGTGAGGTAACGGTCCTTGTGGGGCATCGGCGGCAGCTTGGCGACATCGACGATGCTCGCCTGGGCCCGATAGGCATCGACGAGGGCGACGATCTCGGGGTCCTCGAGCATGTGCGGCTCGAGGGAGATCTTCTCGAACCAGTACTCGCTGCGACCGGGAGGGACCTCTCCCGTGGACCCATCGACGATCGGGCGGCTCGGCTTCGGCCGGACGAAGATGTCGAGGGTCCCGACGCGGGCCCCCTGGGCGTCCATGCGCAGGATGTTCGTGTCGGCCTTCGACTCGATGAGCTTGTCGTCATCGACCCAGAGCTTGTGGTTGCCGAGCTCGATGAGCGGATCGACGAGGAAGTCGATCCCCTCCACCTGCTCGGCGAGCTCCCGGTTCCGGTCGACATCGTTGATCGAGAAGACCACGACCACATCGTTCCGCTCCGCGAGCGCCGGCACGTACTGCCGCGCGGTCTCGATCACGTCCCGGGTGCGCAGGGAGCGATCCGGGGAGGCCTTGTCGAGGTAGTACTGCGGGATCCCCTCGAGGGTGAGTCCGAGCAGGCCGATCCGCACTCCCCCCGACTCCACCTCATGGGTGGGGGGGAAGACCGGCTCTCCCGACTCGGCGTCGACGAGGTTCGCGCAGATCAGGGGGAAGCTCGCCATCTTCTGGAGCTCGCGGAGGCGCTCCATCCCGAGGAGGAGGTCGAAGTTCCCGATTCCCATCGCGGCGTAGCCGAGACGGTTGTACGACTCGATCAGGACCTTCGCCTTCTCCATCGTCTGGGCGAGCTCGAGGTCGGTGGTGCGCTTGTCGTCCGGGCCGACCAGGGTGTTCCCCGCGTCGAGGGCGACGAGCGACGGGTGCAGGTGACGGGCCTGACGGATGTAGCTGCCGCGGCGCGTGATCGAGCCCTGGCGGACCTTCTTGCGCTTGCAGCCGCAGACATCGATCTCCCCCGTCACGTTCACGGAGTAGACGACGAAGACGTTGCGAATGTCGTCATCGACGCTCGCGGGGATCACCAGCGGTCCCATCGCCGCCTCGGCGCGTGGCTCGTCACCGAGGGTCAGCAGCAGCAGTCCTCCGAGGAGGAGGGCGAGCGCCACCCAGAGCGGGGGGCGGGTCGGACCGTTGTCGCGGGTCGGGTTCATCCCTTGGGCCTCCATCCCGTGCGGGGCACGGGGCTCGTTCACTGTGCACGGGCCCGCTCCCGGAGGGCGGACCGGCGGGGTCTCTCTTCTCAGGATCAGTTCCGCTTCAGGGGCGGACAGGTCACCGCCGGCAGGCCGGCGCTCACATCGAACGGGACACGGGTGACCCTCGGGTCGTGACAGGACCAGCAGGTCTCGGTGTTCACCTTGGGCCACGGGTGGTCCGCCGGGGCGGTCGGATGCTGCGGGTTCTTCCCGTGGCACGACTCGCACTGGACATCCTTGTACGGACCCACGGCGTGGGCATCCACGAAGGTCTCGCCGTAGCCGAGCACGTGGCAGGAGATGCAGTCGTAGCGGAACTGGCTCTCGGCATCGACGAGGGTCTGGTAGGCCTTGCCGTGTCCCGTGCCGCGCCAGAACTCCGCCTGCTCAAGGTGACAGACGCTGCAGGTGTCGGCGGTCAGGTAGTCGGTCGCCGGGACGAAGGTCAGGTCCTCCTCGGTGAAGCCCCGGTAGCGGGTCCCCTTGAGGAACTCGTTCACGAGGGCGTCGATCCCGGGGTGCTTCCCGATGTGGCTCGCGAGTCGGGTCAGCGTCGGGAAGTAGAGGTTCCCGGTCGCCTGCGGCTCCTCGGCGAAGTTGTGCCAGGGCGCGCCCCGCTCCGAGGGGTAGAGGTCGAGCCGGCCGACGGTGGAGCCCTGACCGCTGATCTTCAGCAGGACCTTCCCGTTCCGCTCGGTGATCTCCTCGCCGTCGTTGATCCAGGTCGGCTCGTTCCCGGAGAACCCCGCGGGGTGGAGGATGAAGTCGATCCCCTTCACCGTGTCCGCGATCTCCATGATGTCGGTCTGCTCGACATGGCCGAGGAGGACCACCGTGTCGACCTCATCCCCGAGCTTCTCCAGCTCGCGGGCGAGCGCCTCCCGGTGGCTCCCGACGGTGAGCCCCGGGGAGTACTTCTCGAGGAAGCGGTCGGGGAGCTCCATGAGGATCGCGATGACGCCGACGCGGAACCCGGCCCGCTCGATGACGGTCGAGCCGGGGAAGATGGGGGCGCCGTCCCGGAGGAGATTCGCGCAGAGGAAGGGGAAGCGCGCGCGCGCGGCGAGCGCCTCGACGAACTCGATCCCGAAGGCGAGGTCGTGCTCCCCGATCGCGGCGGCGTCGTACCCGAACTCGTTGTAGGCGTCGACGATGAGCTCCGCCTTCTGGCGCAGCTGACGCTCGGCGAACTTGTTCATCCGGACGTTGCCGAGCTCGAAGAGCCAGTCTCCGCCATCGACGAGGACCGGATCGATCCCCTCGGTGGCCACGCTGTCGAGGTACGTCTTGCGCCGGGCCAAACTGCCCAGCTTCACCTTCTTCTTCGGTCAGCCGCAGGGCTCGATGTATCCCTCGTTGTGGATCGTGTAGAGGAGGGCGAGCGCCTCCGCGCTCTCGCTCGCCTCGTCTCCGGACGGCGCATCGTCGGCCTTCGGGGGCGCGGACTCATCCCCCGGGACGCGGACGGCGGGTCTCTCCGCCGCGGCCGGGGAGGACTCTCCCACGAGCAGGGCGACGCCGGCGAGGGCGGTGACGGCGAGAAGGATCGATCGTCGGGACACGGGGCTCACTCCCACCTCGTGCGGTTCGCTTCAGGTCCGGACCTCCGGGGAGGAGGAACGGATGTCACCCCGGCGGACCCGCGGTCCGACGGGGTGGGGGGCTCTCGAAAGTCTCGCGCCGGATCTCGGTCGATCAGGGACAGGCCTGGTACGAGCAGTGGAGGGGACCCCCGATGTCGTACTCGACGGTGCGGCTGATCGCCGAGGAGACCTCGATCTCTCCGGTGGAGAAGTGCTGGAAGGCCCGGATCGAGTCCTGAGGCGTCAGCCAGCCATCCTCGTCGACATCCGCGGCGGCCGGGCAGGCGATCGCGATCCCCTCGGTGAGATGCCGGTTGAGGGCATCGAGGTCGCGCTGGTCGAACTGCTCGTCCGCGTTCACATCGAAGCGGACGAGCTCGATCGTCGTCGACTCGCTCCGGTTCTCCGCGCCGAAGAGGGCCTCCTCCTCGGAGATCGCCGTTCCCAGATCGCCGAGGCCGGGGCCGTCGACCGTGGGGCCGGGACCGCCGCTCTCGAGCATCGCGAGGGGCCCGCTCGGTCCGACCGAGGGGGCTCCTCCTCCATTGTCGCCCGAGATCGCCCAGACGACGAACGCGAGGAGGGCGGCCGCGGCCAGGGAGGGGCCGAAAGCCCTCCTGCGCGGCCTCAGGACGGGGATGACGGGGGTCGGGGCGGGGGCGCCGGCCGCCTCTTCCGCGATCCGCGCCATCACCGCGTCGACCATCCCCTGCGGCGGCCGGGTGGGGGAGAGCAGCTCGAGGGTGTCGAGGAGGAGATCCCGCTCCACGGCGAGCTCGGCCCGACAGGCGGCGCAGCGGTCGAGATGCCCGGACACGCGGGTCTCGAGGTCGGGGGCGAGCTCCCCGTCGAGGAAGCGGGGAAGCTGGGTCCGGACCCAGCGGCAGGATTCGAGAGCGGACATCATGCGAGTCCCTCCTCTCCGGAGCGCTCGACGCGCTCGACTTCACGACGGAGCGCCGCCTTGGCTCGGCGGAGCAGGTAGTCGACCTGGTGAAAGCTCATGTCGAGGCGCTCGCCGATCTCCTCGTAGGAGCACCCGTCGAGGTACTTCCAGCTGAGGGCGAGGCGCATCTCATCCGGGAGCCGGCGGACCAGCTCCCCGCCGTCCTCATCCGCCTCCGCGCGCTCGGCGCGGGCGCGGGCGCGCTCCTCGAGGGTCCGCCGCGCCTCGTCGAGGACGACGACCTTTCGCCGGCGGCGATCACAGTAGCGGTTGGCGCGGTTGTGGGCGATCGCCATGAGCCAGCCGAGGAAGGCCTGCGGATCCCGGATCTTCGCAAGGGAGCGCCACGCGTGCATGCAGACATCCTGAACGATGTCCTCGGCGTCGGCCCGGTTTCCCGCCTTGCGCAGGGCGATCTTGAACAGGAGGCGCTCGTAGCGCTCGATGAGAGTGCGGAAGGAAGCCTCGTCCCCCTGTCCCGCCGCGCGCGCCAGGGTGGCGTCGTCGCGGTCGGTGAGCGGGAGGAGCTCCCCCGCGCTCTCCTCCGGGGAGGGGTCGGGGGTTCGGGGATCCATTGCGGGGCTCGCGCTCCTTCGGGTCGGGGACGGGGACGACACCCCGGAGTCCGCCCGCGACGGTCGCAGGGGAATGATCCGGGCGCTCCGGCTCCCCGAGCGCGCGGACGAGCCGCGGGCGGGGGCGGTGGAGGAGCAACGCGGGCTCTCAGGAGAGTAACACATGGTGAGGTCCGATCCCGGAGGGGGGGGCTGGGTTGCATGGGGAAGGTATCCCCGCGGACCCCGGGTTCGGAAGCGGCAGGCGGCTCGCGGACGAATCTCCACAAGTCCTTTCGATTGATAGGCTTGCGTCCTTGCGAGTCACTCCGCCCGGAGGGCGTGGAACGCCTCGATGGTCCGCTCGACATCGCCGTCGGCGATCTGGCGGTGGGTCACGAGGCGGATGCCCCGATGCCCGGCGGTCAGGGCGCGCACTCCCCGCTCCCCGAGCTTCTCCACGAGGGACTCGTGACCGGCGCCATCGAGACCCTCGAACCGGACGAAGAGGATGTTGCTCTGGGGTGGATCCGGGTTGAGCGTGGCGCCGGCGAGGGGGCGGAGTCCCTCGGCGAGGCGGGAGCACCGGAGGTGATCCTCTCGGAGGCGGTCGATCCCGCGCTGCAGGGCGACGCGGGCCGGCGCGGCGAGAATGCCCACCTGCCTCATCCCTCCTCCCAGCACCTTCCGAACCCGCCGCGCCTCGGTGATCGCCGACGCGGACCCGGCGAGGATGCTCCCGGCCGGGCAGGAGAGGCCCTTCGAGAAGCAGGCGCTGACGGTGTCGACCGGGCGTGCGACCTCCGCGGGAGGAACGCCGAGGGCGACCGCCGCGTGGAAGAGGCGCGCGCCGTCCAGATGGAGGTGGAGCCCCTCCGATCGGCAGACCTCCGCGACCGCCTCGATCGCTTCCGTGGGGACGACCCGCCCGCCCTGCATGTTGTGCGTGTTCTCGAGGCAGACGAGTCGGGTCCGGGGGTGATGCGGGTCGTCCGCCCGGATCACCGCGCGGACCGCCTCCGGGGTGAGGACCCCGGACGCGGCCGGGAGCGGGCGCGCGTGCACTCCCCACAGGCGGGCGGAGCCCCCCGCCTCGTAGAGGAAGATGTGGCTGTCCTCCATGAGGATCATCTCATCCCCGGGGCGGGTCGAGACCGCGATCGCGATGGAGTTCGCCATGGTGCCCGTGGGGGTGAAGATGGCGGCCTCCTTGCCGAGGAGGGCGGCGGCCTCCTCCTCGAGCGCATTCACCGTCGGGTCGTCCCCGAACACATCATCCCCGAGCGGGGCCGCGCGGAGGGCCTCGTACATCGCCTCGGTCGGGTGGGTCACGGTGTCGGATCGAAGGTCGGCCATGGGGGCTCCTCTCCCGGTCGGGCCCGCATTATTGCGGAACCGGGTGCGGAGCGCACGGGGCGGCGATCGGGTAGAGTGCCGCCATGGAACTCGACGATCTGGTCTGCTACTGCTTCCGCGTCAAGAAGCGGAAGATCGTGAACTTCATCCGCCAGCGGAGCCCCCGGCGGGCCTCCCAGGTCTCGGAGTGCTTCGGCGCGGGGACCGGCTGCGGGTGGTGCATTCCGTTCCTGATCCGGCTGCACAAGGAGGGGATGGAGGGGCGGATCGTCGAGGCGGATGACATCTCGCCCGAGGAGTACGAGCGCCTCCGCCTCGAGTACCAGCGGGAGGTCCGGGAGGGGATCGCCCGACGGAACCGCTACGGCGGCGCGGACCCCCCATCCGACGACATGGACTTCGATGCCGGGGATCCGGACGACCTCGGCTCCTCCGGCGGCATCGACGAGGGAAACGTCATCGAGCCTCCGGAGGAGGACGAGCCGGACTGGATGATCTGAGGGGGCGCGCTCTCAGCTGCAGCCGAGCGTGTCGGCCGTCGGGTCGCTCCCCGCGACGGGCCACGGGAGCTCGGGGGGGGGACCTCCGGTGAAGAGGTGCTGCAGAACGAAGACCGCGTCCGAGATGTCGACCATCCCATCATCGTTCGCGTCTCCTGCATCCTCGCAGGGGATGAGCACGCCCTGAAAGAGATGGGAGAGCAGTGCGATCGGGTCGGCGAGGGTGATCGTTCCGTCGTCGTTCGCATCTCCCCGCAGGAAGAAGCGCTGATTCGGCAGCACGAGGATCGTCCCGGCGAGGGTCAGGGGGACGACATTCTGGTTGTTCGCGCCGGTGAACGCGACCGCGACCGGTGGCGAGCCGAGACCGGACGCGACCGGGATGACGATCTCCGCGGGAGCCGGGAGCAGCGCGTCGACGAGCCACTCGACCTGCAGGGCCAGGTAGTCCGCTCCGGGGGGGATCACCAGGTCGTAGGGCTCGCTCGTGTCGATGATCACCGAAGCGGTGATCGCCTCCGCCACGGGGTCGATGGTCACCAGGGCGAAGGCGGCGGACTCCCCGACGGTCCCCACGAGGGTGGCGCCGGTCGGCGCGAGCTGATCGGCGGACCACGGGAGGCCGAAGCTGTAGGCGACGAGGGGGCGGTCGGTGGTCAGCAGGACCGGGGTCGAGGCGCCTCCCCCCGGCTGTGAGGTGTCCCCCGCGACCTCGAGCCTGAGGTCCAGATTCTCGACGACGGTGACCGAGCCGGAAACCCTCTGGGGCTCGTGGCCGACCATTCCTCCTTGCAGGAAGATCGAGGTCACCGCCGGGCTGCCCACGCTCTGCGGAATCTCGACGGACGTGCTGGCGCCGACGGTCGCCGAAGGGGCGAGCTGACCGAGGAGTCGGACGATCACGTGATCATCTCCGGGAGGAATCGATCCGGTCACCGGGGGGACGGGATCGATGACGGCGGCGATGGTGATGACGCCGTTCACCGGATCGATCTGCGGAGCGAAGTACCCCGCGCCCGCCGCCTCGAGCTCGGTTCCCGCCATGGTCGCCTGCGTGAGGTCGAGGACCCCCGGATCATAGACGACCGAGATCGTGAATCCCTCCAGAGGGAGGGAGTGGTGAGCGAGGACCGGGAGGTCGATCGCCGCGCCGATCTCGACGAGCAGCTGCGGGACCTCGATCGTGTTGCTCGGCACGGAGTGGTCGACGCTGCACACGGCGGGGGCCGCCGGGAGCCCGCTGAAGATCCCGATCACCTCGTAGACATTGACGCCGGAGTGGGCGACCGGATCGATCGCGACACCGGCGTCTCCCGGCAGGACCGCGATCAGGTCCCCGTCCCGCAGCACGTGGATCTCGTCGTACAGATCGCCGTTGTTCCAGCTCAGCTGACTCGTCGAGCTGACCGCCACGCAGGAGTTGATCGACACCGGAGTGGGGTGCGGGTCCAGATCGAAGGAGACACCCCAGCAGGTCAGCGCCGCAGCGACGAAGTCGCGCACATCACTCCCGCCCGGCTCGACGCCCGCCAGCTCCCAGCTCGCTCCGATCGTCGCGTGACCCGTCGACTGGCGAGAGATCGCGACGCCGAAGATGGGCGGATCATTCTCGAGGATCCGCTGCGCTCCGCTCCCCGGGGCCACCTCCAGATGGTCGATGAACGCGTCCTCTCCCACATAGCCGTACTGCAGCGTGTCGAAGGAACAGGGCGGTCCCGGCAGTCCGGAGATCATCGAGAGCTGCGGGGTCGGGAAGCCATCGCAGTTGGAGACGATGCCGAAGCGGGAGTGGAGGGTCGTGGGGGGGTCGAAGAACCAGGTGTCCGCGCCCTCGAGGTAGAGGAACCTCGGGGACTCCGGGGTCCCCGCCGCGAGGTACCCGTCGAGGGCCTGCCCCTCCGAAGCGGTCAGGACATGCTTGCCGCTCGGCCCCGAGGTGTTGAAGACCCCGAGGTTCACCCAGATCGTCTCGTAGGCTTCGAGGGCGCCGGCGTCCGCGAGGTCGGAGACGAGCACCGGGACGCGCCCGAGGGAGACGAGCGCCTCCGCGATCGGAGCCCCTCCCGGCACCGAGCCCTGCGCCGGGCTCCACACGAGGTCGGTCGGGGTCCCCAGGACGATCGAGGCGCACGCGGTGCGGGGGCTCGTGCCGGCTGCCGTGACCCCTGCCACCTTGTAGCGTTGGAGCCCGAGCCCGGGTGCGAGGTCGAGGTAGGAGGTCGCGTCTCCGGGGAGGCTGGCGATGAGGACCTGGTTTCGGGTGATGAGGAGCTGGTCGTAGACCTCCGGGTTCGTCCACTCGAGGAGGGCGTCCTCTCCCTCGGCCGTGCAGCTGAAGTCGCCGGGAGGGAGGGTTCCTCCTCCCATGGAGAGGAGCAACTGGAGCAGGTCGAGGCGCCCGTGGCCCATGTAGGGATCCCAGCCGGGGATGTCCTCGGCGGGCGGGCCGACCTCGTCCCGCGCGCTCGACTGGAGCAGGTCGCGGAGCTCGGCGGCCGAGAGGCTCGGGTTCAGCGAGAGGGCGAGCGCCGCGGCCCCCGCCACATGGGGGCAGGCGGCGGAGGTCCCGGAGAACTCGACGAAGTTGCCGGCGGCGTAGCCGGCCCCTCCGGAGTTGTCGGTCGTGGTGACGAAGGGACCGGGAGCGACGAGGTCGAGCTCCGGACCGAACTGGGACCCCCACCACCACTGCCCATCGCAGGAGGTCGGGCTCTTTCGCTCGTCGCAGGGGCTGGTCGCGCCGACCGCGATGGTCAGGTCGTGGGAGGCGGGATAGGCGATCTCCCCGATGTCCGCGTTGCCGCTGGAGAAGACGCTCGGGCAGCCGAGGCCCCCACGGCCGCTCGTCACCGCCGCGGTGATCGCGGCATCGACGATGGGGGTGGGGCTCCCGCCCCCCCAGGAGTTGGAGAGAACATCCGCGCCGAGGGAGACGGCGGCGGAGATGCCGTCCGCGATCCACGAGTCCTGAGTCCAGAACTCCCCGAACCCGATCCGGATCGGGAGGATGGAGACGCTCCAGCAGACTCCGGCGGTGCCGATGCCGTTGTTCCCGTTCGAGCCGATGATCCCGGCGCATGCGGTCCCGTGGGCATCCTCCGGGTCCGCCTGCCCCGGCAGCGAGGAGCCCGGCCCGCCGGTCGGGACCGTCACCGCGTCGTACCCCGCGACCATCTGGGGGGCCAGGTCGGGGTGGCTGTGATCGACCCCTTCGTCGATGACCGCAACGGTGATCGCGCTGGAGCCGGTCTCGATGTCCCACGCAGGAACGGCCCGGATGTCGGCCCCGGGTGTCCCTCCGTGCTGGCCGGTGTTCTGGAGGTTCCACTGGGTCAGGAAGAGGGTGTCGCTGGGGGTGCCGTGGGACTCGAGGCGACGGATGAACTCGGGTTGCGCCGCGACGACCCCCGGGAGTCCCGCCACCACCTCTGCGACCCGAAACGAATCGAGCGCGGCGGCGCCGGTGTGCAGGACGAAGGTCGGTCGCGGCCCATGGAGCGCGCGGTCGAGGGTGAGGCGGGCGCCGCCCGGCAGATCGGTGAGGGCCAGAAGCTCGGCGAGTCGACGGTTCGCCGCGCTCTCATCGAGGGAGACGACGATCTGCGGGGTGGGGATCATCCAGGCCCGCTCCCACGGTCGGGCGGGGTCCTGGAAGTTGCCGCTGGCCCACTCCGTTCGGGGCAGCCCGGCGAGGCGCTCGAAGGCGAGGAGGCGCGCCGGGACCGTGGTCTCCTCGTGGAAGCGCAGGCGCAGGAGCCCGGGGTACTCGAGGATGTCCTCGGGAGTCGGGGCCTCGAAGAGGGGATCGTCGGTCAGGCGCTGCAGCTCGAGGAGAGGATCCGAGCTCCCGCGCCCGTCGGCGGCGGGAAGGACGCGGACGAAGACGACGGTGGGATCGAGGACCAGGGTGAGGGATCGCCCGCGATCGAGGATCACCCCCTCGACGCCGGAGGGCGCGGTCGGCTCGGCGGCGCGAGCGATGGGGGCGGCGAGCACCGTCAGGAGGAGCACCGTCAGGAGGAGCACCGTCAGGAGGAGCACCGTCAGGACGGGGAGCACCGCGGGGGGCAGGACGACCGCGCAAGGCTGCAGCTGGAGGTGGATCGATCGCGCAGGGCGCGGGGACCGCAGGGCCCCGGCGCGCTCCCGGGGCGATGGGGAGCCAGTGCCGTTGGCGTGATTCGGGAACCCGAGTGGGCTCATGCCGGGCTCTTCCCCCGGCACGCGAGGAGCGAACCGGGTCTCTCACGCGGGGGAGAGACCCGCGTGCTCCTGCTCACCCGGACCGGAGAGAGGTCCGTGCCTCCTCGCCGGGTCGGCGCGGAAGCGCGATGAGATGGAGATGTTGGCGTCCGTCAGTAATGAGCTCCGGCCGGGAGCCCACGGCGGTCCACAGCGATTCCCTCTCGCGAGCGGCGCTCCCCGGCGGGAGCGGACGGCCCGAGGGCCGACGAACTCGGCGGGAGGGGACGCAGGGGCTGGAGTTCTGCCCATTTGTATTTTACCCGCCTCCGGGTGAGCCTCCACCCCCTACTCCCCGACCCGGCGTGTCCGCCCGAGAGGGGCCGGAGCCGGGCTTGAGGCCTCAGGGGGTGCTCTGGAGCTTCCGAAGGGCTCGCTCGAGCTCATCGATCCGGATCTTGAGCTCGACGATCCGGCGGGGGTAGCGGGAGAGCGTCGTCGTCCGGTCTCCCAGGTCGTTCTCCAGCTCGATGTTGAGCTTCTCCGCGAGGGCGTCGAGCTCGACCTGAAGTGAGGAGAGCTCCGACTCGAGCTCCGCCCGCAGGCGTTCCTGGCGCTGCTCCCCGGCAGCCTTCTCCTCGGCCTTCTTCCGTCCGAAGGAGAAGAGGCCCAGCTCCGCCCTCCCCGCGAGCGCGAGTGAAAGAGCGAGAGCAATGAAGAGCTCCATCATCCTTCCTCCTCACCGGTGAAGTCCGCGAGGTCCGGCGTCGACCTCATCGAAGAGCCTAATCGCTTTCGGTCGACTCTTCAGCAAGGAACCGGTGAGGGAGCGCCAAGGGGGTCTCCGGCGCCGCGAGTGGGAACATGGGGAGCCGCGTCAAGACACCGAAGCGCCGGGTCGGGGCACGGAGTGGGGAGGAGTCCCCGAGGTGAGATCTCGGCGGGAGTGGAGGTGGGCGGGAGACCCGCACGCTCCGGTGGCCTCACTCCCCAAGCAATCAGCGGACCGGAGTCGATCGGAGGCGCCGGGGCTCTCCAGCTCCGGGCCGGTGCGCGTTGGCGGGCTCTGGAACGGGGGTGGGCGATCGAGTGGGGACGACCGGTCGTCCAGCGTCCGGTGCCTGGAGAGCGGACGCTCCGGTCTGAAGCTCCGGTCCGATACGCACAGACGGCAGTCCGAAGGCCTAGTCGACCTGAACCGCCCCCGGAGCCGAGGGGTGGAGATGGTCGCACACCGGGAGGCCTTCCTCCGCGGGGGGAAGCGCGAGGAGCGACCGCACGCGACCCTCGAGGATCGCCCCGGGACAGTCGGTCTCCTTGAGATCGCAGTGGGGGTAGATCCTCGACTTCGCGATCCCGTGCTTGCGGGAGAGCTGGTCGACGAGGAGCTGGAGAGCCGCGAACTGTCGCTCGCTCGGGGCGCGTCGCTCGAAGTTCCCGATGAGCGCGATCCCGATGTTCTCCTGATTGCTGCGACCGCCGGCGTGGGCTCCCTGGAACTGGATCGGGCGTCCTTCGAAGACTCGGCCATCCTTGGCAATGAGGAAGTGGTACGGGAGGTCCGCGTACTTCTTCGTCTTCTGGAAGTAGCTCTGGAGCCGGCGGAGGTACCCCTCCGTGTCGTCGCTCCCGAGGGAGACCATGCTCCCCTGATCCGCCGTGTGGTGGATCGTGATGCGGGTCAGGCGGCGGTTCGGGACGACGTTCTTCCTCGTGGGAGAGGCGCGCCAGTCGCGTCGCCCGATGAGGGAGAGCGTCGGTGGCGCCGCGGCCGGAGGGGGAGCCTCGACGCGGGGTCGTGACGGAGGGCGGGCGATCTCGATCGTGGCGGGATCGACGCGGTAGGGAGCGAAGATGTCGGTGTACTCGGGGAACTCCTTCCCCCGGGCGAGGGAGGCGTAGGGCTCCACGGGCTCGAGGTCGAGACAGCGACGGGTCTGATCGATGAGGTAAGCCGCCCGGAGCCGGTCCCGATCATCCACGAGGTAGGGGAAGGCGTTGAGGAGCGCGGTGGTGCCGGATTGGAAGCGTCCGAGCCGCATCTGCGCATCCCCGTACAGGAGCTCCGCCGTCGGACCGAGGGGATTCCGCCGCAGCAGGGCGCGGGCGTCGTCGAGGTGACGGGCGGCGAGCTCGGGCTCGCCGGTGCGCAGGGCGATCCGCCCCAGACCGAGGAAGGCCTCGCCCCGGACGCTGGTGGGCTGCGCCGGGGAGGTGAGGGGCGCGAAGGCGAGCCGCGCCTCCTCCGTCCGACCGCTCGCGAGCGCGAGGCTGGCGCGCGTGAGGGACGAAGCGGTGTCCCGGCTCGGCGTCGAGGGGTCCGGCTTCTCCGGGGTTCCACCGCAGCCGATGAGGAGGAGCGGGAGCAGGAGCGCGGGGAGGCGTGACGAGCGGGTCCGCCGCCGGGGCGGGCCGCTCCGGACCTGTCGCCGAAGGGCTCCGGACGCGACGGAGCGGGCGCCCGCTGGCAGAAGCGGACGAAGCGGCGATTGGCTGGCGCGGAGCAAGAGCTCCTCCTCCCCCGGGGAACTGGCGTACGCGGCGTCGGAGGATAACGGAGCGCGATCCGGACTTGAACCGTTCGTCTTGACCTCTCTGGGGCCGACTCCCCGGGAACGGCCGGTTCGGCCTCGTTCCGGTGTTCGGGTTGTGTTAGGGTCCGCTCCGCTCGGGGGGGCACCGCGGTGGGCTCACGGGCGGACGGGCCGCAGAGCGGGATCGCCGGCACGGGCGTCCCCTCCGGGTGAACGGGGTCGGGGAGGGAGGACCAGCGATGATCGAGCGGTTGCGCGGGGTCGGATCGGGAGAGGGGCTCTCGCCGGTCCCGGTGGAGGAGGCTCTGGAGGGGATCCGTCGGCGGCACTCCCGCCCCGAGGAGGTGCGAGCGGTGCACCATCTCTCCGGCTGCGAAGCGCGGCCCGCCGCACAGGCTCCGCCGCTGCACCCCCGGCTGGTCGAGGAGCTGGAGGCGCGGGGGATGTGGCCCCTCTACCACCACCAGGGTGAGGCGATCTCACGGATCCTCGGCGCGGGGGCGGACGGCGAGCGGCGAGCCCGGGGGGAGAGCGTCGTCGTCTCCACCGCCACCGCGAGCGGGAAGAGCCTCTGCTTTCACCTGCCCGTCCTCGATGCGGTCCTCCGCGAGGAGAACGCCTACGCGCTCTACCTCTTCCCGACGAAGGCGCTCTCTCAGGACCAGAATCGCTCGATCGCCGGCTGGATCGAGTCCCTCGGTCTGCAGCTCGAGGCCGGGGTCTACGACGGCGACACCGAGCCGGTCATGCGAAGACGCCTTCGACGGAACGGTCGCATCATCCTGACGAACCCGGACATGCTCCACGCCTCCATCCTGCCGCACCACGGGGGGTGGGCCGGACTCTTTGCGAACCTCCGCTATGTGATCGTCGACGAGCTGCACACCCTCCGGGGGATCTTCGGCTCCCATGTCGGGAACGTGCTCCGCCGCCTCCGGCGGATCGCGCGTCACCATGGCGCGGACCCCATCTTCATCGGCGCCTCCGCGACGATCGCCAACCCGGGCGAGCACGCGGAGCGCCTCATCGGCCTCCCGGTGCATGTCGTCGACGAGGACGGCGCGCCGCGGGGAGACAAGGAGGTCGTCCTCTGGAATCCCCCGCTGAAGACGAGGGACGACGGCACGCGCTATCGCAAGGGGCCCGCCTCCGTGGCGGTGCGGCTCCTCCCCGAGTTGGTCCGCCGCGATGTGAAGACGATCTGCTTCGGTCGCACCCGCAACACCGTCGAGCTGATCCTCCGCTACATCCGGGAGCGGGCGAAGGGCGAGGTCGGTCGCGAGGTCGCGGGGCGGATCGAGGCCTACCGCAGCGGGTACCTCCCGAGCGAGCGACGGAAGATCGAGGCGCGCCTCTTCTCCGGTGAGCTCGGCGGTGTCGTCTCGACGAACGCCCTCGAGATGGGAATCGACATCGGGGAGCTGGATGCCTGCCTCGTCGTCGGCTGGCCCGGGAGCGTGTCGAGCTTCCTCCAGCAGATCGGTCGCGCGGGCCGTCGGCGCCGGACCTCCCTGGCGGTCCTGATCGCCGGACAGGAGCCGATCGATCAGTACTTCGTCCGGCACCCCGAGGCGCTCTTCGGCAGCAACCCGGAGCACGCGACGATCGAGTGGTCGAACCCGTACATCCTCGTCCGCCATCTGGTCTGCGCGGCCTACGAGCTGCCGATCGGGCGTGAGGATGAGGACCTCTTCGGAGAGGACCTGATGCCGCTGCTCACCCTCATCGGGGAGGAGGGACGCCTTGCCGAGTCCGGGGGGCGGTGGCACTTCGTGGAGTCCGGTTATCCGGCGAGCGAGGTCAAGCTCCGGACCGCCACGGATGAGAACTTCACCATCTACGAGCTCGGGGCGGAGCAGATCGTCGGGGAGCTCGACTACGTCGCCGCGATGCTGAGCCTCTACGAGGGGGCGGTCTACATCCATCGGACCGACACCTTTCTCGTGGAGGAGATGGATTGGAAGAACCAGCTCGTGAAGATCCGCCGCACCGAGACCGGGTACTACACCCAGGCCCTCTGCCAGAAGCGCGTGATGGTCGAGGAGCTCTGGCAGGAGCAGTCTCGCCCCGGCGCGGCCACCGAGCTGGCGGAGGTCGAGGTGATCACGCGGATCACGGGCTACAAGAAGGTCCGCTTCCACACCTCCGAGAACATCGGCTACGGGGAGATCGACCTGCCTCCCCTCCGGCTCGACACCGTCGCGCACACGGTGATCCTCTCCGGCGAGACCATCCGAGCGGCGGAGAAGCACGGTCCGGACTTCCTCCGCTCGGGGATGCACGGCGTGGCGCGACTCCTCCAGCAGCTGACCTCCATCCGGGCGATGTGCGATCCGAACGACCTCGACACCTTCATCGACGGGGAGCGGATCTACCTCTACGACCTGTACCCCGGGGGGATCGGCTACTCCGAGGTGGCGTTCGAGAAGCACGAGGAGCTCATCGCCGATGTGAAGGAGGCGGTGGAGGCGTGCGAGTGCCCGGCCGGGTGCCCCGCCTGCGTCCTGCCGGGGAGCTCCCGGGTCGAGACCTACATGGAGCCCTCGATCCTCGAGTATCCGTACCCCAAGGAGGCGACCCGCTTCCTCATCCACCGGCTCCTCGGCATCGCGGACTACGTCCCGCGACTCGACGGGGTCCCGATGGCCACTCCGGAGCACGCGGGAGAGATCGAGCAGCCGCTCGATGAGCGCACCGAGCGGAAGGCCCGCAAGGCGATCCGCCGCCTGGGACGCGGCTTCTCCGCGGAGGTCGGTTGATGGGAGGTGCTCTCCCGAGGCGACGGCGCGAGCTTCAGGATCGCCTCGCCGCGCTGCGAGCGACGAAGGGGGGGGAGGCGAGGGCGCACGAGGCTCCCGTAGCCCCCGACCGGGTGGCGCCTCCCGCGGAGCGCGGCGCGGTGACGCCCGCGAGCCCGTGCGACCTCCGCGGGGGCGGGGTCCCCGTCCGCCCGACGGTCGATCCGCTGGGGCCCGCGCGGGAGCGGGCGCGGCAGGAGAGGCCGCCGGCGGAGGAGGGGCCTGCTCCCGGAGCGGAGGGGAGCGGACGGGGGCCGGGCTCCCCGCTGACCCGCCTCGACCGGGAGGCGCGTCGCCGCGCGTCCCGGCTGCGCGCGGCGCGCCGGAGCGGGGCCCGCGAGGGGGGGGCAGGCGAAGCGGGGATGGCGGGCGTCGAGGGGCGGGCGGTCGCGCGCTCCCGGGGCGGGCCCGATCCCGCGACGCTGGAGGTCGACGAGTGGGTGGATCCGGCGACCGCCCCGTCCGATCACTTCTCTCCGGACTTCCCCGACCGGCTCCCCTTCGGAGAGGAGGTGCGCTACTTCGACCTCGAGACGACCGGGCTGGGAGTGCAGGCGCAGATCGCCCTCGCGGGGATCGCCCGCCCGGAGCGTGGCGGCCTCCGCATCCGTCAGCTCTTCTCCTTCGACGCCGCCCAGGAGCGGGCGCTGCTCGAGAAGCTCCTCGATGAGTTGGAGGGAGCCACGCTGCTCGTCACCTACAACGGGCGGACCTTCGACCTCCCCTTTCTCCGGCGTCGGCTCGCGTGGCACCGCCTGCCGTCGCCGGGAGAGACGCTGGAGCACCTCGATCTCCTCCTGGAGGTCCGCCGCCGGCATCGAAGGGAGTGGGAGGACTGCTCCCTCGGGCGGGCGGAGCGCCAGCTTCTTGGCAAGGAGCGGACCGGCCCGGATGTCCCCGGTCGCGAGGTGCCGCTCCGCTTCCGCGATGTCAGCGCCGGCGCGCCCAGCTCCCTCCTCGTCCCCGTCACCCATCACAACCGGATCGACCTCACCTCGCTCGTCGCGCTCCATCGCTGGCACGACGCGCTCGAGGCGCGGGCGGAGAGTGGCTGAGAGGGTCCGACCGGGGTCGGGGAGCGAACCTCTCCCTCTCCGAGCGGTGAACCCTTACAGTCCTCGTCCGTCGACAGGAGAGTCCATGACCGTCCCGCTCGCTCCGGGCGACCTTCTCATCGCCAGCCCCGGCCTCGGGGACCCGAACTTCCGCCGCGCCGTCATCGTCCTCTGCGATCATGGCCCGGAGGGGAGCCTCGGGCTGATCCTGAACCGCCCGATGGAGGTGCCTCTCGGATCCGTCCTCCCCGCGCTCTCGGGCGGGCCGGCGGGGGAGGAGCGCGTCCTCCAGGGTGGGCCGGTGGAGAACGGGCGCCTCCTCGGCCTGCGTCGCGGGGCGGCTCCGGAGGAGGCGGTCGAGGAGGTCGGGCGTGACCTGCACCTCCTCGTCGATCTCGAGGGCTCCCTGCGGCGCCTCGAGGCGGGCGACGGTGATCCGTCCGACTACCGCTTCTTCCTCGGCTACTCCGGCTGGGGCGAGGAGCAGCTCGCGCGGGAGATCGAGCAGGGAGCGTGGGTCGTGGCCCGGGGTGGAGCGAGCGCGGAGCTCGCCTTCGAGTCCGACTCCCGCCGGATGTGGCGGGACGCGCTGCGTCGGCTGGGCGGGAGCGCCGCCTGGTTCGCGGAGATGCCGATCGATCCGCGGATGAACTGAGGGATTCCCCGGCGTCGGGCTCGGCGGATCGTGCGCGGCGGATCGTGCGAGGGGGATCGTGCGAGGGGGATGGACAAGGAGGATCGGACCTCGAGTCGAGGTCCGATCCTCCTTGCGTTTCCGGGAGAGGCGAGAGGCTACTCGACCTCGATCCGGGCCCGGATCATCGGCAGGGGCTCGACCGGAGCGCCATCACGCGTGCCCCGGCTCTCGTGCTCACGGAGCGCCTCCATGCCCCTGACCACCTCGCCGAAGATGGTGTGGTTCCCATCGAGCCAGGGCGTGTGGGTGAAGGTCAGGAAGAACTGGCTGCCGTCGGTGTTCGGACCGGCGTTCGCCATCGAGAGCAGCCCCGCGCGGTCATGCTTCACGCCGCCGTCGAACTCCCCCGCGAAGCGATAGCCGGGGTCCCCGGTTCCGGTGCCGAGCGGGCACCCGCCCTGGGCCATGAACCCCGGGATCACGCGGTGGAAGTCGAGGTCGTCGAAGAAGCCGAGCTCGGTCAGGTAGAGGAAGTTCGCGACGTGGTTCGGCGCGGTCTCCGGCATCAGCTTCACGCGGATCTCGCCGAAGCCGGTCTCGATCACCCAGTGAAAGGTCCCACCGGAGAAGTCGACCGTGGGGAACTGCGGGAGGCGCGTCTTCCAGCTGTCGCTCGAGGTGTCGATGCTCCCGTTCGACTTCTGCTCCTCGATGTACTGCCGGACGCTGTCGATCGTCGGATGGCTGGTGGTCATGGGGCTCCTGTCAGGAGAGTGGTTCGGATCGGGAGGGGCTCGGGCTCCCTCACTCGACCGTGATCGTGGCCTTCTTGATGCCGAGGTCCTTGAGGGGTCGGCCGGAGCGCTGCCCCGACTTCTCCAGCGTCTTCACGACATCCATGCCGCCGACCACCTCCCCGAAGATCGTGTGCTTGCCGTCGAGGTGGGGAGTGGGGACGAAGGTGATGAAGAACTGGCTGCCGTCGGTCCCGGGACCGGCGTTCGCCATCGAGAGGAGCCCCGGCTTGCTGTGCTTCACCTTGAGCTGACCGTTCTCACGCGGGTACTCGCCGGCGAAGCGGTAGCCGGGGTTCCCCCGGCCGTCCCCGCGGGGGCAGCCCCCCTGGGCCATGAAGCCGTTGATCACCCGGTGGAACTTCAGCCCGTCGAAGAACCCGAGCTCGGAGAGGTAGACGAAGTTCGCGACATGGTTCGGCGCGACTTCCGGGAGGAGCTTGATGCGGATCGTCCCCTCGGAGGTCTCGAGGACCCAGGTGTAGGTCTTGCCGGGGGTGAACGCGACCGTGGGGAACTTCGGCAGGCTCTGCTTCCAGTTCGCCTTGGCGGTGTCGATCTTGGGAGTCTCCCCGGTCTTGTGCCCGGCGATCGCGGCCCGCACCGCCTGGATCGCGGGGTCGATCTTCGCGGCCGCCTTCGGCGCCTCCTTCGCCGCGCCATCGTCCGCCGGCTTCTCCGCCGGCGGCGGAGTCGGCTCCTTCGGGCGGGTCGTCTGGGCGTCGCACGCAGCGGCGGAGAGGAGGAAGGGGAGGGCGAGGCTCCAGAGGCGCACCTTGGAGGCGAGGATCTTCATCGGGTCGTTCCTTTCCGGTTTCTCCGGGGATGCCCCGGGGAGTCGCGGGCAGGGGTCCGGCTGGCCCGCGGGTTCGGCGTTCGTCTCAGGCGACGGAAGTCGGGTTCTCGAGGGACTCGATCTCGGCATCGACAAGGGTGAGCAGCTCCCGCAGGTTCCCCTCCGAGAAGTCGAAGCGGATCCCCGCGCCGCTGAAGAGCTCGGGGAGAGGGCGGGTGTTCCCCAGGGAGAGCCCGTGGCGGTACTGCGACACCGCAGCGGCGGGGTCCTCCTGGTAGTTCTTCCAGACCTGCAGCGAGCCGATCTGCGCGATCGCGTACTCGACGTAGTAGAAGGGCACACCGAAGAGGTGGGACTGGCGCTTCCAGCGGCTCGCCCGGACCTCCTCCAGGCCGGTCCAATCGACGATGTCGGTCGAGAACCGGTCCATGAGCCCCAGCCAGGCCGCGCGGCGCTCGTCACGGGAGTGCCCCGGGTGGGTGTAGAGCCAGTGCTGGAACCCGTCGATCATCGCGACCCACGGGAAGATGCTCAGGATCCCCTCGAGGTGGTCGATCCGGGCCCGACGCACCTCCTCCTCCGAGCCGTAGAACTCGCCGAGGTGGGGCGCCGCGAGCAGCTCCATCGACATGCTCGCCACCTCGGCGAACTCGATCGGATACCCGCGGTTGAAGAGCAGGGAGTGGTGGTTCGACTCGATCGAGTGGAACGCGTGACCCCCCTCGTGAAGGAGGGTCTCCACGTCCCGCTGGAGCCCGGCCGCGTTCATGAAGATGAACGGGCGGCGGGTCTCCTGGAAGGAGTACTGATATCCCCCCGGCGCCTTCCCCGGCCTCGACTCGAGGTCGAGCAGGTCGTGGTCCATGAGGATCTGGAAGTGCTCACCGAGCGCGGGGTCGACCTGCTGGAACATCCGCCGGCACCCGTGGATCAGGGCGTCTCCTCCCTCGAAGGGGCGGAGGGGGGCGCGCCCGTGGGGGTCGACCGCGGTGTCCCACGGGCGGAGCTTCTCGAGCCCGAGCTGCTCCCGACGCCGCTCGAGGCGCTTGCGCACGAGGGGGACCGCCACCGCCTCGATCGAGGCGTGAAACTCGAGGCAGTCCTCGGGGGTGTAGTCGAAGCGCTCCAGCTTGCGGAAGCGGAGCGCTCGGTACTCATCGAAGCCCGCGTTCACCGCCATCTGCTGACGGAGCTCCAGCTGACGGTCGAAGATCTCGTCGATCCTGTCGCCGTCCTCGAGGACGCGGTCCCAGATCGCCCGGAAGGCCTGCTCGCGGCGGTCCCGGTCGGTCTCTTCGAGGACGCGCCCCATGAAGGGCAGGGTCCGCGTCTCCCCGTCGAACTCGACCGTCATCGCGCCGATCATCTTGTCGTAGTTCGACTCGAGCTTCGTGTCCTCGGTCTCGAGGGGGATGTTCTCGGTGCGGAAGAGCTCGTTCGAGTTCCGCACGGATCGGATCCACATCGAGAACTCCCCGGCATCGAGCTGATCGAGATGGGGGCTCTCGGAGAGCCTCTGGTCGAGCTGGAAGCAGCGCTCCTTCAGCACGGGCGCGATCTCCTCGACCCACTCCATGTAGCGGGCGGTGATCGCCTCGTCCTCGGTGTGGCAGGTGTGGTCCACGAAGCGGCGCGCCGCCTCCTCGGCCATGCAGGCGCAGACCTCGCTGTAGTCCCGACACCAGCCCTCGAGGGCGTCGGCATCCGGGAGCTCACGAGAGTTGAGCTCCGCGAGCACGGCCTCGATGGCGGGGAGCTCGGTCGGGGCGAAGTCCGCGGCCAGGTAGTTTCGGACCGGAGTCGTCATCGGAGCCTCGTTCTTCCGTCTCGTGGGGTCGCTTTGGGCGTCCCCGGGCTTCAGGGAGCGAGTCTCGGATTCTAGCCGTGATCCGGCCATGGAGTACCCTTTCCGGTCGGTTGGGGGGATTCCGGCCGCCCCGGGGATGCCCTCCTCGGGCCGATTCGGTAGAACGGCGGCGGAGCGGGAGGAGGCCCTCATGCGTCGCCACACGGGAGAATGCGGACGCGTCGAGCTCGTCCGTCACGAATCGATCTGTCTCGCGGGGAACCCCCTCGGAGATCCGACCGCGCGTGAGATCGCGGTCTATCTGCCGGCGGGATACGACGGGGGGGAGGGGCGCTATCCCGTCCTCTACGACCTCGCGGGCTTCACCGGCAGCGGTCTGAAGCGGATCTCCTGGAGCGGGTTCAGTGAGAATGTGCCGGAGCGGCTCGACCGCCTCATCGGGACCGGCGTCATGGCCCCCGCGATCGTCGTCCTCCCCGACTGCTTCACCCGCCTCGGGGGGAATCAGTACATCGACTCCAGCGCGGTCGGTCCGTGGGCCACCTATCTCACGGAGGAGCTCGTGCCCTGGATCGACGGTCGATATCGGACCCTGCCGGGGCGCGAGCACCGCGGTGTCTACGGAAAGTCCTCGGGGGGCTACGGCGCGCTCGTGCACGGGATGCTCCACCCGGAGACCTGGGGCGGGGTCGCCTGCCACTCCGGGGACATGTACTTCCTCTACGGGTATCTCCCCGACTTCCCCCTCCTCGTCGATGTCCTCGCCCGTCATGAGGGATCGGTGGAGAAGTTCCTCGCCGAGATCGAGCGGAAGCAGAAGCACGCGGGGCGCGAGATCCACGCGTTGATGACGATCGCCATGGCCGCCACCTACGACCCCGATCCGGATGCGCCGTTGGGATTCCATCTCCCCATCGACCTCGAGACGGGGGAGCTCGATCCGGAGCGCTGGGCACGCTGGCTGGCGCACGATCCCGTCGAGATGGTCGAGCGGCACCACGAGGCGCTGCGCTCCCTCCGGTTCCTCTTCGTCGACTGCGGTCGACGGGATCAGTACCGGCTCCACCACGGCGCGCGGATCCTGCACCGCAGACTCGCGGCGCTCGGCGTCTCCCACCGCTACGAGGAGTTCGACGACGATCACTCCTCGCTGGACTACCGCCTCGACACCTCCCTCCCCGCCCTCGTACGGGCGCTCCTCCCGGAGGAGGAGACCGCAAGCGGCTGACCCCGGACTCCGCGGGAGCAGGCGGGAGATGCGAAGGAGGCCCGGCGCGCCACGCGCGCCGGGCCTCCTTCACTGGTCTCGGTCGGGCTCCGCGCTAGCCGCAGAACTCGTAGGTGTCGCAGACCTGCGCGTCGATGGAGGGATCCGATCCGCACTCCAGGGGCTCCGCGATCGGGATCCCGCCCTGGAAGAGGAAGTTCAGGATCGTGATCACATCCGCGGTGTTCACGGTGCCGTCGTCGTTGGCATCCCCCGCGTCGAGGCAGGAGAGCTCTCCGCCATTGAAGAGATAGAGGAGCAGCCAGACCGCGTCTCCGAGGTTGCGGCTGCCATCGCCATCGGTGTCTCCCCGCTGGAAGTCATCGCCCACCGATGAGAGGTCGAGGGAGACCTCGTAGATCGTGTTCGTGTCGTATCCGATCAGGTACTCGGAGGCGAAGCCGTTCGAGCCCGCCGGGGTCCAGGCGATCCCGGCGATCGCGCCGCTCAGCGTGGTCGGGACGGTCTCGTAGAAGAGCCCGGAGTCGACGCAGTCGATCAGGCGGGAGACCCGGTCCGTCTTTCCGCCGGAGGCCCGGCCGATCGGGGCGTCCAGGATCACCGGGGTGGTGTTGGTGGCCACCGCGATCCCCTGGCCGAAGCCCCCCGCCTCACCGTCGACGGCGGGGAAGGCGCAGGTTGCGATGATCTCGCCGGTCTCGAGGAACTCGAAGTACTCGGTGCCGGAGATGCTGATCCCGTAGTAGGAGCCGGTCCCTGCGGAGTAGGAGATGTCCCCGGTCGGCTCGGCCGGCAGGGGGAACAGGGTCGTCGCGGTGCCGATGGCGTTTCCGAGGAGGTCGGTCTTCTGAAGCTGCCCCGCTCCGTCATGCCAGAGGAGGGTGTCGTCGGTGGCGTTCCAGGCGACTCCCGAGGTCTGTCCGGCGAAGGGGCTGCTCAGCGCCACGCCCGCGCCGCTCAGGGTCTTCGGGTAGAGGTGGGCTGCGCCGCCCGCGAGGTCGGCGACGAGGACCTGCCCGGTGCTCTCGATCACCGTCGCGGCGAAGGCGCCGCTGCCGTCGTGGGTCCGGGCGTTCAGGAGCCGTCCGAACCCGACGATCACATCGCAGGTCCGCTCGGGCAGCTCGGCGCCCCCGGAGGTGAAGACGCGGATCCCGTAGCGGTGTGCCCCCGCCGCGACATCGGGATCGGTGAAGGTGAGGGTGCTCGGCGTGGTGTTCGTCAGCGGCTCGCCATCCCGGGTGATCGCCACGCTCGTGTAGGTGGAGAGGGAGGGGAGGCTCCAGGTGAGGACGACGTCATCGTTCGGCTGCGCGAGGCAGACGAGGTCGGTGACCGAGCCGACGGCGAGGGTGGGGGACGGGACCTCCACGATGCGCATCAGGTCCGCGTCCGCGACGAATTGCGAGTTGTTCGCCGGGTTGTAGGCGAGGCCGGTGATCCAGCCGGTGAGGTCGTTCGAGGAGTCGAGGTCGTAGGAGATTCCGAACGCGGGGCTCGCCGGGGAGTCCGGATCGAGCCGCTCGACGCGCTGGGCGCGGAGGTCGCTCGGGAAGCCGACCGCGACATGGAGGTCGAAGTCCTCCGTCGGGATGAGGTTGTCGGCCGGGACCATGGTCAGGCCGAGCCCGTAGGAGGCACCGCCGAAGGCGGAGGTCCCCGGGCTCGCGAGGGTCGCGGCCGGATCGAAGGTCCCGTCCGCCGAGAAGCTGAGCAGCTGGTCGTTGAGGATGTCGAAGGTCCAGAAGCTGTTCGTGTCGGGCGCGTAGGCGAGACCGGAGAGGAAGCCGCCGGCGGTGGGAGGGGTGAGGGCGGTCAGGGTGTCGACCATCCCGTCGAGGTTGCTCTTCACCAGCGTGGCGCCGAGGTTCCCCTCCACGAGCCAGTAGAGCTGGCCGTCCGAGGTGTTGTGGGCGAGACCCGTGTAGGTGGCGGGACCGATGGGGCCCGCCTGCGGCACCAGGGCCCCCGGCGCCGTGATGTCGGTCGCGTCGAAGGTGTAGTAGAGCCCGGTGAGCAGGTCGGCGACATAGAGGGTCGTCCCGGCCACGGTCATCGCGTAGGGGTACTCTCCCGGGTAGTCACGCAGGGAGAGCGAGCATGAGCCGGTCTCCTCGTTCGGTCCCGCGCAGCTGTCGGCCCGGACGATCGCGGAGGAGCCGACGACGAGCGCGATGACGATGAGCATCGCGGCCAGCGGTCGGCACGAGGGGAGAGTCAGGGGGGACGGACGCAGCATCGCGCTCTTCCTTATCCGTTGATCCGAGGACGGGTGGGACCAGCCTCGGAATCGAACACCGCACCGGACTCGGCCTGCGAGCGAAGCAGCGGCCCGGGTCGGGAACTCTTCTCAGGTCACTTCACTCTCTCCGGACAGGCTCCGACCCATCGCCCTCCGCCGGAGGGGCGGATGGACGATGCCGTGGCACCCCGAGGGATCTCGCCTCGCGGGGGGACCGTCTCTCTGTCGACGCCGGGAGAGTCACGCCCTGGCTCCTTCAGACCCGGAAGGAGCGGGGGCCGATCGAGAGAACGTCGCCCGAAGGCGGGCGGGCACGCAAGGGAGCACGAGCCGACGGGGGTGTGGATCGGGCTTCGTTCGCCTTTAGGGAGGAGAACGCGTCGATCCCACGGATAGACGTCTTCGACAGCCCAAATTGTATCGCAGCCCCGTTACCTGTCAATTCGACGGGGTCGCGGCGGCTGGGGGAGCGATCGTCGCTGGAGAAGGGGCTCTCGCCCCCGTCGGAGGCGGGGGAGGGCGGTCGGAGGGGGGGGCG
>JAFMMO010000062.1:5428-16203 GCA_017859655.1 Pseudomonadota bacterium | reverse complement strand
TTCCGCGAGGCGTCGAGCGAGAATCCCCCCCACCGAGCCGACCCCCTCGACCCAGATGCTCCGTCCCCGCAGCCCCCCCCGCCCGAGGAACTCCAGCGCCACTTCGATCGAGGTGAGGACTCCATGAGCGGTGAAGGGGGCGGCCTCGACGACGGTTCCGTCGGAGCGAACTCCGTGCACGTGCCCGGTGCGGGAGGCGATCACCCTGAGGTCGTCGGTCGTGATGCCGAGGTCGGGCCCGGTGCCGAAGCGCCCGCCGAGCCCTTCGACAAGCTCCCCGTAGCGCTGGAGGACGGTGATGCGCTCCGCCCCCTCGACCGGGCGGGCCAGGGCGATCACCCCCTTCGCTCCTCCGACCGGCTCTCCGAGCGCCGCCCACTTGAAGGTCATCCCCTGAGCGAGCCTCCCGGCGTCCTGGAGGCCATCCGCGGGAGAGGAGTAGGTCTGGAGGCGCGTGCCCCCCACGGCGGCCTCGCAGCGGAGGTCGTCGAGGACGATGAAGATCCAGGCGTCATGCTCGGGAAGGGCGCGGACGACCACGCCGTCCGCGGTCGAGCCCTCGAGGGCGCTCTGCAGGTCCATGACTCTCTCCGATCCGGCGAGCGGCCGGCGCGGAGGGGCCCCTCAGTCGGTCCCGCCCAGCGTGCCGGCCTTCTTCGCCGAGGTCACGATGCCCCGGATGAGGGCCGAACTGAACCCCTCGTGCTCCATTTGATTGAGGCCCGCGATGGTGCACCCCATCGGAGTGGTCACCCGATCGATCTCCCCCTCGGGGTGCCGCCCGTCCTCGAGCAGGAGCGACGCGGCCCCTCGCGCCGTCTGCGCGGCCATCGCCAGCGCCTCCGAAGCGTGGAACCCCACCTCGATCCCGCCCTGGGAGGCGGCCCGGATCGCGCGGAGGAAGAACGCGATCCCGCACGCGCAGACCGCGGTGGCGGGCGACATCAGGTCCTCATCGATGATGAGGGTGCTGCCGAGCGCATCGAAGAGCGCCTGCACCTCGCGCAGCTCCTCCTCATCCGCTCCATCGGTGGAGAGGCAGGTCATCGACTCCCCGAGCACGATGGCGGTGTTCGGCATCGCCCGGACGACCGGCACCTCTCCCCCCGCCGCCCGGCGGATCTCGGCGATGGAGACCCCCGTGACGACCGAGACGAGGACATGGCGCTCCGCGTCGAGAACCCCGCGCAGGTCGGCGACGACTTCCTCCACTTGCTCCGGGAGCACGCAGAGCAGAACCAGACGGGCCTCACGGACCGCCTCCCCGTTGTCGACCCCGGCGGTGAACCCCTCCTGAGTCAGGGCGGCGAGCCCCTCCTCATGCCTCTTCGTCAGGTGCACCGCGGCCGCCGGGGAAAACCCGCGGGCGACAGCCCCCCGGGCGATGGCGAGCCCGATGTTCCCCGCCCCCAGAATTGCCAGCTTCTTGCTCATGCCGCTCGCACTCCTTCGGATCCGGAAGGTGGACCTTCACCCTGATGATCGGCGGCTGGGCGGCCTCTCCTGCTCGGGAATCGGAGCTCGATGGCAGCCGCGGCCCTCTGGGATCTCGTAAGTCATTCTCTTGCATAACATTAAGGGTTCCCGGCCTCCCGTAGACTCCGGGACGATTCTCGGATCTCACGCCCCGGAGGTCCCCCGGCGGCTGGCTTCCCCTCAGAAAATCGAAATAATCAGGAGATCGGACGAGGGATCGGATTCGGACGATCGTCTTGTCCTGTAGATCGCGGGCTCGACCCTGGTCCTGAACGAGCCCCCGGCGCGCGAGCCGCGCGCCGACCGATCCTCGGAGTCCCGAGTCGGAGCGCCCTCGCCCTCCCGGCTCCCATCGTTCCCCAGGAGGAACCATGAACCGTCTCACGACCTTCGTCGCGCTCGGTGCCCTCGTCCTCGGCACGCTCTCCTTCACCACGCCCCTCTGGCTCACCGCTCAGGATGGAGCCGGTGGAGACCTCCGCCGCCCGCTCGACCTTCCCTCCGGGGGACGGGGAGCCGAGGAGGAGGAAGAAGACGCTCCGGAGACGATCTCCTTCTACGGCGGCGAGTACGAGGGGGACGGCTTCTTCTGGTGCCTCGACCGCTCCTGCAGCATGGGCTGGGGTGGCCTCCTCGGAATCCTCAAGGCCGAGATGGCCGAGGCGATCAGCAGCCTGACCGAGAACTCCGAGTTCAGCGTCGTGGCCTTCGGGGACTACACCACCGTCTGGAGCAGCGTCCCGAAGGAGGCGACGAACGCTCAGCGGGGCATGGCGATGGGCTTCGTGAACGCGCTCACCGCCGAGGGTGCGACCGCCATGGGTCCGGCCGGCGTGCAGACCGTGCAGATCGCCAACATGTCCGACAAGACCAGCAAGCAGATCCTGATCCTGAGCGACGGCGCTCCCAACAACCCGGGGCCGACCGAGACCCTCAGCATGATTTCGAGCGCGAACTGGCAGGGGACCCCGGTGAACACCGTCTACATCGGCGGTGACTCGAGCGGAGCGAGCTTCATGCAGGGCCTCGCCGCCGCCAACGGAGGAACCTACAGCCAGCCCTGAGGAACCTCCGCCTCACGCTGCTCCTCTTGCCACGGGTCGGTCCTCGAACAGAGGTCCGACCCGTGTCGCATCCCGCTCACCCCCCATGATCGTCTCTCACCGAAGGAGTCACTTCCTCGGCCCCGCCTCCCCCTTCCCCTTGCCCTTTCTCTTGCCCTCCTCGTCCCCGGTCGCGACAGCAGAAGAGACGACTGGCAGGCAAGTTACGAGAGACAGGTTCACAAGCGGAAATCCAAGAGTCCCGCAGTTGCGAAGGCCCTGCGCAAGGATCAATTCTAAAGCTGGAGAGGCAGCGTCAGGAGCGAGGGGACACTGCCCGAGCTCTGACAACCTCGCTGGGTACCCGGGGACCTTCTATCTCCCCGTGCGTCGGAACTCGAAAGCCGGTGATCTATGTCGATGAATCGTCGTCAGGTCCTTCAGCGTGCTCTCACCGCGGGAGCCCTCGGGGCGGCGAGCCCCCTTCTGCGATCCGGAAGGGTGGAAGCGCAGGCCCCGGGAGCCACTCACTTCGGCTACACCCCCTTCACCCAGCCCTTCTTCAGGCCGCCCCTCATTCCCAAGGAATCCCATCTCGACCCCGCCCCCGGCTCCCCCGAAGCGAGCCTGGGGTCGGACGCGGTCTACCACGGCATCGCGCCGGAGTACTCGCCCGATCACCCGGCCCACCTCCCCGACTGGGATCAGTTTCCGGAGAAGTACTGGCAACTCGATGCGGTGGAGAGCACCTGGCAGTTCTTCCCCGGTCTGAACACACCGGTCTTCGCCTATCGCGGCGCCGAGGGGACCGGATCGGAGACGCCCCCGAGCTTCCCGGGTCCGACCTTCCTCGCGCGCAACGGCGAGCCGACCGTGGTCCGCTACCGCAATCTCACGAGCGTCGAGACCAGTCCTCATCTCCACGGAGATCACGGGCCCGCCCACAGCGATGGGTACCCGGACTTCTACACCCTTCAGGGGAAGACCCGCGATCACTACTACCCGAACATGGCCCCGAGGCAGAACGCCACGGAGCAGGTCCCGTACCCGGCCACCGTCGAGGAGGCGGGAGAGTTCGACCTCAGTCACATCCCGACCACGATGTGGATCCATGATCACGCCATGGATGTGACCGGCTTCAACGTCAACCGGGGACTCTGCGCCTTCTATCTCATTGAGGATGATCTCGAGCTGCAGCTCCAGCAGGACGGCGTCCTGCCGAAGACCTACGGGGCCTTCGACATTCCCATCGTGCTGAAGGACTTCGCCTTCAACAGCGATGGCACGCTGCACTATGACCTGCTCGACCACAACGGACACATCGGGGATGTCTCCACCGCGAACGGCCGGGTCCAGCCCTACCTCGAGGTCTACCGCCGCAAGTATCGCTTTCGCATCCTCAACGGCTGCAACGCCCGCTACCTGCATCTCCGCCTGAACAGCAGCACCGGCAGGAAGCAGCGGAACGGGCTCCCCTTCCTCCTCATTGGCAAGGACACGTGGGAGATCGGGACGGCGAGCTCCATGGACAGCTTCACCATCGCCCCCGGCGAGCGCTTCGACGTTGTGGTGGACTTCAGCCAGCTTCCGGAGGATGTCGACACCTACTACCTGCAGAACACGATGCACCAGACGGACGGACGCAAGCCGAAGGGCGTGCGTCCCGACAAGGAGTGCACCCCCTGGCTCCAGTTCCGGCTCCTCCCCGGGGCCCCTCCCGGTCCCCCCGAAATCCCGGGGACCGAGAACGGGGCCTTCACCGTCTCCGCAGGAGACACGGTCCGCCCCTTCTACCGCTATGACGAGAGCCAGGTGGTGGCCACCCGGCTCTTCGAGCTCGGTCGCAAGAACGGGGCGTGGGTGGTCAATCAGAAGTACTTCAGCCCGCGACGGACCGACGCGACCCCGCTGCTGAACTCAATGGAGCGGTGGATCTTCCGGAACAAGTCGGGCGGCTGGTGGCATCCGATGCACGCGCACCTCGAGGGGATGCAGGTGATCCGGATTGACGACCTCCATGTGGACGACCCGGAGTTTCCGGTCCAATACCGCTGGAACACCGATCTGATCAACCTCGAGGGATCCCAGGAGGCCGAGGTGCTGATCCGCCTGCGGACCTTCAAGGGGCCGTTCGTCGTGCACTGCCACATCATCGAGCATGAGGACATGCGCATGATGTTCGTCTTCGATCCCCGGGAAGCCGGGGAGGAGGGGATGAACGACGGGATCCGGAACCATGCCTTCGACGAGGCGGCCGCGCTCCAGTCCGGCATGCCGACCGGGTGCATCGACCCGAACGGGCTCCTCTTCGATCACGAGCAGACCCTCGCGAGCGGGGAAGTGGTCGGACCGGGAGACTACCAGCACCTCGAGGGGCATGGCGTGGGCTTCCCCCCCGATGTGCAGGACGGCGTCTGCATCCCCGACGGCGGGAACTGGGATCCGGAGGGGAACCAGCTCACTCCGGAGTCGCCGATCCCGGAAGATCAGCAGGATCGGTGATGCGCGGCATCCTTCTCGCCGCGACTCTCGGACTCGGGTCGATCCTCGGCGGGTGCGCGCACCCGCCCACGGTCGACCCGGGTCCCGCGCCCGCCCCGGAGTTCGTCGACAAGGGAGCGAGGGCCCGTCCCCACGCGGAGCCCCGAGGGCGATACAGCGACCGATTCCCCGACACCCGCCTCGTCGATCACCGGGGAAGGTCTCACCGCTTCTACTCCGATCTCGTGCGCGATCGAACGGTCGTGATCCAGTTCTTCTACACGACGTGCGACGGGATCTGACCCGGCATCACCGAGAACCTCGTGAAGGTTCAGAAGCTCTTCGGGGATCGGATGGGAGACGAGATCGTCTTCCTCTCCATCAGCATCGACCCCGAGCGGGACGACCCCACCGCCCTCGCCGCCTATCGTCGAATCCACTCCGACGACTGGACCGGCTGGTACCACCTGACCGGCGACTACGAAGAGATCGAGACACTGCGCTGGGTTCTCGGGGCGTATGACCTGGATCCGGTCATCGATGCGGACCGGACCGAGCACGCCGGCGTGGTGACCTTCGGAAACGACCGGACGAACTGGTGGGCGGCCGTCCCGGCCCTCCTCGACCCGCATGAAGTCACCGACGCGATCGTCCGAATCGCGGGGAACCCGGTGGGGCGCCCTCGGTAGAGTTCTGCCGAGCCAGCTCAGGGCTCGAGCAGGCGCAGGGCATCGTCGATCGCGCGGCGAAAGCGCCGGTTCGTCTCCTCCTGTCCCCACTCCCGGAGCGCGGCCCGCGCGGGTGCCGTACCGTTGGTCGCGAGGGCCTGGATCAGGTCCAGCTTCAGGTTCGAAGCGGCCCAGCTTCGCAGGTCGACCAGGACGAGGGCCGCCTCCTCCGTCGGGATCAGCCCGAGACTGCGGACCACCTCGCGGTCCGAGTAGGTCGAGCGGCTCCACCCCGCGATGCGCTCCCGATAGTAGGGGACGAGCTCGGCGACCCAGGGGTCGAGGCGGCCGTCGTTCAGACCGAGGAGCAGCGTGCCCATCTCCCCCTCCAGCACCTCGTGGAGCAGATCCTTGAGGAGGACGGGGAGCGTCTCGGCCCGGGCGAGGTGCAGCAGATACTCCATCGAGGACTCTGCATCCTCCTGGAAGAGCCGCAGCAGCGTGGGGGGGACGGACGCGGCCCCCTTCCAGAGGGGGGAGTCGATCTTCCCCCCGTTCAGGCCGTCGAGGGTCCGCTGGATCGCCTGGTCCGCCCGGGCGAAGTCCCGACTTCGGATCAGGTCGAAGATCAGCTGGAGGATGGAGAAGAGGTCCTGCTCCTCCTCCAGGAGCTCGAACCCGGACAGATCGCGCGCCCCGATCCGGCCGGAGGGCGGGCTCGGGGTTGCCGCGAGCTGCGGCGGCGCCCCCCCACCGTCCCCGCCTCGCGGGACCGACGCCGCGGTCTTCGCCTCGGGGCTCTCCACTGGCGCTGCCGTCGCGGACCCGGGCTGGGCCGGCAGAGGGCTCTCGCCGGAGGGAGGCACCCTCCTCGACAGACTCCAGCCCGCCGCGAAGGCGAGCGCGAGGAGGAGCAGGACTCCGAGCCTCTGCGTCCCCGACATCAGCTCTCCTCCTCCGTCACGAACCCCGGCCACCGGCGCATGTACTCGACGAACTTCTCCCCGAGCGCGCGCTCCCGGAGCTGCTCCGCGGTCACGGGGGGGCGCAGCGGCTCTCCCCCCTCCGCCGCGACCCGGCGAGGCCAGTCGGGGGTCGTGATCCCCGCGCGACCGAGCGCCACCGCGTCCGCCCCGTGCTCCCGCTGGCCACGGGCATCCTCGGCGGTCCAGATCTCCCCCGCCGTGATCACGGGCACCTCGGCGGGGAGCGCCTCGCGGAAGGCCCGCGCCGGGTGCTGCTCCGGCCGCTTCGCGGTCATCGCCTTCGAGTCCCAGAGCGAGATGTGAATGAAGTCCGCCCCCTCTTCACAGAGGACGGCCGCGGTGCGCAGGCTCTCATCGAGGTCGAGCCCGGAGAGGAAGGTGCCGTTCTCCGGCGAGAGGCGCACCCCGACCACGAAGGTGGAGGGGACGCGGGAGCGCACCGTCCGCATCACGGTCCGGATGAGCCGGAGCCGATTCTCGTAGCTCCCCCCCCATCGATCCCCTCGCGTGTTCCGGTCCGCGCGCAGGAACTGACAGAGGAGGTAGCCGTGGGCGCCGTGGAGCTCCACCCCGGAGAGACCCGCCTCGACCGCCCGCTCCGCCCCCCGGGCGAAGTCCTCGATGATGCGCTCGATCTCCGCCTCGGTCGCCTCGGCGACCTCCTCCCCCGGGATCGCCGTGCAGCTCAGGCGTCGACGCCCCTCCTCGCGCAACGCGCGCTCCCCCGCATGAAAGAGCTGGGCGAAGAGGTGGGACCCCTGCTCCCCGATCGACTCCGCGGCCCGACGCCAGCCGGGGGTGAGCGCGTCCGAGAAGATCCCCCACTCCCCCGCCCACCCCTGCCCGTCGAGGGAGACATGGGTGGCGCAGGACTCGATCACCCCGAACCCGCCGCGCGCCCGGGCGACGAGCCAGGCGAGCTCATCCTCGGAGAGGGACCCATCCGCGTGGCTCTGCAGATTCGTCATCGGCGCCAGCCAGAGACGATTCGGCACGACGAGACCGGCGGGGAAGCGGAGGGGGGTGAGGAGGCATTCGGGCATCCGCGCTTCTCCTTGTCCGGGCGCACGAGGGAGCCCCAGGTGAAACGACCCGGGGCGGGGGAGGGAGACCCCGCGATTATGCCCCGTCGGAGAGGTCTCGGGCAGGGTCTTCGAGGAGGAGGACCGTCCGAGCTGCCTCGGGGATCCGCATCCTTGGATTTTCTCGGTCACATTCCTCCGGCGTTCCGGATGGAGCGGGTGAGGAGGAGGAAGATCATGACCACCCGCCACCCGCACCCCCATCTCGGACCGCACCACTTCCGCAGTCTCCTGTTCATCAAGGCCAGCGCGTCCCCCGAGCGGATCCGCTCGATCGCGCCCGGCGTGACCCTGATCCTCGACTTGGAGGACGGCGTCTCCGTCGACCGAAAGAGCTGGCAGAGACAGCAGCTCCGGCGCTTCTTCCGCCTGGGCCTGTTTCGGGACCGCACGGTGCTGCTCCGGATCAACGGACCCGATCAGCCGGAGGAGATGCGTCGGGATCTCGAGGCGTGCATCCACCCCGACCTCGACGGGATCCTCTTTCCGATGGTCCAGTCCGCCGAGGAGGTGGAGCAGCTGGCGGAGCAGCTCGGGCGGAAGGAGGCCGAGCTCTCGCTTCCAAACGGTCGGATCGCCGTGATCCCGCTGATCGAGCGCCCCGGCGCGATCCTCGCGCTGGAGGAGATCGCCCGCAGCTCGGAGCGGATCGTGGGGCTGGTCTTCGGGCATGTCGACTACTGCGTGGAGATGCACGCGGAGATGACGGAGGAGTGCTACGGAGAGGCGCAGGGGAAGCTGCTGCAGGTGGCCCGCGCCCTTCAGCTCGCGGCGGTCTCCACCCTCTACCTGCAGCTGGATGATGCGCCCGGCTTCCGCGAACATGGAGCCCGCATGAAGCGGCGGGGGTTCGACGGCTGCCTCGCCTTGACCCCCTCCCAGGCCGAAGCGGCTCTGGGTGTCTTCTCCCCCACGCTGGAGGAGCTGGAGCACGCCCGCCGGGTCGTCGCCGCCGTGGAGGAGCAGGGGAACATCGCCGTCCTGAACGGGAGGATGATCGGCCCTCCCATGCTGAAGAAGGCGCGGCGGATTCTCGCCCAACACGCACTGCAGCACCGGGAGGTCGCCTGATGAAGGGAACAATGCCTCGCTACGGACTCGACCTGGAGACCGCCGCCCCCGGCCAGATCCTCGAGAGCCCCTACGAGATCACCATCGATGAGGCGTGGCGCCTCCAGTGGCAGTCCGTCTTCCCCACCTCCAGCCGGCTCACAACGAGCCGGGAGTACGCTGCGAGCTGTGGCTTCGACGCGATCCCGGTCCCGCCGGCGATGCTCCTGAACATGACCCTCTGCTTCTCGGTGGAGCCCTTCTCCCAGAGCTGTCGCCTCCACCTCGGCCTTGAGGATGCGCGCCAGGAGAAGCCGGTGGCCTATGGGGACACGCTCCGCAGCTTCACGAGGGTCGACGGACTGGCGAACACGTCCCGCGGAGACGCCAGCGTCATCCACACGACCCACATCCTCGTGAACCAGAGGGACGAGCGTGTCTTCTCCCTGAAGAAGCGCTCCTACTACGATCCCCTCCCGGTCACCCACCGCGAGACCACGGCGGCGAGCCCCCCCGGGCAGGAGAGCCTCTTCCAGGCTCCCACCACCACCCTGATCGATCACTTCAGCGGCGTGGCCACCTTCCCGACCGCTCCCTCCCCCGAGTGGGAGGTGGGGAGCCTCATCCTTCATCCGATGGTGCGACCCCTCGGCTGGTCGGAGAACCTCGCGCTCTCGACGATCTACCGCAACACCCACCCGATCCACTGGGACGCCCAGCGCTACGGGCGGGATGGGATCGTCGTCTGCGGCGGGTTCGTCCAGTCCCTGATCTTCGCGGCGGCGGACCGGGAGCTGAAGCAGGTGCTCGACGACACCCTCCTCCACTCCTCCCACGTGAACACGGTGGCCCCCGAAGACCGCCTCGGCGCGATCTCCAGGATCCTCGAGGTGGAGGTCCTCTCCGACCGGTTGGAGCGGATCACCGTGAAGACCCTGGGCCTGAAGAATGTCGACGTCGCCCGAGAGCTGACCGACACCGACATCCCGGAGGCGCTCCTGACCCTCGACCCGCGGAAGCCCTCGGAGATCGAGGCGATCTGTGCGGAGAGCTGCCCGGTCCTCTCGAACCGGATCGCCATGCAGGCGACCCGCTCCCTCCTCCGGCCGCGCTGAGGGCCAGTCCCGCAGCTCCGGATCGCGATGCACCCCACTCCTGCCGCGGGTCCGGATCGGGCTCGACCGGAGCGCTGCGCGGTCCGGAACGGGTGAACCGCAGGGGGACTTCCGCGATCGCGTCACACCGGTCCCAGCTGAGAAGGGCACGCCAGAGAAGGGCACGCCCGACCCCTGCACTTCCGCGGTGAGCAAGCGGTCGCCGCCGACGGGGCGTGGGATCCACAATCTCGAGGTCGCGGGCCCGCAGCCGCGGCTCCGTGAGGCGCTCTCGACCTCTTCGGTCCGACACCTCCTTGAATTGCGAGCCGTGACTCCGCAGGCTGGAACACAGCCTCTCGCTCCGTCCCGGTCGTGAGGGGGCCCCAGGCCACTTAGCGCCGTCACGCAGCGCCCTCGCGCAACGCCTCAGCCGCGCAGTCGCAGAAGGACGCGACCCAGCGCGGGTGACCTCCGCTTCATCGAAAGAGAGACCTCGTGCCGCTGCGGATCTCCCTCGCCATCGCGCTGCTCCTCCTGGCCGGAGTCGCCCTCTTTCTCCTTCCCGATCCGGGGAGCGGCGCGAAGCAGGATCCGGCTCGGTCGGGCCGCGCGGCGCCAGCCTCAGACTTCAGGGATTCCGGAACTGGGGAGGACGAGGAACCCCCGTCTTCGGGCGGAGGGACGATCCGCGGCAGTGTGCTGACGCCGGAGGGCCTCTCGGCCGGGGGGGCACGCGTGCGCCTGCTCCGGGTGCGCTGGCCCGCCCGCCTCTCCTCCACCGGTTCCTCTCTCGCGGGATCGGTGTTCCAGCTCGATCTGACCAGCGACGCGCTCGTCCTCTTCTCCGACCTGACGGACAGCTGGACGGACGAGTCCGAGACCACCGCGGATG
>JAFMMO010000062.1:0-5418 GCA_017859655.1 Pseudomonadota bacterium | reverse complement strand
GGGCGTCTTTCGGTTCCCCTCCGTTCCGGAGGGGACCTACCTCGTCTGCGCCTCGTCGGTGGCCTCGGTCTGGTCGACCGATGGCCTCCTCATCTCGTGTCCGGGGAGCTCCGAGTTCTCCGCCGACATCGCCATCCGACTCCGCCCCGCGCTGGACGTGCAGCTCCGGGTCCTGGGGGACGAGCGACCTGTCGAGGGCGCTCGTATCACTCTGAGCGGTTTCCTCGGAGAGCGCAGTGAGCGGCCCGCCGATGTCCCGCTCTCGGTGTCCCGGATCTGGGAGCTCATCCTGAATCCCCCCGCCGCGGAGCTGTGGACCGACTCCGCCGGCTTCGCGCGCATCTCCACGCTCCCCGCGCTCGACTACGTGGTCCGGGCCGGGTCTCCCGACCACGGTCGGATCGAGACGACCTACTCCGTCTGGGAGCCCGGGGTGAACTGTCTTCCCCGGGAAGGCGCGGACCCGGTTCGCATCGAGACACGGCCCAAGGTCCTGCGCCTAACCGCCGGCGTCCCCATCGAAGGACTCGTCGTCGACCCGCAGGGCTTCCCGATTCGCGGCGCGACTCTCTTCCTCCTGCGGGAGCCCGGTCTGAAGGGGAAGCTGTTGACCCCGGCGATCCGTCAGGATGTCGTCTCGACCGACGCATCCGGACAGTACCGGTTCGACCACGTGCCGACCGGCGTGTACACGATCCTGGTGGAGAAGTTCGGCTTCGTGCCGCAGCTGAAGGAGGACTTCTTCAGCGAGACCGCCGCGGCCCTGCCCCTCGACTTCACCCTGGAGCCGGGCGGGGTGCTCCCGGGCGTCGTCCTCGACGAAGCCGGTCTCCCCCTCTCCGGTGTCGTCGTTCGCTCCGCTGGGAAGCTCGGGTCGGTCGTCTCCGACGAACAGGGGCGGTTCGAGGTCGTCGCGAACCAGTACGGCGGAGCGCTCGCCACCTTCTCCCACCCCTGCTTCTCCTCGGCGGCGGTGGTCCTGATCAACCCTGTCGAGCCGAAGGAGGTCACGCTCCAGCGCATGCCCGAGGTGCGGGGACGCGTCATCGACCCGGGCGGGCGACCGATCGAAGGGGCCTCCGTGGAGCTCCGCGCCCCCCGGGATCTCGCCGGCTTCAGCGATCCCGCGAGCGGCGCACTCCAGAAGGACAACTACCTCGGCGCCACCGCCGCGGCGGGCGCCCTCATCTCCGATCGGGACGGCCGCTTCTCGGGGTGTCCCGCCCCGGGCAGCGGACTCGGGGGCGCGGCGAGCGCGGTCCACATCTTCGCCCCCGGGTCCGAGCGTCGCATCGAGCCGCTCGGGGACTCCTCCCCCGAGGAGCTCGGCGATCTCGTCCTCTCCCCCACCTCCGTCCTCTCCGGGCGAACCTTCGACCCTGCGGGGAACCCCCTCCCCGCGGCCCGGGTCGTCATCACCTCCGCCGAAGATGAAGGTGCATGGGATGTGTTCACCCAGACGGACCAGGATGGGCGCTACCTCATCCCCATCCCGCGGGCAGGAGAGAGCTTCGAGGTCTCGGCGCGTCATCCTCGCTTTCGCTTCGGCGACAAGGTCCCGCTCCCTCTCACCCGCCCGGGAGAGGCGCTGGAGCTCGACCTGTCCTTCACACCCGGAGCGGCGCTCAGGTGCCGCGTCCGGTTCGATGGATCTCCGGCGGCCGGCGCCTGGATCGAGCTCCGGCATGAGTCCACGACCCGCTCCGTCGGCGTTCGTCCGAGCGCCCTCACCGATGACACGGGGACCCATCTCTTCGAGGGACTGCTCCCCGGTCGGCACGACTACACGATCGAGTGCCCGGGGGCCGGCTCTCGCCGGGGTGAAGTCGTGCTGGTGGAGGGGGAGACCGCTCTGCTGGTCGAGGACATGACGAGCGCGAACGCCCTCGAAGGGGTCGTGCTCAGCGAGGCGGGGCGCGTGCCGGAGGGTGCCTCGGTGATTCTCTTCGATCGCTTCGCCAACCCCTACTCGTCATCGGTGGATGCCGACGGGCGCTTCGAGGTCCGCGGGTTCACCCCCGGGTCCGTGAAGGTGAGGGCGACCGCCCCCGGATTCTCGCAGGAGGAGACCGCCTGGATCGACCCGAAGGAGGGCCCGCTCCGGTTCACCCTGCGACCGTCGACTCGGCTGACCGTCTCGGTCTTCGACGCTTTGGACGGACGCCCCGTCTCCGGCGCCCGGGTCGTGCGACTCGGACCCACCGCGGAGGAGCTCGACCGCGCCGTCAGCGATGTCGACGGAATGGCCGAGCTCCGGAAGATCCCGGCCGGTGCCCAACGCATCCGGATCGAGGCGCAGGACCGCGCGCGGATGCTGCGCACGATCTCGATCGGGGCCGGACCGGCCGAGCTCTCCGTCTCCCTCCCCCCGGGGCAGGAGGTCGTGGGAACGGTGATCGATCCCTCGGGCGCACCGCTCCCGGGGGCGACCGTCGAGGTCAGTCAGCGGGAGCCGGCCGAAGACAGCCCGCCGTGGGCGCGGCTCCCGTTCCGCTGGAGGAGCGGACCGGATGGTCGACTTCGGATCGCCGGACTGGCGGCGGGAGCGACGATCCTCGAGGTGTCCCGCGACGGTTTCCGCACCGGCCGGATCGAGCTCGAGATCCCCGCGGGAGGGACCACGCCGACCGTCACGATCGAGCTGGCGCCGGTGGCGACCCTCACCTGCCGGGTGCTGGACCGTGAGGGGGCCACGATCCGCGGGGCTCGGGTGCTGCTCTCTCGCGCTTCCGGGGAAGTGCTCGCTCGGACGGAGAGTGACCGGAGCGGCGCGTGCCGCTTTCCTCAGGTCGACCCGGGCTCCTACCGCCTCATTCTTCAGTCGGGCGGCCGGGAGCGGAGCTTCCCCGTCCGGGTGCGCAGCGCGGAGCCGGTGGAGCTCGATCTCGAGCTCTGAGACACCCCCCTGCACCGAACGGCCGCCCTCGGTCCCGGAACCCGGTCAAGATCGAAAGGTCGGCGAGGGTCGGGCGGGGCACCCGATCAAGAGGAAAGCGCCCCCGCCTGGTGAGGCGAGGGCGCGCATGGCTCCCCGGGTTGGATTCGAACCAACGACCAAGTGGTTAACAGCCACCTACTCTACCGCTGAGCTACCGGGGATCGGTCTGCTCCCTGAATCTTCGGCTGCTGGAGGCGGCCGCTTCAGTGGAGGGGTGGAGAAAATATCGGGCGGCCCTCAGGGTGTCAACTGAGGGGGGGAAACGAGGCGGAGACCGCCAGCGGACGGGGATTGCGTTTTTGCAATCGACGGGGTAGACCTCCCTCGTCGTCGAGCGTCCCCGGATGGGCTCTCCGCTCCCGCCTCGGGAGCCGGGGCCCCTCCTCCACCGCCCTGGAGGTCCCGATGTCCTCGTTCCGACCGACCGCCGTCGCCCCCTCGGTCCCCGCCGACTGCCTCTCTCCGCCCTCTCCCCCGCCGGAGCCCACCGCACGACGACTTCTCCAGACACTTCGCGCGGTCTCCAGCCGCACGGAGGCGACGGGGGCCGCCCTATACCGATTCGAGGGACCGAGGGTCCCCGCCGAGATCATCGTGGGGATCGGCAGCGGACTCCCCCTCCAGCTCTCCCCCGGCTCCCTCAAGACAGCGCCCGGTGGCGTCTTCGAGGAGGGCCGCATCGCCGCCGTCGCGGCGGGGCCGCGTCCGGTGGTCCTCTTCTGCGCCGGGGAAGGAAACTCCCCTCCCCTGCCGATCCCTGCTGACCTGCTCCGGTCACTCGCGGAGGCGTGGCAGCTGGAGGCGGGGGGCGGAGAGGAGAAGGAGTCCGCCCCGACGCGCCCGCCGGGGTTCGCGGAGTTCATCGGCACCTCGCCGAATCTCCTGCGGACCCTCCAGCTGATCGAGAAGGTCGCGCCGACCGGCGTGTCGGTCCTCGTGCTGGGAGAGAGCGGGACCGGAAAGGAGCTCGTCGGGCGGGCGGTCCACCGGCACTCCCGCCGGACCGGGCGCTTCGTGAGCGAGAACTGCGCCGCGCTGTCGGACAGCCTCCTCGAAGGCGAGCTCTTCGGGACGGAGAAGGGCGCCTACACCGGCGCGAGTCGTGCTCGGGCGGGACTCATCGAGGAGGCGCACCACGGGACCCTCTTCCTGGACGAGATCGGAGAGATGGGCACCGAGCTCCAGAGCAAGCTCCTGCGGGTGCTTCAGGAGCGTGAGGTGCGCAGGCTCGGCGGGATCGACCCGAGGCCGGTCGACTTCCGGGTGGTCTGCGCGACGCACCGGGACCTCGATGATCAGGTCGAGCGAGGCCGCTTCCGAGCCGATCTCCTCTTTCGACTCGATGTCGTGCGCATCGAGCTCCCGCCGTTGAGAGAGCGCAAGGAGGACATCCCCCTCCTGGTCGCGCACTTCCTCGATGAGATCGCGAAGGGCCAGGGGGTCCCTCCGCCGGAGGTCGATCCGGACGCGCTGGCGGTCCTGCAGGCCGCCACCTGGCCCGGCAACCTGCGCGAGCTCCGGAACGAACTCGAGCGGGCCTGCGCCCTCACCCGGGAGGTGGTCACTCCGGATGACCTCTCCCCCCGGGTCCGCCACGACCCCCTCTCCCACACCCTCACCCGGCAGGTTCGGGAGCAGCTCGGGAACGACCTCGGGCGACTCGAGAAAGTCCTCTTCGGAGGAGTGATCCTCCAGGTGCTCCAGGAGGCGGGAGGGAACAAGGCGGAAGCCGCACGACGCCTCGGGATCCCCAAGACGAATCTCTACCGACGCCTCGATCGGTACGGAATCCCCCTGCACGGGGCGCTGCCGCACCGCTGAGGACGGCGCCCCGCCTCGCTGCCTCTCGTGTCGATCACCGGTGGTAGATGACGCGGGTCCCCGCCAGCAGGTCGTGGAGCGCGCGCTTGCTGCGCTGGAAGGGGACGATCCAGAGGCCGAAGCCGAGCGGGAGGACGGAGGCCCAGAAGAGCAGCGCCCGGGCGAGAGCGCGGAGAGGGCCGACCGACCGGCCATCGGTCCGAACCACCTTGAGGCCCAGCACCGTCTTGGCGAGCGTCCTTCCCCACAAGGCGTGGGTGAGGGCGAGGTACGCGCTGTAGGACATCAGGAAAATGAGCCCCGGGTGAGCCCCCCCGAGGCGGATCCGGAGGAGCAGGATCAGGGTGAAGAGGATCATCACCGGAGCGACATCCAGGACGGCCGCGCAGCCCCGGACGAAGAGGCCCGCCGCGACTGTCTTCGAGGGGCGAGACCGGGCCCCGACCGGGCGGGATGCGGACGCCGTCCCGACCTCTCGGCCGAGCTGCTCCGTGGGCGGAGGATTCGCATCACGAGCGCCACCGTCCGCTCCCCCGGCGTCGGCGGGAGGTTCGGAGCCAGCGGGGGTCGGCACGGGAGGAGGCCCTGCGCCCATCGCCGCGCGCACCTCCTCCGCCGACGCGAAGCGCGCCTCGCGACGGGTGTACAGACCTCGGAAG
>JAFMMO010000267.1 GCA_017859655.1 Pseudomonadota bacterium | reverse complement strand
CCGCCTGCGCCCTTGTCCCCGGGCTCGAGGAGAGGATCGCGGGGGGGCCTCCCGGAGTGCGGAGGGTGGTCCGGATCGAATCGGCGGAGGAGTCGCCGTGACGCGACCCTTCAAGGAGCGCGGGTTCACCCTCGCGCGGGCGGACCACTCCACCCGGGTCCTCGTCACCGCGTTCCTTCTCTGCGTGATCATCGGGATCGGGGTGGCGATCGCGCAGTATGCGGGTCGCGCCGGGGGGCTCGGCCCGCGGCACGCGGTGGAGTGGATCCACGGCAACGAGACCGACTTCGACGCGACCGTGCTGCGCGTCGCGAAGTCGCGCGCGGAGCTCCTCGCCTTCACGCACGATCATGTCTTCTCTCTCGCGATGCTCCTCTTCGTTGTGCTGCACCTCGTGCAGCTGACCCCCCATCGATCGCGCACCAAGATCGGGTTGACGGTCCTCGGATTCGGAGGGCTGCTCGGCACGCTCGGCGCGCCCTGGCTGATCGGACCGGGCGACGATTCGTTGCGCCCCCCGCTCCTCATCGCGAGCGGCAGCGCCGTGCTGCTCTCCCTGCTCCTCGGTTCCCTCGCCACTCTCCATGAGATGTGGAGCGCGCCCCTCTGGCGGCGTCGGCGGCGGATCCCGGAGCCGCCCCCGCCCGACCCGATGTTCCCCGGATCTGAGCGTCCCTAGAGCGCACCATTCTCGGTGAGCTCGGGGAGCGGCTGCCATCTCCGCGTCACCCGGGCCCCCTCCCGCAGGTCGACCGGCGCCCCGTCGTCGCGGAGGGGCCGCTCCTCCCACCACGGGGTGAGCGCGGGCTCGCCCCCGAGGGGGGAGGCGTCGCCCAGCCTCCGCGGAGGGCGGGCAGGGGGGCGATGATCTTCAGACCTCCGGCCCCGAGTTCGATCCGCCGCACGATCGGGAGAGGGGCGCCGACGCGAGGCCGCCCCGAAGACGGGCACGGAGCTGGGTCCACAAACCGGGGTGGGACGGTACCCGGAGACTGCGGGAGGTGCTCCTCTCCCGTCGAACCGGCCCGGTGGATTCCCGGGGACCGCTCCCGGTCCGGCACGCCGAACAACGGCAGAGAGTCCGCCCCTGGTGCTCCCGCGCGCGGCGGCCCTCTAGAGGAGGGTCTCCTCCCGCGGGTCGGTCTCCCCCTGCCACGCGATGGTGGGGCGGGCTCCCTCGTCGAGGGAGAGGCGAGGGGGCGTGGTGCCTTCCAGGGCGCGGGCCTCCGGTGTGGCGCCCGGCATGCCGTCGGCGCTGCCGCCCTGCAGGGGAGGGAGCCGGTCCGAGATCACCACTCCGCAGGAGTCGAGCTCGATCCGACGCTCGACCTCGGGGGGGCTCTCCCGAGGGAGGCAGCGCGCGATCCGGGCGACAAGTCTCCCCACCCGAGTCCGCGGTTGCGACCGCGGCGTCGCGCACCCCCGGACGGTGAGTCGCCCCTCCTCCTTCTTCAGCTCCCAGCCCCCGGCGCGGTGCGTGGTCTCCCACGATCGTCCACCCTGACGGAGTCGCCAGCCGAGCGCGGTCCGCGGCTCTCCTCCCGGGCGGCGCAGCTCCACGACCCCGCCGTCGTTCCCGTGGACGATCGCCTCCCAGACGCGCCCCTGGGGCCGCACGACCCAGAGCCCGGCTTCCGGCCACCAGGTCTCCGCGGGGAGCCGGGGCGGGATGGGAGGGACGAGTCCCGTGAGGTGAGGGAGCGCGCTCAGGAGGCTCGCCGTCGTCTCCGGCGCGGGAGCGAGGTCGAGGTCGGGGAGGTTCCCTTCGAGGAGCCAGGTGGCGACGGGATGGGTCTGGGCCAGACGGACCAGGCCCACGATCCCGTGCAGCGGTCGAGCCTGTCGATGCGCGGAGGCCGGGAGGCGTGCGTCCCGCGTGGGGATCGAGGTGAGGAAGCGGAGGAGCGAGTCGATCGCTCCCTCGAGCTCGGGGTCTTCGGACAGCGCGGCCAGCTCGGTGAGGGGGTCGAGCAGGCGGAGTCCCGCCTCGGCATCGCAGGCCCCGCTCTCGGGGAACCACCCCTCCGGACTCTGACGCCGCAGCAGCGCGGCTGTCGCACTCGAGGCCCGCGATGCGACCCACTCGTCGAGGAGGAGCGGCGGCAGCCGCAGGGCGCGGACGAGGGTCACGATTCGGTGAGCCTCGTCGATGGGAGAGGGGAGAGGCGATCGGGTCGCGAGCGCGGTCACGCGGCGGGCGAGGGCGCGCCACGGAAGCGCCCGAGGGGCCGAGGCGTCCGCTGGCGTGAGGACGGTCAGGGCCGCGTGGAGGGGGCGCGGATCGATGGCGCCGTCGCGCAGGGAGGTCGCGGCGACCGCGCCGATCGCTCGATCGAGCCACTGCGCCGACCGCCGAACGACGGTGAGGGGGAGCGTCCCGCGCTCGATCGCCGCGAGGGCGAGGATCCCCGCGGCGGTGACGGACGCCGGGGACTCGCCCCGGGGATCGAAGCTCCCGGCGGTGGGCGAGTCGGGGTCCCGGTCCAGGCGAGAGAGAAGGGCGCGGGCGGCGGGGAGCGCGAGGGCGCGGAGCGCCTCGGCCGGATCGGGGCGCCTCGACCCGGGGAGCGGCCAGAGAGGGGAGTGGGGAGGGGCGTGTGCGGTCCTCATCAGGGTGTCTCCCTCCTCCCGGTCCGGCGGGGAGCGGTGTGCTCCGCTCCATCTTCCTTATCGTCCCGCCGGAGGCGGGGCTGGAGTCGGACCGGCGAGAGAAGCGGGGAGAGGCGGAAGCCTGGATCAGGGACCCGCGGGAGTCCGCGGGCGGGGCAGGAGGGACTCGATCCGCTCCTCCAGCGCGCACAAGTCGAGATCGCGTCCCCGGATCCTCCCCTCCGCATCGAGGAGGAAGGTGCTCGGCCAGCGCCGGATGTTCCAGCGGCGCGCCCACGCGCCCGGGGGCTGATCATCCCGCCACCCCTCTCGCGCATCCTCGAGCCGGACCGCGGTGCGGACCCGCTCCCGCGCGGGCAGGACTTCGAGGACCTGGAAGGGCTCGTCCCGGAACCGGCCCGCGAGGAGCGGGGCCGCATCTTCCGCGGGGAGCGGCTCGTCGTCGCCGCGGAAGACGAGGAGGACGACGCGGCCTCGATGCTCGGAGAGTCGCATCGGTCGACCGGCGAGGTCGATCCCGTCGAGCTCCGGAGCGAGGTCTCCCGGTCCGAGGTGATCGAGCTCGAAGAGGTCCCCGGAGGCGCGCTCGCCGTAGGTCACCTCGCGATGGAAGGGGAGGTCGGCGTGGAACTCGATGAGCGCGACGAGGAGCGGGCGCGCGGCGGAGACCTGCTCCGTCCGATCGAGGGTCTCGTCCTGGAGGCGGGAGCGCGCGAGCCCGTATCCGGCGGCGGCGCGGTTCGCATCGATCTCGGAGTGCAGCCAGACCGTCTCGAGGAAGGTCCGGACCGCCGGCCCCGGTCGGCAGTCGTGCAGGAAGCGGATGCGCGGGGCGAGGCCTCGATGGTCCCGGTAGCCCTCCGCGAGGACCTCCAGCGCGTGGATCGCGGCGGCGCGGAAGCGCGGCGCGCGCCCCGCGTTCTCGACGATCCAGACCCACGCGCGGATCGCCTCGGGGGTGCCGGCGTGCTCCTCCGCGAAGGAGCGGTAGCGCGGTACGAATCGGGCGATCGGATTCTCCGCCGGGTCGAGCTCCTCACCATCGAGAATCGCTGCTTCCCCCTCCGCGGCGGTGGCGAAGAAGGTCTCGACGCTTCGCCGGAACTCCTCATCGAGGGAGCGGAGGCGGGCACCGCGGAGCGCGGCGGACGGGGTCTCGCTCGCCGGCGGCGGCGGCGATGCCGAGGGCGGTGGGCTGGAGGGGATCGGATCGGACTGCGCCGGGAGGCTCGCGAGGCCGGACAAGGGGAGGAGCAGAGGGAGGAGGAGGCGGCCGGCGCGGCATCGCCGCTGCGAGTTCGCTGCGTGCCCGACCATCGCATCTCCTTCCCTACCGGGTCCCGGTCCGCTTCGGGACCCTCGGGACTCTTCT
>JAFMMO010000061.1 GCA_017859655.1 Pseudomonadota bacterium | reverse complement strand
CACTCCTCAGCCCGGCCATCCTCTGGATGCCGGCGGTCTCCCTCCTCGTCCTCGGGCTCTGGTTCGTCCCGATGGCGCAGCACTACGGGGACCCCTTCGTCGGCAAGATGCTCGGCCATCACGTCGCGGAGCGCGCCGCCGCGGCGGATGCCCCGCATGCCCGTGAGTTTCACTACTACCTCAGGCAGTGGCCCGTCGCCTCGCTCCCCTGGAGCCTGCTCATCCCCTTCGCCCTCGTGGCAAGCCTCGGGAGCGGGCTCACCGCCGGACGAGGACGAGGTCGGGCGCTCCAGCGGGAGGAGAGCCCCCTCCGCTATCCTCTCCTCTGGTGGGTGACGATCGTCCTCCTCCTCTCTTTGATCTCGAGCAAGCGGACCCAGTATCTCCTCCCGGCGTTCCCGGGCTTCGCGGTCTGGCTCGGGGTCGCCTTCGATCTCTGGCTCCGGCAGGACTCCCTCGCGACGATCGGCTGGCGCCGCACGGTCGTGGCGGTCCGCGTCTTCGCGACGGCACTCTCGGTGGCCGGACTCGTGATCGCGCTCATCGGCCTCGCCGGGCGCATGCTCCCCGGCGTGATCACGGCCCCGGAGGGCACGGACGCGGCGATGACCGCCGCGCTCGAGAGTGGCTGGCTCGTCGGGGTCGGCCTCTTCGTCGCCGCCACCCTCGGGTGGGTCGCGGGCCTCGCGAGGCGAGGCAGCCCGCGGGCGCTGCTCCTCGCGCTGCTGCTCCTGGGGACGGCGGCGAACTTCACGCGGAGCGTGGTGATCGAGGGCTTTCGGGACGACTTCATCCGACCGAACGAGTTCGGCGAGGAGATGCGGAGTCTGCTGGAGGCGGACGGCATCGTCGCGATCTACGCGATGCGCCTGAACGGCACCTATCTCCTGCACAGCGGCGCGACCCACTTCGAGACCGTGCTCAAGCCCGAGGAGACCCTCGCCTTCCTCGCGGGCGATGGAGCGCGGGCGGTGGTCGGCAAGCGACGCTACCTGCGGGAGTACATCTGGCCGCAGTTCGAGGAGCAGGAGATCTGCGTCCTCGCGACCCACCGGGAAGGGCGGTCCCAGGTGGTCCTCTTCGGCAATGCGGAGGCAGTCCGTCGCTGGCGGGTGCTGCACCCGGATCAGCCGATCGAGATCCACTCTCCGGCGGAGTTCGCCCCCGAGACCGCTCCCCCGCGCCCGGACTCCACGGACTCCGCGGGCTCCGACTGACGCGCTCCCTCAGGAGGCCTGCACGAGCAGGACGACCCCCAAGACGGCGATCGCGGTCGCGATCCAGGCGCGCCGGGTGACCTGCTCCCGCCAGACCACGGCGACGAGGATCGTCATGAAGATCGGCGCGGTCGAAGTCTGGGTGCTCGCGGTGGCGAGCTCGAGCACCCCAATGGCGATCAGGCTCAGCCAGATCCCGAGGAAGGTGCCGATCGAGCTCGCGATGAAGATCCTCCCCCGCACCCCGGGCGCCAGGAGCTCCCGCGCCCAACGCCCCCCCCGCTGGGTGAGCAGCGCCAGCCCCCAGCCGATCGCGGTCGCCACCGCGATGCGGACGAACGCGGCGGTCGGGTCGACAGGGTCGAGCCCCGCCATCCCCTTTCGAGCCAGCGCCGCGCCGACCGCCTGGCTGAGCGCGGCGATGAGCCCGTGGATGAGACCGGGGCGCAGGGCAGCGGGCTCGACCACTCGCAGCGGTCCGCTCCGCTCCCACACGACCAGCGAGACCCCGATGAGGGTCGCCGCCATCCCGAGGAGCTGCTCGAGGGAGAGGAACTCCGCGAAGAAGATCCAGCCGAGGACACCGCTGATGGGGGGACCGAGCGTGGAGACGACCAGCGCCCGGCGAGGCCCGAGGAGCTGAATGCTGCGCAGGTAACTGGCATCCCCGATCGTGATCCCCACGAAGCCGCTGATCGCCAGGAGCATCAGCGCATCGCCACCGAGGGCGCCGAGGGTCTCGAAGCCCCGGCTGGAGAGAGCGATGAAGACGAGGAGGAGGGCGGTCCCCACCGTGTTCTTCCCCGCGTTCATCGCTCCGACCCCGAGAGGCAGGCGACTGAAGATCATCCCCCCGATCGCCCAGCAGAGCGCCGCGAGGAGACCCGCGATTTCGGTCCAGTGCTCGATCAAGTGCGATCTCCGATTCGGCGGGAGGAGTCGGGGATCTTCGCCGGGCCGCGCGGGAGCGCCAGTGAATCCCCGGGACGATCGCGTTGCCAGCGCAGCCGATCTCCCCGCCCCCGGGCCCTCGACCCCATCCTCGACCGGCCGCGCGGAGTCCACCGTTCAATCCGGTTCTCTGGACCTGCGAGAGAGCCTCACGGATACTCCCCCAAGCGCCGCGCGTCCCGCGCAGCGGATGGGGAATCGACGGGGAATCCACCAGCACGACGGGAGCGTCGACCGTGCGCGCCTTCGCCCTCTTTCTGGCCCTCTTCACCTTCTGGGTCTGTCTCTCGGGGCAGACCGACTCGACCTTCCTGATGGGGATCGGCCTCGCCTGCTGCGGCTTCACCGCATGGCTCTGCACCCGACTGGAGATCGTGGGGGACGAAGGTCAGCCCACGCGGGGGCTCCTCTCCTTCCTCGTGTACATCCCGTGGCTCGTGTGGCAGGTCGTGCTCGCGAACATCGATGTCGTCCGCAGGGTCTGGAGCCCCACCTCCACCAGCATCGACCCGAGACTCTTCGAGCTCGAGACGGAGCTGCGGCACCCGGTGGCGCGGACCCTCTACGCGAACTCGATCACGCTGACCCCGGGCACCGTCACCGTCCGGTGCGAGGAGGGGCACTTCATCGTCCACGCCCTGACCGAGGGAGCGGAGCGGGCGCTCCTCGGCGGCGACATGGAGCAGCGGATCCGGCAGATGGAGGAGGCCTCCCGGTGAACCCCGTCCTGATCGCCAGCGTCCTCGTTCTCATCGGCCTCGCCCTCGTCCTCATCAGGACCCTGCGAGGCCCCGGGGTCTTCGATCGCATCCTCGGAGTGAACATGATCGGCACCAAGGCGGTGATCCTGCTCTGCCTCCTCGGGTTCCTCGAGGATCGGGGCGGCTTCCTCGACATCGCGCTGCTCTACGCCCTGATCAACTTCGTCGGGACCATCGCGATCCTCAAGTTCGTCGAGTTCAGGAGGCTGGGAGCATGATCGACACGATCCCGTGGATCCTCCTCCCGCTCGGCGGGTTCATCGCCCTCACCGCCGCGATCGGCGTCCTGAGGTTCCCCGACTTCTACTCACGGCTCCACCCGGCCGGCACCGGAGACACCCTCGCCCAGCTTCTCGTCCTCCTGGGCCTGCTCCCCCTCGTGACCGCGTGGGAGGACGGAGCGAAGCTCGTCATGGTGACCGTGCTCCTCTTCGTCACGACCCCCACCGCCACCCACGCGATCAGCCAGGCCGCCCACCTCGAGGGGCTGCGACCGTGGACGAGGAAGGAGGAGAGCGATGGATAGCGTCTTCCCGGTCGACCTGCTCCTCCTCGCGCTGGTGGTCGTCATCGGCGTCGCCACGATCCGCGCCCGGGACCTCCTCGCCTCCACCCTGCTCCTCGGCGTCTACAGCCTCCTGATGGCGCTCGTCTGGACGAACATGTTCGCCATGGATGTCGCCTTCACCGAGGCGGCGGTGGGAGCGGGGATCTCCACCGTCCTGCTGCTCGGGACGCTCATCGTGGTGGGCCGGGAGGAGCGGCCGTCGCGCGGCCCGCACGGCGCGGCCCTGCTCGTCACGATCCTCACGGGCGCCGCGCTCCTCTACGGCACCACCGACATGCCGGCGTTCGGCGACCCGAACGCTCCGGTGCACACCGATGCGGTGGGCCGGAAGTACATCGCCCAGGAGGTGGGCAAGGTCCACCCGGTCGCGCACCACCATGACGACACCCATCACGACGAGGCCCATCATGACGGGGCCGACCACTCCGCCGACGACCACGAGCCGGACACCTCCGCGCCCGCGGAGCACCACGGCGGGAGTTCCGAGATCCACGGGGATCCTGCACAAGACGCGCATCACGGGGACTACGGGACCCATGTCCCGAACCTCGTGACCGCGGTCCTCGCCGCCTACCGGGGCTACGACACGATGTTCGAGACCGCGGTCATCTTCACCGCGGGGGTCTGCCTGATCGTGCTGCTCCGGGATCGGCGCTCCCCGCCGAAGGAGACGGAGGCCGCCGCATGAGGGACCAGGTCGTCCCCCGCGTCATCGCGCGGATGCTCATCCCCTACATGCTCGTCTACGGGTTCTACGTCGCCTCCCACGGTGAGCTGGGGCCCGGCGGCGGCTTCCAGGCGGGGGTGATCCTCGCTGCGGCGCTGATCCTCCACTCCCTCGTGCACGGACTCGAGGAGACCCAGCGAGGGGTCCCCCGCCGATGGGTCGATCGCACGATGGCCTTCGGGGTGCTGCTCTACATCGGCGTCGGGATCCACGGACTCCTCGCGGGGAACGCGTTCCTCGACTACTCCTCGCTCGCGCTGGGGGCCACCGATCCCGAGTCCATCCACGGGGCGGAGGCGATGGGCATGACCCTCGTCGAGACAGGGGTCACCCTCACGGTGGCAGCGGTCATGGTGACCCTCTTCGACAAGTTCGCCACGGCGGCGAGGAGGTAGGCCTTGGAGCTGCTCGGGACCTACAACTACTGGGTGTACGTGGTGATCATGATGATCGGGTTCTACGCCGTGATCGCCCGGCACAACCTCGTCAAGAAGGTGATTGGTCTCGGGATCTTCCAGACCGGGATCTTCCTCCTCTACATCTCGATGGGTGTCGTCCGGGGCGGCTCCGCTCCGGTCCGCGGGCCGGGCACTCCGCCCGACACCCTCTTCGCCAACCCCCTCCCCCACGTCTTGATCCTGACCGCGATCGTGGTCTCCCTCTCCACCATGGCGGTCGCCCTCGCGATCATCGTCAACATCCAGCGGCGCTACGGGACGATCGAGGCGGATGAGATCCACCGCATGGACCGCGAGGAGGCCGAGGCCCCCGCGCCGTCACCGGTGAGCGCCGGAGCCGAGGAGGTGGCGGGATGAGCTTCGCCGACCACCTCCCCCTCCTCGTCCTGCTCGTCCCTCTGCTGGGGGGGGTCCTCTCGGTGTTCACCGGCGGAGGGCGCGTCCCGTGGCTGTGGGCCTGCTCGGTCACGCTGCTCACCTTCCTCGGCGCCCTCGAGCTCTTCTCGATCGTCACGACCGCGGGCACCAGGACCTACGCGCTCGGCGACTGGCCCGCGCCCTGGGGGATCGAGCTCGTGGTCGACACCCTCAGCGCCATCGTCATCACGCTCGTCTCGGGCATCGCGACCGTCGTCACCTTCTTCGCCCGACGCAACGTGGAGAAGGACATCCCCGCGGATCGGCTGAACTTCTTCTACTCACTCTGGCTCCTCGCGATCACCGGTCTCCTCGGGATCACCGCCACCGGGGACGCCTTCAACCTGTATGTCCTCCTCGAGATCTCCTCCCTCACGATCTACGCGCTCGTCGCGATGGGGAAGGAGACCGATCGACGCGCCCTCCCCGCGGCGATCAACTACCTCGTCATGGGGAGCATCGGAGCGAGCTTCCTCCTGATCGGCGTCGGCTATCTCTACATGGCCACCGGCACCCTGAACATGGCCGATCTCCATGAGACCCTCACCCTCATGCGCGAGGCGGAGGGTGGCTTCAACCGGACGGTCCTGACCTCCTTCGCCTTCATCACCGTCGGCCTCGGGCTGAAGATGGCGCTCTTCCCGCTTCACACCTGGATGCCGAACGCCTACACCTACGCGCCGGCGGCGGTCTCCGCCCTGCTCGCCGCGACCGCGACCAAGGTGGGGATCTACATGGCGTTCCGCTTCACCTTCACGGTGTTCGGGAGCGACTTCGGCTTCCTCCAGCCGCCGAACTCCACCGTCCTGATGGCCTGCGCGTGCGGCGCGGTGCTCTTCGGCTCCTACGTGGCGATCCGCCAGCGGAGCCTCGCCCGCCTCCTGGCGTACTCCTCCGTCGCCCAGATCGGCTACATCGTCCTCGGGCTCTCGGTGCTGCAGACCGATGCCGTCACCGGCTCGATCCTCCACATCGTGAACCACGCCCTGATGAAGGGCGGGCTCTTCCTCGTGGTCGGGGTGGTGGCGTGGAGGCTGGGCAGCTCCGACCTCTCCGCGCTCGGCGGACTCGGCCGGCGCATGCCCCTGACCTCCGCCGCCTTCGTCGTCGGTGGGCTCGGGCTGATCGGGGTGCCGGGCACCGCCGGCTTCGTCTCCAAGTGGTACCTGCTGAGCGGACTGCTCTCGAGCGGGCACTGGCCCCTCGCCGTGACCGTCCTCATCGGCTCGGTCCTCGCCGGGATCTACGTCTGGCGGGTCGTGGAGATCATCTACTTCCGCCCCCCGGACCCCCGACACGCGGAGGTCAGCGAAGGACCCGTCACGATGCTGCTGCCCGTCTGGATCCTCATCGGCCTCAGCCTCTGGTTCGGGGTCCACTCCGCGGGGCCGGTCGCCCTCGCGGGGGAGGCCGCGCGGACCCTCCTCGGACAGGGAGGTTGATCGATGGAGCTCACCCTGCCGACCATCGCCCTCCTGACTCCGCTCTTCGGCGCGATCCTCATCGCGCTGACCGGTCGTCGCCCCGACCTGCGCGAGGGGGTCACGCTCCTCACCGCGGTGGGTCTCTTCCTCATCATCGCCTCGATGTGGGGACCGGTCGCCGGAGGCGAGAGACCGTCGGCGCACCTGGTCGAGCTGATGGGGCCGGGGCTCACGCTCGCCCTCGAGGTCGAGCCGCTCGGCCTGATCTACGCGCTCGTCGCGAGCTTCCTCTGGATCTTCAACTCGGTGTACTCCATCGGGTACATGCGGACCCTCTACGGGGCGCGGTCTGAAGGGCAGACCCGCTACTACATCTGCTTCGCGGCCGCGATCTTCGCCGCGCTGGGCATCGCGTTCTCCGCCAACCTGCTGACCCTGTTCCTCTTCTACGAGGTTCTGACCTTCTCGACCTACCCTCTCGTGACCCACGCGCGAAACGAGGCCGCGTTCCGCTCCGGGCGGATCTACCTCGGCATCCTCGTGAGCACCTCGACCCTCTTCCTCCTCACCGCGACCATCTGGACCTGGGTCCTGACCGGCACCCTCGACTTCACCGAAGGAGGGATCCTCGCCGGCAAGGCGAGCGCCGGGACGATGGTGGCGCTCACCTGCCTGTTCTTCTTCGGGACGGGCAAGACCGCCTTGATGCCGTTCCACCTCTGGCTGCCGAACGCCATGGTCGCCCCGACCCCCGTCAGCGCCCTGCTCCACGCCGTCGCCGTGGTGAAGGCCGGCGTGTTCACCGTCCTCAAGATCGCCGTCGCGATCCTCGGGCTGGAGACGATGCGCCAGACCGGCGCCGGCGACGTCGTCGCGTGGTTCGCCGCCTTCACGATCATCGTCGCCTCCCTCCTCGCCATGTCCCAGGACAACCTGAAGGCGCGCCTCGCCTACTCCACGATCGGCCAGCTCAGCTACATCGTCCTCGCGGCGGCCATCGCCACGAAGTCGTCGATCACCGGCGGAGCGATGCACATCGCCATGCACGCGTTCGGCAAGATCACCCTCTTCTTCTGCGCGGGCGCGATCTACGCGACCGCCCACAAGACGAAGATCAGCGAGCTGGGCGGGATCGGCCGACGGATGCCGATCACCATGCTCTGCTTCCTCGTGGGAGCCCTCTCGACCATCGGGCTCCCGCCCTTCGGGGGAGCGTGGAGCAAGTGGTTCCTGGTGCAGGGGACGATCGAGGCCCACGACATCGCCTTCCTCGTGGTGCTCCTCGTCAGCTCCCTCCTGAACATCGCGTACCTGCTGCCGATCCCCCTCGTGGCGTTCTTCGGGCGCGAGCCCCAGGCAGCCGCGGATGGGGAGGAGCACCCGCCCGCGGAGCACGGGGAGGCCCCGCTCCTCTGCCGGATCCCGATCATCGTCACCGCGATCGGCTGCCTCCTGCTCTTCTTCTGGCCGCGTTTCCTTCATGACCTGGCCGCGCTGGCCGCCAACTGAGGCGAGGGACCATGCATCAACCCAGCGAAGTCGAGGAGACGGGGAGCGATGACGGTCGGAAGTACCGACTGGACGACCCCGCTCATGTCCGTCGACTCCTCCGCGGCTTCACCATCAGCTGCGGCCTCGTCGCGCTCGGCGGCCTCTTCGTCAAGTCGGGGCACTTCCCGATCGAGAAGACGCCGGCCTTCTACCCGGTCTACGGGTTCCTCGGTTGCACGGTCATCGTGCTCGCGGCGAAGGCCGCGCGCCCGATCCTGATGCGGGAGGAGGACTACTATGATCGGTGAGCTCCTCCCCGGCGCGGCCCATCCCGCCCTCTACGCCCTGCTCGGCGCGCTCGTCATCGGGTTCCTCCAGGGACGCGCCCGGATGGCGCTGATGATCGCGGTTCCCCTGCTCGGGCTCTGGAACCTCTTCCTGCTCCCCGCGGACTTCGTGCAGGAGGTCGAGTTCCTGGGCCTCCCGCTGGTGCTGTCGGAGATGACGAAGCTCAGCTTCGTCTTCGGGCTCCTCTTCCACCTCGGCATGCTCGTGAGCGGGGTGTTCGCCCTCGGGGTCGAGGATCGGATGCAGACCGTCCCCTCCCTCCTGTATCCGGCGAGCGCGATCGGAGCGGTCTTCGCGGGGGACTGGCTGACCCTCTTCGCCTGCTGGGAGGTCCTCGCGGTCAGCTCGGTCTTCTTCATCTGGGCCCGACGGACCGACCGCGCCATCGCGGCCGGACAGCGCTACCTGGTCCAGCAGATCATCTCCGGCCTCCTCATCCTGGCCGGAGTCGCGCTCCGCAGCGGGGCGGGGGCCGACCTCGAGGTGGGTTGGTTCGGATCGCTCACGGAGGAGCTGGCGGCCGGCGGGGCGGGCGCGATCCTCATCCTCCTCGGAGTCGGGGTGAAGTGCGCCTTCCCGCTCCTGCACACGTGGCTCGTCGACGGCTACCCCGAGGGGACCGCCACCGGGTCCGTCTACCTCAGCGGGTTCACCACGAAGGTCGCGGTCTGCACCCTCGTCCGCACCTTCGCCGGGGCCGAGGCGCTCGTGCTCATCGGCGGCGTCATGGCGATCTTCCCCATCATCTACGCCGTGATCGAGAACGATCTCCGCAAGACCCTCGGGTACAGCATGATCAACCAGATCGGCTTCATGGTCGTCGGGATCGGCTTCGGGGATGCCTGGGGAGTGAACGGCGCGGTCGCCCACGCGTTCAACGATGTCTTCTTCAAGGGCCTGCTCTTCATGAGCATGGGCGCGGTCCTCCTCCGGACCGGGCGGACCGGGGGGCACGAGCTCGGCGGACTCTACAAGTCGATGCCCCAGACGACGCTGCTCTGCTGCGTGGGGGCGGCCTCGATCAGCGCCTTCCCCCTCTTCTCCGGCTTCGTCTCGAAGTCCCTGATCATGGTCTCCGCCTACGAGAACCACTCCACCGTCATCTACTTCCTCCTGCTCCTCGCCTCGACCGGCGTGGTGAAGCACGCGGGGATCAAGATCCCCTTCTTCGCGTTCTTCGCCCACGACTCGAAGCTGAGGGTCGAGGAGGCCCCGCTGCACATGCGGGTGGGGATGGGGCTCTCCGCCCTGCTCTGCGTCGGGATCGGCTGCGGAGGGTTCCTCTACCTCTATCAGCTCCTGCCCCTCGCGTTCCCGGAGACCCCCCACCAGTACACCTGGGGTCACGTCGCCGAGCAGATGCAGATCCTCTTCTTCGCATCCCTCGCCTTCACCTGGCTCTTCGTGAAGGGGATCTACCCGCCGGAGATCCCGTCGACCAACCTCGATGCGGACTGGCTGCCTCGGAAGCTGTGGCGAGGGATCAACGCCGTGATCGTCGGACCGTTCGCGCGCGGGGCCGGGCGCTGCGATGCCCTCCTCCTCGACCGCCTGCCCCGGCGCGTCGCAGCCACGCACCCGATCGCCGCGGCGGAGGAGCGGATGGGGCTGAACTGGCGGATCAGCGCGCCGACCGTGATCGTGATGATCGCGCTGCTCGGCTTCCTGATCCTCAACTACGCCCGTCGCTGAGACTCAGGCCCGGCCGAGGGGCGGCCCGACCGGGCTCCCCCGCCGGAGGTCGGCTCACTCCCGCTCGATCGGCTGAGGCTCCCGCTCCCGGGCGAACTCCTCGAGGCAGTCCAGCCAGGCGGGATGCTCGTTCAGGCAGGGGACCATGGTGAAGTCGGTCCCACCGGCCTCGATGAAGGTCTCCCTCCCCTCCACCGCGATCTCCTCCAGGGTCTCGAGGCAGTCCGCCACGAAGCTCGGGCAGATGACGAGCACGCGCTTCCTCCCCCGGGAGGGCAGCTCCTGCAGGACCTCGTCCGTGGCGGGGGAGAGCCACGGGTCCCGACCGAGCCGACTCTGGAAGCTGACGGAGTAGCGATCCCGCGGCAGCCCCAGCGCCGCGGCGAGCGCCTCGGTCGTGCGCATGCAGTGAGCGCGATAGCAGAGGCCGGTGGCCGGGTGGTCGGTGAGGCAGCAGTCCGGTGAGCGCAGGCAGAAGCAGCCGGTCGGGTCCCGCTTCTCGATGTGACGCACGGGGACGCCGTGGTAGCTGAAGAGGAGGTGGTCCGGCTCCGTCGCGAGGTACGGCGCCGCGACCTGACGCAGCGCGTCGATGTAGCGGGGATCGGAGTGGAACTCGCTCCGGAAGGTGAGCCGGAAGGGTCTCCCCATCGCCTCGCTCTCCGTCTGGACCTTGCGGATGACGGTCTCCGTGCTCGACATCGCGAAGTGGGGATAGAGCGGGATCACGTGGAGGTCGGTGACCCCACGCTCCCGCGCCTCCTCCAGCCCCCGACGGATGGAGGGCTCGCCGTAGCGCATGGCGAGGATCACCGGCTCCTCGAGACGGCGGTCCATCTCCTCCGCGACCCTGCGCCCGGTGACGATCAGCGGAGAGCCCTCCTCGGTCCAGATCGTGGAGTAGGCCGCCGCCGATCGCTTCGGCCGGAAGGGCAGGATGAACAGGCGGAGCACCATCGCCCGGATCGGAGCCGGAGCATCGAGCACCAGAGGGTCGCTCAGGAACTCCCGCAGGTAGGCGCGGACATCGGGCACGCTCGTGCTCGCGGGCGACCCCAGGTTCACGAGAAGAACCCCGCGCCCGGAGGCGCTCTCCTTCGAGGTCATCGTTCCCTCTCTCTTTCAGATCCCTGTGCTCCTACCAGGAGCGTGTCGTTTCCAGACCCGCCTCGCGCAGCGCTTCCCGCCCCTGCTCCTCCGTCTCCGCGATCCAACGCTCGTCCACCCCGATCAGCCGGAACAGGTCCTCGAGGATCCGGTAGGTGACCGGCACGAGGATCAGGGAGATGAAGGTCGCGAAGAGAACTCCGAAGCCGAGGGAGACCGCCATCGGCACCATGAACTTCGCCTGCAGGCTCCGCTCGAGGAGGAGCGGGGTCAGCCCGGCGAAGGTGGTCAGCGAGGTCAGGAGGATCGGGCGCAGGCGGGACGCTCCCGCGCTGCGAAGCGCTTCGTGAAGCGGGAGTCCCTCCCGGCGCCGACGGTTGACGGTGTCGACGAGGACGAGGTTGTCGTTCACCACCACCCCCGAAAGCGCGATGACGCCGCAGAGCGAGACGGTGCTGAGCTCGAGGTCGAGGAGCAAGTGCCCGAGCGCCGCCCCCACGATTCCGAAGGGGATCGCCGACATGATGATGAGCGGCTGGAGCCACGAGCGGAACGGAACCGCCATGAGGGCGTAGATCGCGAGGAGGGCGAGGATGAAGCCCCGACCCAGGGCCCCCAGGGTCTCGGCCTGCTCCTGCTTCTCCCCCTCGAACTTCCAGCCGATCCGGGGGAACTCCTCCTCCAGCTCGGGGAGGACCCGGCCAGTGAGGTCCTGGAAGACGAGCTCGGGGTCCGTCTCCACGCCATCGATCATCGCCCGGACATGGACCCCGCGGAGCCGATCATAGCGCTCGATGGCATCGATGCCGCGCGCCCTCTCGACCGCGGCGACCCGGCGGAAGGGGACCTCCGCCCCGGCGGGAGTCCGGATCCTCATCTCCTCCAGGTCCTCGGTCGATCGGCGCGCGTCGAGCGGGTAGCGCACCATGACCTTCACATCATCCCGTCCCCGCTGGATCCGATCCGCCTCCTCGCCGTGGAAGCCCTGCCGGACCTGCCGCGCGAGGTCTGCGAGGGTGAGGCCGAGCTGCTCCGCCTCGGGGCGCAGGCGGAGGCGCATCTCCTCCTTGCCGGAGCGCAGGCTGTCGCTGACCTCGTGGACCCCGGGGATCGCGGCCAGGCGCCCTCCGAGCCGGTCCGCGGCGCGACGCAGCTCGCCGAGGTCCTCGCCGGTGAGGAGCACATCGACATCATGCCCGGTCGTGAACAGGGAGGCGGTGAAGGTCAGCTCGACGGCGCCGGGGATCGGCCCGGTGAGAGCCCGCCAGCGCTTCGCGATCTCCTCGCTCGAGAGGGTGCCGCGCTCCTCGGATGGGGCGAGCTCGATGTTCACCTCTCCGAGATGGGAGCCGTCGAAGGACTGTCCGGTCCCCCCCGCGTTCGTCCGCTGGTCCGCCACGTTGGGCTGCTCCCCCACCGTCGCGAGGACGTTGCGGAAGACGCTCCCCCCGGGGTCCTCCGCATCGAGCTCCCGCCGCAGCTGCTCCGCCGCCGCCTCCAGCCGGGAGACCGCGGCGGCGGTCTGCTCCACCGTCGCCCCCCGCGGCATGGTGATGTCGGCGACGACGTAGTCCGCCTCCACATCCGGCATGAACGAGAAGCGGAGATGGCCCCCGCCGATCACGCCGACGACGAGGAGCAGGGTGGCCGTGAAGGCCGCGACGGTGAGGTACCTCTGTCGGAGGGCCAGCTCGAGGCTGGGGAGGTAGGCGGAGCGGGTGAACCGCTCGAGGCCGCGCCCGAACACCCCCTGCGCCCGTCGGAAGGCCCAACCGAGGATCGTCCGGTCGGGACGCCCCCCTCCCTGATGCCGGAGGTGAGCCGGGAGGATCCAGAGGGACTCGATGATGCTGAAGGCGAGGGTCGGGATCACGACATAGGGGATCTGGCTCCACAGCTTCCCCTGCGCCCCGGGGATCATCATCAGAGGCCAGAAGGCCACGATCGTCGTGGAGACCGCGAAGATCACCGGCACGGTGACCCGTCGCGCCCCGGAGATCGCCCCCGCGAGCCCCGGCTTCCCGTTCTCCTGATCGTGGAAGATGCTCTCCCCGACGACGATCGCATCATCGACGACGATCCCGAGCACGACGATGAACCCGAAGGCCGTGATCATGTTCATCGAGGCGCCGAGCCAGGGCATCACCAGGAAGGTCCCGAAGAAGCTCACCCCGATCCCCAGGCTGATCCAGAGCGCGAGGCGAAGCCGGAGGAAGAGGGCCAGGACGACGAAGACGAGGCCCAGTCCGTAGGCGGCGTTCCGCTTCAGGAGATCGAGGCGACTCTTCAGGAGCTTCGCGTTGTCCTGCCACATCGCGAGGCGGATCCCCTCGGGGACCCGGGCGGCGGCGGTGGCGACGAAGCGCTCGACCTCCGCGCTGATCGCGGTCGCGTCCTGGTCCCCGCTCCGATACACGCGGATCTGCACCGCGGGGAGGTCGTTGAAGCGGGCGAGCTTGTCGGTCTCGGCGAAGCCGTCGACGACCCGCGCCACATCCCCCACCCGCAGGCGCGTGCCATCCGGGCGAGCGACCACGGGGATCTCGGCGAACTCCTCCCCGCGGTAGCGCTGGCCCACCGTCCGGACGAGGATGTCCCCCTCGCGGGTGTCGATGGAACCCCCGGGCAGATCGAGCGAGCTCGCCGCGACCGCACGCGAGACCTGATCGAAGGTCAGGCCGTACCGGCGCATCGACTCCTCGGAGAGCTCGATCGACACCTCGTACGGCCGCGCGCTCGTGAGCTCCGCCTGAGAGACCTCGGTCTCGGCGATGAGCTGCTCGAGGATCCGGTCCGAGACCCGTCGCAGGGCCATCTCGTCCGCATCGCCGTAGATCGCGATGTTCACCACATGGCGACGGAAGATCAGCTCCTGAACGAGGGGCTCCTCCGCCGCCTCCGGGAGGGTCTCCAGGGCGTCGATCCGGCTCTTGATGTCGTCGAGGCTCTCGCGGGCGTCCTGATCCTCATCGAGGACGACCGTGATCGAGCCGAGGTTCTCCGCGGCGACGGAGGTGAGCTCGTCGATTCCGTCGAGGTCTTGGATCGCCTCCTCGATCTTGACGCAGATCCCCTCCTCCACCTCCTCGGGAGCCGCCCCCGGGAAGGGGACAGTGATGGAGATGACCCCGGTGGCGGTGTCGGGGAACACCTCCTCCTTCATCCCCAGGAGCTCGACGGTGCCGAGCACGAGAATCATCACCATGAGGAGGTTGGCGGCGATCGGGTTCCGGGCGAACCAACTGACGACTCCGCTCAAGGTCGCGCTCCGATCGCCCTCGGGGCCTCGATCGGGCGGACAGGCATGCCGTCGACCGCCGCCTCGATGGGGGTCACGACGAGCCGCTCCCCCGCCTCGAGGCCGCGACGCACGATCACCCGGTCGCGCTCGACCCGGATCAGCTCGGGAACCCGGATCGAGAGGCGGTCCTCCGCTCCGACGACGAGGAGGTGGCGTCCCTCGCGCCACGCCGCGCGGGGGACGGCGAAGACCCCCGTGGAGCGGACGCCGCGGATCCTCGCCTCCACGAACAGCCCGGAGGGGAGCGGGGCTGCGCCGGACTCCCCTCGGGCGCGGCCGAACGGCTCCGGGACCTCGGCGACGAGACGCACCATCCGCGTGCGCGGGTCGAGCTCTCCCTCGATCCGACGGATCGTCCCCACCCAGCGCCGCGCCTCTCCGGCGAAGCGAGCGGTCAGCTCGACCTCCGGACCCTCGAAGCTCCCCGTCGCCGTCGGGAGGAGCGGCAGGTCGAGGAAGGCGAGGTCTGCGTCGAGGACCGGGAGGACCACCTCGGCCCGGTCGGTCCGGGTGAGGCGGGCGATCGGCCCGCCCGGCGCCACGACCTGCCCGACCTCGGCGCGACTCGAGAGGACCCGCCCATCGAACGGCGCGAGGATCCGGGTCCTCTCGAGGTCCTGCTCCGCCTGCTCGAGGCGGGCCCGCGCCGCCGAGAGCCGCGCTTCCGCGAGGCGACGCTGCGGCTCCCGCAGCGCGAGCGGGCTCCCTTCGCCGATGGAGAGGGTCTCCCACTCGCTCCGCGCGATCTCTCCCTGCGCGGTCTCGGTCTCGAGGGCGACCTCCGCCTCCCGGACCGCCGCCGCCGCGATCGTGCAGCGACGGCGGTGATCATCCGCCTCCACCTCGAGGAGGAGCTCCCCCGCCGTGAAGAAGGCGCCGGCCCGGAGGAGCGGGGAGACCGCCACGATCTTCCCCCCTACCTGAGGGACGAGGTCGATCGAGCCGTAGGAGGAGACCTCACCACTGGCCCGGATCTCGTGGTCGACATCGGTCGGTTCCACCCGAATGACCTCGACGATCGGACGATACGGCTCCGGCGGGACCACCACCGGTTGCTCCCGCGAGTCGATGAGCACCTTCATCGCTCCGAGCGCCATGGCGAGGACGAGGAGGGGCGAGAGGAAGCGGAGAGCCTGCAGCGCTCCGCGCTTCCGCGCGGGGGGAGCGGCGGCGACGCGCTCCACGACGGGGGGATCCGGTCGATCGGGGGAGGTCACGGTCGAGTCTCCTCTTCGGGCACGGAGCTGCCTGTTCCCGGAAGCCCGGCGGCGCCGGACCCTCCCAGGGCGACAACGAGACGGACGCGGTTCTCGAGGCGGGCGCGCTCGATCTCGATCGAACGCGCCTCGGCCCGGGCGGCGCTGCGCTCCGCCGCGAGGAAGGTGAGGATGTCGGTCAGGCCGGCGGAAAAGCGGGCTTGCGCCAGATCCCGGGCCCGCGCCGACTCTTCGAGGAGCACGGCGAGGCGCTCGCTCGTCTCCCGGAGGTGAGCCTCGTCGGAGAGCGCGGACTCCACCTCACCGCACGCGGAGAGCAGGGCGCGGGCGAACCCCGCCTCCGCCTCGCGACGGCGGGCCTCCGCCGCCCCGAGCACCGCCCGACGACGCCCTCCGTCGAGGAGGGGAGCGACGAGCCCCGCGCCGAGGGACCAGACGGAGAAGTCGCCATCGAGGAGATCGGACAGCTCCTCGCTGCGCCCCCCGCCGGTGCCGTTGAGGGTGATCCGGGGGTAGAGGTCCGCCTCGCTCCTCTCCACCTCGGCTCCCGCCGCCGCGAGGCGAGCGCGGGCGGCGACGAGATCGGGCCGCCGGGCGAGGACCCGCGCCGGGAGCGGGACCTCCGGAAGGGGCGGCAGCCCCGGCAGGGCTTCGGTCCCTTCGACCGACTCCGAGGGGTAGCGTCCGAGCAGCAGCTCGAGGGCCCGGCGCGCCGCGGAGGCGCGGCGCTCGAGGGTGGCCCTCTCCGCCTCGGCGGCGGCGCGCTCGGTGCGGGTGAGCCGAAGGTCGAGGGAGGAGAGGATCCCCTCCTCCACCCGCGCGGCGATCCGTTCCTCCGCGA
>JAFMMO010000060.1 GCA_017859655.1 Pseudomonadota bacterium | reverse complement strand
CTCCGATCGACATCGGGTTCCTTTCGGGAGGGTCTCCGGCCGGCTCGGGCTCAGCGCGGGGACGGGGAGCGGAGCGGAGCTCCGGTGCCGGGGGGCCCCCCGGCGCGGAGGTATCTTAGCGATCTCGGCGCGCGCTCCAAGTGGTGCAGGAGGGCCTCGCGCAGTCTCTCCCAGATCGCGGCGAGGAGCGGCTCCGGCGCCACCAGGGAGGGGATGTTCCCCCAGGCCGTGCTCTGGAGGGTCCCCAGTAGCGTCCGGAGCTCCTCCGGCACCGGGCGATCTCCCCCGGTCCGGCACCCCGCACAGAGGAGAGCGGCGGGGGCGTGCCAGTGCGCCGCCCCGCGCGGGATCTCCGCTTCGCAGTTCGCGCAGTTGTCCCCCACGCTCCAGACGCCGGACCGATCGAGGAGCTCGATGACGAACCGGTCGCGGAGGGCGAGGCGCGCCCGACCGACCGAGAGGAGCTTGAGGCAGGAGAGGGCGCTGCGCAGGAGGGCGGGATGGGGGTCCCCGGGGGAGAAGGAGGCCCGCAGGAGGTCGAGGATGCCGTTCGCCTCCAGCCAGGCGCCGAGGTCGTCCCGCAGGTGCGGGAACCCCTCGATCAGCCGCGCCTCCACCGCGAGGTGGAGGTCCCCCTTCCGGGGACGGTAGACGAGGTCGTACCACCCCCCGAGGTCGAGCGGCTCCGCGAAGCTGGAGGAGCGGCGCGCGGGGCGGCGACTCCCCTTCGCGAGGAGATCCACGATGCCGTGGTCCCGGGTGTCCACCGTGACGATCTGGGAGGTCTCCGACCAGTCGGTGCGACGGAGCACGAGACCTCGGGTGTGGATCGGACGGGACATCCCACTCCTCGTCTGCCCCGGGAGGGGCGCCCGTGGTGACGGACGGGCACCCCGGACGGCGCGCTACCTCTCGATGTCCGAGCGGGCGGCGCGCGCCTTCCCATCCTCGCGCGGGCCGAGGAGCTTCACCCTCACCCGCTTGATCTTCCGCTCATCCGCGCTCGTGATCTCGAAGCGCAGGGCGAGCTCCTCGAAGGAGTCCCCCTCCTTCGGAACCCGGCCCAGGGTGCTGAAGATGAACCCGGCGACCGTCTCGTAGTCATCGCTCTCGGGGAGATCGAGACCGAGCGCCTTGTTCACATCCCAGATGTTCGCGCGACCATCGAGATCGAAGGTCACCGGGGAGATCCGGCGGATCGACGCGAGCGTGGCGGAGTCGTACTCGTCCTCGATCTCCCCGACGATCTCCTCGAGGATGTCCTCGATGGTGATGAGACCGGAGGTCCCTCCGTACTCGTCGAGGACCACCGCGATGTGGAAGCGCTCGGCCCGGAACTCCGCCAGCAGCTCCCCGATCTTCTTCGACTCGGGGACGAAGTGGATCTTCCGCACCGCCTTCTCGATCGGCAGCTTCAGCTGCTGGGGGTCACCCGCGTAGCGGAGCAGGTCCTTCGCGTAGAGGACCCCCACGATCTCATCGATCTCCTTCCGGAAGACCGGGATCCGCGAGTGGCCGCAGCTCGTCACCTGCGGGATCGCCTCCTCGATCGGGCAGGACGCCTCGAGGCAGACCATCTCGATCCGCGGGGTCATCACCTCGATGACCTCCGCGTCGTGGAACTCGAGCATCGACTCGATCATGCTCTTCTCGCCCGGCTCGAGGACTCCCTCCCGCTCGCCGATCTCGACGGCGGCCCGGATCCCCTCGGTGGCGCGGTCCGCCTCATCCGTGGTCCCGTCATGGCCGACCGTCCGCAGCAGCGCGCGCCGCAGCGACCGGAAGCCGCAGGTGTAGGGCGAGAAGAGGACCTCCGCCCGATCGAGGAGGGGGAGGGCGCGCGATGTGATCCCGGTCCCGGCCCGAGTGGCGATCACCTGGGGGACCAGCTCGAACGCGAGGATCCCGTAGAGGAGGACCTCGCCGAGGACGCGCAGCACCAGGGCGGTCTCCACCGACTCCCCCGCCGTGCGGAGGAGGATCAGGGAGCCGGCCCAGGTAGCCCGCAGCAGCAGGCTGACCGTGCTCAGGAGCACATCGATCCGGTGCAGCTTCTCCGACTCCGCGAACTCGCGGTCGCCGTTCGTCCGCTCGAAGTAGCGATGGAGCTCTCCCGGCGACGTGCTCTGGAGGGAGCGACGGAGGAGGCTCACCACGACAGCGAGCGCGAGGCTCGCCCAGAGGGCGGAGCCGAGCCAGGGGGGCGTGACCGCGATCAGGCCGAGGTCCATCGACCTCCTCCTTCCACCGCGAGGTCACACGAGGGTGCGGTCCCCGCCCGGCACGAGGGAGGGTCGTCCTCTTCCGGCTCGATCAGCGAGGCTCCGGGGGTCGCCCCGGGCTCGCGCGGTCGTATCGTCATCGCGACTCGGTTTCCTTCCGATGTCCGACCCCGTGGCGGAGGGGTCAACGCTCGAAGATGGGGAGATAGCCTCGGGGGATCTCGAGAATCAGGAGCGCCACCGCCGTGGCGTACTCGTTTCCGAAGCGACTCTCCCAGTGCCCGTCCCCCTTCTGGCGGCGGCACAGCTCGGGCCAGACCTCCGCTGACCAGGCGCGCCAGATGTCGCCTCCCAGCTGGAAGAAGACCTGCCCGGCGTAGAGGTTTCCGTAGTAGGGGTATCCGGAGGCGGCATCGAGGACCCGCCCCCGACGGGCGATCACCCCATCGACCGTGGCGCGGAGGAACTCGACACCCCGGTCGTGCTCGGCCATCCCGTACTCGCCCGCCGCGTCGAGAGTGGAGACCGCGGCGGCGGTCAGCTCGTAGGTCGACTCCTGCGAGTTGAGCGCGAGAGAGTAGCGGAACGAGCCATCCTTCTTGCAGCAGTCCTTGAGGTAGCGGACCGCGGACCGGATCGCATCGGGGGGCACGGTGAACCCGGCGTCCTTCGCGGCGCGGAGCGCCTGAAGCGCGCACACGGTCAGCGAGGCCTCGTCGCTCTCATCCTCGGGGAGGTAGCCCCATCCGCCGCGGGCGGTCTGGCTCTCCAGGATCAGCCTCACCCCTCGGGCGACCACGGAGCGGAGCTCCGCATCCCGCCGGGGATCGGGGAGGGTGCCGACGACCTGGGAGAGGAAGAGGATGGCGTAGGTGTGCCCGTGCATCCGGGAGGGGGTGTTCGTCGAGTCTCCCTCGCTGATGAAGCCGTTCGGCTGGACCACGGCGGGAGAGGTGAGGTAGCGCACCGCTTCGCGGAGATTGAAGCCCCAGGGGCCCCGTCCGTAGGCGGCGCCGTTGCCCAGCATCGCCATGCCGCCGAGGGCGGTCACGGCCACCGAGTACTGGGCGGAGATGTGCCCCGAGTCCGCCTGCCGATCGCAGAGGTAGCGGAGCCCTCGCTCGATGGCGCGATCGGTCACCTCCTCGAAGCGCTCGAGGTGGGCGCGGGACGCGTCCTGCCGGCGTCCGGGGTAGGTGAGCTCCCCCTCCCCGGCGACGACCTCCCCGGCGGAGGCCGCAGGGGCCCCCTGTCGACGGGAGTCCGGGGTCGGGGTGGAGGGATCGTCCGCGCTCTGATCGACGAGGGAGAGGTCGCGGGGGAGTCCACCTCCCTGCACGAGGGCGGGGAGTGCGAGGAGGGCGAGGAGCGCGGCGAGCGGCACGCGACGGAGGCGGAGGGGGCGCCCCGGGGGCTCCTCTCCGCCATCGGCGGCGACCCGGGACCCGGTCGGGGCCTCGGCAGCGTCGTGGTGGTGCGAGGTGGCGTGGGCCACCCTGCGACTACCGTCGGGGTCCATCGATGGACATCACTCTCGCGTTCCTCGTTCCACTCGGGAGACCGGCGCGGCGCGCCGGGGAGACTCAGTCCCCGGTCGGCAGTCGACGGAAGTACTCCTCGAGGAGGATCCGGTACTTGTCAGGGAGCTGACGCCTCCCGTTGTCGTACATCTTCTCGATCTCGGTGCGGGGGAGTCGACCCCAGCGTCCGCGTCCATCGGCGGCGCCGTCGGGGCTCCCCTCGTCCTCGGGGGGCATCTCGAGGTCACGGGTGCCGTCGTTCCGCGTGTCTCCCGGAGAGTCCTGGGGCTCGTTGCGCCCCTCCTCCTCGCGACGCTGGCGCTCTAGCTCCTCGAGGCGGCGCTGCTGCTCTCGCTGCTGCTGGGCACCGCCGACCTGGCGGTTCTTCCCACCCCGGCGCTGGTCCTGCTCCTGAGTGGAGGAGCCGCGCTGCTGACCGCCGCCCTCTCCGCCCCCGCCGGAGCTGGAGCTCGACTGCTCGATCAGCTCGATCAGCTCGTCGATCTGCTCGACGGTCCGGGTCTGGATCGCCTGGGTCGACGCGCCGGTGTCCTTGCGGTCGAGGAGCTCCTCGATCTGCTTCATGTTGTCCGCGATGTCCCGGGTGAGGGCGGTGATCTGATCCATCGCCCCGAGCTCCTCCGCGCCGAGCGCATCGAGCTCGGCGTCGAGGGGATCGAAGTCATCCGTGATCCCCGCTCCCGAGCCATCGCCCGCCGAGCCATCGCCCGCCGAGCCACTCCCCGCCGAGCCACCACCCGCCGGGCTCTCCTCGACCGGAGGAGCGTCCTGCGGGCTCGGCTTCTTCTCCGCGTCCTCGCTCGGCGCGGGGGGATCGACCTTCTCCGCCTCGCTCTGGGCCGGGGCGGAGGTCGCCGCCGAGCAGAGGAGCAGCAGAAGCAGGATCCGGAGCGTCATCGTCATCGTCGTCCTCTCGGGTGGAGCGATCCGCCGGGTCCGCGGGATCGTCCTCTTCCAGTATATCTGCCTTCGCGGGGAGGATGCACGACCCGATCGGGGATCAGCGTCCCCCACCGGAGTCGGAACCTTGGTCCCCGGAAGGACTTGAGTCTTCCTCGCCGGCCTCGTCCCGGCTCTCGCCCCCCTCCTCGCCGCCCCCGAGCTCCTGCTCGAGGTCCGCGGCGATCGCGCCGGTGAGGGAGACGAGACTCCCCTGCCGCTGGACGAGGCGCTGGAGGATTCGCTCCTGGACCGGGTCGAAGGCGTCTCCCGCCCGGGCCTTCGCCTCCTCGAGGCGGCGGGTGCGCTCGAGCACCTCGAGCTGCATCTCCTTCAGGGTCAGGAGCTCCGCGATCGGCGGCACGAGGCGGTCCTGACCCGGGGTCCCCGAGGGCTGCTCCTCCTGGGGCTGCTGCTGCTGCTGCTGTCGGCGACGCAGCTCCTCCTCCAGGGAGATGCGGAGTCGGTCGAGCTGATCGAGCACCTCCTGCTGCAGGAGCTGGGTCTCCTCGCCGGGGTCATTCCCCGGGCTGAGGCTCTCGCGCACCTCGTCGAGGTCCTGAAGGAGGTCGCGCACAATGAACGCGAAGACGCGCGCGCGCTCCTGCTCCAGCCGCTCCCCGACCTCGCTGCCCCGATCGTGGAGCTCCTTGGTGCGAAGGGACAGGTCACGCAACTTCCGACGATCGGAGCGGCTCGGTCGCTGATCTCCGATCTCCTTCGAGAGGGCGTAGGTCTCGTCGCGGAGGCCCGCCATGGCATCGGACATCTCGATCACGGTCGAGAGGATGTCGAGGAGGTCCTGCTCCGCCTTGAGGGACTCGAGCGCCTCCTCCTCCTCGGCCAGCTCCTGCTCCGCCTGCTCCAGCTGTTCGAGCGCCTCGTTCTGGTTCTCCCCCGCCGACTGCGAGTCCTGGCGGGAGAGGGACTCCGACGCCCGCTCCATGCTCTCCGCGGCCCCCGAGAGAGCATCCGAGGTCTGCGGATCCTCCTCCGCGACCTCCTCCGCGTACTCACGGGTGAGGCGCTGGAGCTCGTCCTGCTCCGCCTGAACCTCGGCGAGCGCATCTTCCGCCCGGCGGAGACGCTCGAGGGCGTCCTCCTCCGACCCCTCGAGAGCATCGCCCGCCTCCGAGAGCTTCTGACGCGCCTCCTGCTGGGAGGACTCTCCGGACTGCCCCTGGCTCATCCGTCCCGCCGCGTTCTCCATGGCGCGCCGCGCCTCGGCGAGGGCGGCCTCCGCCTCCCCGAGCTTCTTCTGCAGCCGCTCCTCCTCCTCGGAGGTGCGCGCGGGGTCCTTCTCATCGAGCTTCTTCTTCAGCTCATCGAGCTTCTTCTCCAGCTCCTCCACCCGCTGAGCGAGCTCCTGCTGACGGTCCGAGGGGCGGGCGGCATCGCCGGACGCCTGCTCCTGAGCGATCTGCTCCATCGCCTGCGCCGCCTGCTCGAGCTGCTCCGCCGCCTGCCGCGCAGCCTCCGACTGCTGCTGTCCAGATTGCTGCTGTCCGGATTGCTGTTGTCCGGATTGCTGTTGTCCGGATTGCTGTTGTCCGGATTGCTGCTGTCCGGATTGCTGTTGTCCGGATTGCTGCTGTCCGGATTGCTGCTGTCCGGATTGCTGCTGTCCGGATTGCTGTTGTCCGGACTGCTGTTGTCCGGACTGCTGTTGCCCGGATTGCTGCTGTCCGGATTGCTGCTGTCCGGATTGCTGCTGCCCGGAGGAGCTCGCATCCTCCAGAGCGGACTCCGCCTCCGAGAGTCGCTCGCTCGCCTCGGACGCGGAGGACTCACTGCGAGGGGTCGGGGTGTTCCGGGGGTCCGCGCTCCAGTTCGCGAAGCGCTCCGCGAGGTCGGCGATGCGCTCCTGCCAGGACTCCGGACCGCCCTGTCGCGCGGCGGTCTCCATCGCCTCGGCCGCCGCCTCCAATGCGGCGCTCTCCTCCTGCCGCGCCGCCTGGGATGCGGCGGGGTCGGTGCGCTGCTCCGCGGCGGAGCGGCGCGCGGCATCCGCCGCTCTCGCGAGCGCCTGCTCCGCCTCCGCGAGGGCGGCGTCGCGCTCCTCCGCGCCCTCGGTCGAGTCCCCGCGGGACTCCCGGCGCAGCGCGGTGACGGACTGCTTCAGCTGGCCCGTCTCCCGGGCCCGCTCTCCGCTCCTCTCTCCCAGCTCGCGGGAGCGGGGATCGGAGGCGACCTCCTGAGGAGAGCCCGCCTCGAGCTGCTCGCCCGCGGCGCGGGTGTCCCGCTCCGCCTCCGCGGCGAGCGCGCGCAGCTGCTCCTGCAGCCGCTCGATCGACTCCTGCTGCCGCGCCTGACGGGAGAGCTCGCCCGCGAGCCGACGCGACTCCTGCTGCATCGAGTCGAGCTGCTCCGCTCGCTCCGCCCGCCCCGGGTCCTCGGTGTCCTGCTGACCGCGGAGCCGCTCCTGCTCCGCCGTGAGGTCGTCGATCTCCGTCTGGGCCTGGCGGATCGCATCGAGGTCCGCGCGCGCCTGCTCCGCATCGGCCGTCCGCTGCCGGAGGTCGCGCTGGGTGTCCGCCATCCGCCCGATCGCCTCGCGCTTCTCGCGGGTCCGATCGAGCTCGCGACGGACCTCCTCCGGGTCCCGCCCCCGATCCTGAAGGAGGGTGATGACCGCCTCGAGGTTGCCGCGGACCTTCTCGATGGTTCCCAGGGCCGGGACATACTCCTCGTCATCGAGGAGCTGCGAGATCGCCCGCATGTCCTCGAGGAGGAGGTCCCGCACGATCCGCTCCCGCGCGCCGCGCAGCCGATCCGCGTCATCCGGCTTCTCGGCCGCGAGGCGCTCGGAGAGGGTCTCCATCTGCACCTGGACGAGGCGGAGGTACTCCCGTGCCTCCTGTTGCATCCGGGAGAGGCGGTTCCCCGACTGGGCCTCGAGGCGTGCCGAGCCGCCTCCCGCGATCAGCAGGAGGGCGAGGAGGAGCCGAGGCGCACAAAGGATGCGATGTCGGGCACGGGCGTCGTGATGAACCGCACGCATGGCGGTCCTCCCTTCGGGGGACGAGGGCGCCCCGGGCCGGGACGCACCTCCGAATCTCGGGTCGCGATCAGTCACCGCCGGAATCGGCGGGGGGCTCGCCGAGGGTCTCGCGGATCCGCTCCCGGACCGTGGCCTCGACTTCGCTCTGCGTGTTCAGGAGGTCCTCGAGCTTCCGGATGATCGTCTGGACGTCGCCCCACTCCTCCAGCTCGTCGGCGAGCTGCTGGAGGCCGAGCTCGCTCCGGCGCATGCGGTCCGCCGCCTCGCGGAGGTCGCGCGGACCGACCTCGTCGGTCTCCGCGCGCTCGGTCAGGGCATCGAGCTGCTCGAGGGATGGCTCGGCGCTCTCCTCCCCGATCGTCGAGAGCCGCTCCTTGAGCTGCTGGATCCAGGGCAGGTCCTTGTAGTCGGTGAGACGGTTCTGAACGACGCGGTCGACGAGCTCCTCGAAGCGCTCCATGGTGTCATCGATGCGACGGTTGACCCGCTCCTGGCTCATCCGCTGGTGACGGAGGCTCGCCCGCGACTCCTCCGGGAGCTCTCCCCCCGCCACCCTCGCCTGCTCCTCCAGCTCCTCGACGCCGCGGCGGGCATCCCGCTGCAGCTCGAAGGTCTCCTGGACCAGCTCGCGGATCCGCTCCGTCTCCTCCTCGAGGACGCGGCGCACCTCGTCCTCCTCGAGGATCGTGAGGAGCCACGCGCGCGACTCGCCGAGCTGGCCGATCGCGTCGGTCGCCCGGGCGACGTACTCGAGGCGGGTCCCCGGCGCGAGCTCCCAGTCCTTGAGCTCCAGCTCCAGCTCGATCACGGTCTTCCGCGTGCCGACCGCCTCGAGGGAGAGGGGGACCACATGGAGGGGCTCCCCTGCCAGCTCTCCGTCACGGAAGAAGCAGAGCGAGGCCTCCTCGATCCCGTAGTCGTCCGAGAGGTGAGCCGCGACGCGCAGGGTCGCGCGGTTCGTCAGCTCCTGGTTCCGGCCGGGCTCGATGAGCTGGACACCGGGGGCCTGGTCCTCGATCACGGCGATCCGGTAGCGGATCGGGGTCGGGTTCTCGAACCCGTCACGGGAGACCAGTCGGAAGTGGTAGTAGCCATCCTGCTCGGCGGTGAAGGTCCCGGCGAGGCGCTCCCCCTCCGTGATCGGGACCGGCTGCTCGTCGCGCCACTCCCCATCCCCGGCCCGCCTCGTCTCCACGCGCGCCGCCTCCCGCACCGGGATCGAGGTCGTCGCCTCGTACGAGACGAGGGTCCCGACGGGCACCTTGAGGTGGCCCCCCTCGAGGGCGGCGGCGGGCACTTCGGCGTCGAGGCCGGTGTAGTCGGGGTAGTCGAACCGCAGGGCGATCGTCTCGATGCGCGGCCGACTGCGGACCGCGACCTCGTACCACGGGCTGGCGAAGTCGCCGCAGAGCACCCGGAAACGGAAGTCCCGGGACACGTTGGTGAAGATCCTCCGGAAGCTCCCCTCCCCGCGTCGCTCGAAGGGGAACTCCTCGCGGGTCTCCTCGCCCTCCGCATCGGTGAAGAAGGCGACGATCCTCGCCCGCGCCTCGCCGCCGCGCTCGCGGGTCGCCTGCACGGTGAGGGCATCCCCGACGGCGAGCAGGGTCATCGGGGTGGCGGGCTCCTCGATCGTGAGCAGGTAGGCGCGCGGCCACTCCACCGACTCGAGCAGGAGGTTGCGCTGGACGAAGGTCTCGGCGAGGTCGGGGCGCAGCGCCGCCCCCCCCGCGATCGGACCGAGGATCAGGAGCGCTCCGAGGAGCGCGCGGTTCGCGAGCCGTCGCGACAGGAGGCTGCCGGGGCGCAGGTCCTTCATCCGCGCCTCCGCCGTGGCGACGGTGCGCGCGAGCAGCACGGGGGAGCAGAGCTCCCGGCGCGGATTGTCGGGACGGGTCAGCTGGATCGCGGTGATCAGGGCCTGCTCGAGGTCTCCCGCCGCCGTCTCGATCTCGGCCGCGAGGCGGTCCTCCGCGATGGGAGAGCGCGCCGCGAGGAGGAGGAGCTTGAACCCCACCGCGAGGGCGACCGCCGCCGCAACGATGTGGAAGCCCCGCACGCCCACCGGCAGGGAGAGGAAGTAGTCGAGGAGGAACGAGGCCCACACGAGGAGGCCCGCCAGCGCGAGCCAGCGGAAGAGCCCGGTCCGGACCCGGAGCGCGTGCCGGCTGCGGCGCATCTCCTGGAGCCGACCGAGGGCGACCTCGGGGCGCTCGACCGTGGGGGTCTGCTCGGGGGCCATCCGCTACCTCTCGAAGATCGGCAGGTACTGATAGGGGATCTGCATGATGATGCAGGCCATCGCTGTCGCGTAGTTCGGACCGACGAGGTCGCGCCAGCTCCCCTGGCCGCGGTTCTGGAGCGCGATCACATCCCGCCAGACGCTGCGGTGCCAGCGGTACCAGTACTCGCCTCCCCGCTGGAAGGCGGCCTGCGTGGCGTAGTACATCCCGTAGTAGTAGTCGAAGGTCGACTCCGCCTCGTAGCGGGAGGGGCGGTTCTCCATCAGGTACACGAGCCCATCGGTGATCATCGGGTCGTCGTAGACCCCCGCGCCGTAGAGCGCGGTCACCCCGGCCGCGGTGAGGGAGAAGGTGGTCCGCGAGCGACCGCGGGAGCGGCCGTCATCCGCCTGGTAGGAGAAGCCGTCGTAGGTCGGATCGTAGGAATTCCGGACATACCGGATCGCGTTGTCGATCGTCCCCTTGGGGACATGGATCCCGGAGTTGTTGGCGGCGCGGAGCGCCATCACCTGGCAGACGGTGATCGACATGTCCGCGTCGTTCGCCCCCGGCTGGTAGCGCCAGCCGCCCTGCTCGTTCTGGGCCTGCACGATCAGCCCGACCGAGCGCTTCAGGGCGGCGCGGACCTCGCTCATCCCGGTCATCCCGTAGACCTCGGCGAGGAACAGGGTCGCGAAGGCGTGGCTGTACATCCGGGAGCCGTTCGCGGTGATGAACCCGTTCTCCCCGACATTGCGGACGACGTACTGGAGCCCGCGCTCGACCTGCTCGCCGTACTCCCCCACCCCCGGCAGGCTGCCCCCCGCGATGAACGCGGTGCAGGCCAGGGCGGTCACGCCGACGTGCTGCCCCTCGATGGCGTCGTAGTTGTAGTGGACCTTCCGACCGATCTTGTCGGTCCAGGAGCCGTTGGCGTTCTGGCTCGCCTTCAGGTACTGCAGGCCGCGGTGGATCGCGAGCCGCGCCTGGTCGACGAGCTCCGCGTCCATCGGGCGCTCCACCTCATCGGGGAGCTCCTGGGAGATCACCGGTCCGCTCCCGGCGAGGGGGAGGACCAGCAGGGACGCGAGGAGGAGGATTCTCCCGGCCCGGTCTCGAAGCATGGCGATGGGGGTCATCGATCCCCTCCTTCCTCCGCCGGGGGAGCGGAGACATAGCACTGGATCCACTGGGACGAGACGGTGAGGATCCGGTCCGGGAGGACATGGATGTCCCCATCCCGGATCGGGCTGGCCCCGCGACCCCGGCCGCCTCCGAAGATCGGACCGTAGCCGGAGAGGCGCTGGGGCGAGGTGCGCCGCGGGTCGGTGAAGGACTGATGGAAGAGCCCCTCCCCCTCCGTCGTGTAGACGAGGCCGTCCTTCACGAGGCCGGGGCGCGAGCGAACGGTGCCCGGGAGGGCGAAGGCGCGCCCCCCGCGATCGAGGTCGCGGAAGGGCAGGAGCCGCAGGCTGCGGTGCTCGAGGAGGACGAGGTACTCGTCCCACACCCCGACCATCCAGCCGCTCCCGCGCACATCCTGGATGACCCGACCATCGGCCGGGTCCAGGGCGAGCAGGCGGCTCGAGTCGAGCGGAGTGGCGAAGAGGCGCCCCTCGTGGAGCACGAGCGGGTTCCGCTCCCAGACGGTCATCTGCTGCATCGGGGTGCGGCGCCGCCCGCGTCGCTGCCGCTTGCGGAGCGGGTCGTACGCGGTCGCCCAGAGGACATGCCCGTCGGAGGACCGCACCTTGGCGATGGCGCCGAGGTTCGTCGAGCAGTAGACCGCGTCGCCGTCGACGGCGACCTGACCGACCACCGGCTCGTAGGCCGCCTCCCCGAACATCGTGAGCTCCACCTGGTTGCCGACGATCGGCGCGCTCCAGAGGCGCTTCCCGGAGTGGAGGTCGAGGCAGACGAGGAAGACGTCGATGTAGCCCTTCTTGCGCCACGCGAGGGCGTAGACCCGGGAGCCGTCGATGGCGATCGAGCCATTGAAGCTCAGCTCCCGCAGGAGCTCGTCGGGGTTGTTCCGGATCGTGTCCCAGATCACGTCCTCGGACCCGATCCGGATCCCCTTCAGCCCGCGCTGGGGAATCTCGACCTCGATCGCGTAGCCGAGGTAGTTCTTCGAGTCGGTGCGATCCGCGACATAGCTCGTCACAAGGAGGTCTCCCTCGCTGACGGTGTAGAAGCGCGGCAGCGAGGTCTTCTCCGAGTAGTGGAGGCTGGGGAGGAGCGCGACCTCGCCGATCTGCTTCCCGGAGTCGACCGAGTAGCGGAGCACCCGCCGACTCGTCGCGACGGCGATCCAGCCCGGACCTCGGGTCGGGACCGCGGCGAAGGGGAGGATGTCGTCGTCGTCGAAGTAGTTCTCGCGGGCGTAGGGCACGGTGCGCCAGTCGAGGCGGCCGCGCTCGAAGGGGAGGTCGGGGAGCTCCCCGGTGGCATCGATCCGGGGGTCCGCCCCCTGGGCCGCCCCCAGCTCGGGGAACTCCCGCCCGAACCTCTCGAGGTCGGCCCGCGCGGCGGCCCGCTCCCGGGCGGTCCCGCGACGGGAGGCGACGAGCGCGCGTCGAAGCGCGAGCTCCTCCTCGTGGACGCCGCTGGGGGCGAGGCGAGGGAGGCTCGACCAGATGCCATCCGCGCGGGAGATCTGCGCGCGCTCGAAGCAGAGATCGCCCGCGGCGAGGAGCGCCCGCGGCGCGGTGTCGATCAAGGGGTAGAGCTGGGCGGTCCGGACGAGAGACTCGACATCCTGCGCCGCGAGGGCCCGCTCCAGGAGGGATCGGGCGGAGAGGCCGTACTCCGAGAGGTAGAAGGCCCGGACCGGGCCCGGGAGCGCGAGGAGCGCGTCGATGATCTTCTCGGTGAGGGAGACCGCCACCTCCGCGTCCTGACGGGCGAGCGAGGGGTCGACGAGCATGTGGTTGCGACCCCAGATCTCCTCGTGGAGGACCTGGAGCTGGCGGATCCCGCGGATCGCATCCGGGGAGAGGGGCTCCGACGACTCCGCGGTCCCCTCCTCGATCAGACCGAGCGCCTCCCGGAACCGCTGCGCGGACTCGTCCCCCGCCACGACGAGCGGGAAGAGGGCGCCACCCTCGGCGCTCTGCAGCGCGTGGGCCGGTCCGCCCCCCGCGATCGCGAGGATCGACAGGAGCAGGGCTCCGCAGGCGGAGCGCCGCTTCGGCGCGTGAATCGAGGGGAGGGGGCCGAAGAAGATCACAGCAGGCGGAACACCTTCCGGAGCAGCCACTCCGCGGTCAGGAGCGAGACGAAGAGGATCAGGAGCCAGGTCTCATCCCAGAGGGGGCTGCGGTCCTCGGAGATGGGAACCTCTCGCTCGAAAGGCTGCACTTCGTCGATCACGGCGCGGGCTTGCCCCAGATCATGGTACTTGCCACCGGAGAGGCTCGCAATTCTCACCAGTCGGGCCCGGTCCATGCGCGGGTCCTCGTACTCGAGCTGGGGAACGACCACCCGGTACTTCGCGCGCGCCCCCTCCTCGGATCCGTCCCCCGGGAGGACGACGGTGTGTTCTCCGAGCTCGGTCGCCTCCACCGTCACCTCGTAGTACTCCGGACGGGCCGGGTTCTGGATCGCGGTGACCTCGACCTCCTCGCCGCCGCTCTCCCGGCCGACCTCGAGGATCTGCTCCTCGGCCCTTGTCGGCTTGAAGTCGCGGCCGAGGACCCGGGCGAGGATCGTGACCGACTCGCCGAGGACGTACTCCTCCCGGTCGGTGCTCACCGCGAATCGCTTCGACTCGCCGAGGAGGCGACCGGCGCTCGTGAAGCGGACGATCTGCCCCCAGAAGCGGTAGAAGAACCGGTTCCCGACGAGCTTCCGCATCCGCCAGGTGTCATCGGTCAGGGACATGAAGGTCCGCCCCCGCCCGAAGTACTGGTAGGCGAAGATCGGGCGCGACTCGTTCTGGAGGTTCTGGGCCTCGGGATGGACCGCGAGGGCGACCGCCCCCCGCTTGACCCGCTTCACCCGCTGGTACCAGTAGAATCCCGGCATCGCGAGGTCGCTCCGCCCGGAGAACTGCCAGAGGCGTTCGTTGCGCTCCGGGTCACCGTCGAGCTGCATCACCGGGTGCTCCTTCCCCTCGGGGGTCAGGCGCACGTTGAAGTCGGAGGTGATGTTCGCGCCGTCGTAGCCGGTCGCATCCGCATCCTCGAGCTCGACCGGGAAGAGAGGCTCGAGCGGCGTCCCGCGGTAGCGCCCCGGGAGGAACCAACGGCCGGCGACGAAGACGACCCCTCCCCCCTGGTCATCGACGAACTCGACGAGCCACTGCATCTGCTCCCGGGAGAGGAAGGTCTCCGGGACATCGCCGAGGATCACGACGTGGTACTCGAAGAGCTCCTCGCGGGTGCGGGGGAAGCGCGAGATCGGGGAGATCCCCACGGAGGACTCCTGCGGGTACTCCGGATCCGCCGAGGTGAGCAGCACCCGCGCCTCCATGGTGGGGTCACGGACGAGCGCGTGGGCGAGGTACTTGTAGTCGTAGCGCGGCGGTCCCTCGACGTAGAGGACCTTGATCCGCTCGTCGAGGACGCGGATCGGCTTCTCGTCGAGGTTGTTGTCGGTGAAGAGCTCGCCATCCTGCTCCGCCACCTCGACCCGCGCGCGGAAGGCGCCGGGGACCTCGGGGCGGAACTCGATGCGCCCGGTGGTGATCTCCCCCGTCTCTCCGAGGGTGAGGTAGCGCGTCTCCCGCGCCACCGTGCGCTCCCGGGCGCCGGTCTCGACCAGCTCGAAGTCGACCCGCACGCTCTCCCCCGTGAAGCCCTGGTGGGAGAGCTGGAAGTCGACCGGGACGAGGTCGCCGGCGAGGACCACCTCCGCGATGTCGAGGTTGAAGATGCGAATGTCCCGGGGCTCCTCGGCGTTCCCGACGCCGACCGTGAAGATCGGCACCTCGCGCCGCGCGAGCCGCGCGGCCGCCTCCTCCGGCTGGACCACTCCCCCGTTGTCGCGTCCGTCGCTGAAGAGGATCACGGCGGAGACCGACTCCCCCCGCAGCTCGTTCACCGACTCGTAGAGGGAGTCTCCGAGGCGGGTCACCCGCCCGCGGAGGGTGATGCCGGCGAGGTCGAGCCCGCCCGGGTCTCCCCCCGCCTCGCCATCGAGTCGGGGGAGGTCCGCGACGAGCTGAATCCCGTTCGAGCAGGTGACCACGCGGACATTCGCCTTCCGGCGGAGCGCATCCACGAAGTCCCCGTCCGGGCCGAGGAGGCCGCGCACGAGGTCGAGGCGGGTCGTGTCATCCCCGTAGGGCGCGCCGAGCACGCGCTCCATTGAGGTCAGGATCGCGGGGTCGGAGAAGCGGTCGGAGATCCCCATCGAGTAGCTGTCGTCGACGAGCAGCAGGATCCACGAGTTCTCCCTCTGGACCCGCTCCTCGGTGAGGGTCGGGCGGAAGAGGATCCCGACGAGGATGAGGATGATCGCGAAGCGGAGGGCGCCGAGGGCCCAGCGCCCCCAGCCCGTGAGACGCCCGCGCTCCCCGGAGTAGACCCACCAGACCCCGAAGAGGATCGCGGGGATGATGAGGAGGGCGATGACCCAGGCATCCGGGGCCCCGAGCCACTCGATCCGCGTCTCCAGTCGGGCTTCGTTCGCGGGAAGCTGCATCACGCCCCCCTCAAGCGTCGACGGCCGAAGATCCGGGCGAGGAAGCTCTCGAGGAGGATGAGGAGCAGCACGCTCCAGAGGAGGGGCATCCAGAGATCACCGGAGCCGTACTCCTCCACCTCGGCGTCCTCCCGCACCTCGGTGAGCATCGAGAGCCAGGGGTAGATGTCGACGAGCTCCTCGGGGGGGATCGCGGCGAGGTTCCCCTCGCTCGGGTCGACGTTGACCGCGAACCACTCCGAGCGGGAGACCGAGTCGACGAGGCCGCCGTAGCGGATCTCGTAGGCCCCCGGCGCCGACTGCCCATCGACCGAGAGGTCGAAGCTCTTGCGATCCTCCCGCTCCTCCAGCACCAGGGGGACCCCATCCCCGCCGGGCCGCACGAGGAGGACCCGGGCGGAGTACTCCTCGCTGGGGACGATCCGGCGGAACGGCTCGCCGATGGCGAGGTTCCGCAGGGTGTCATCCCGGGTCACGAGGAAGGGGAGGGTCTCGTAGAGGAAGGGGAGGTAGGCCGGCGTGATGGGGAAGTTGCTCCAGCGCCGCCCCGCCCCGGTGATCGACGCGAGGGTCGCGCCGAGCCCGAACTCCTTCAGGAGGAGGGCGGGGGTGCGGTCGGCATCATCGAGGGTCATCAGGACCGTGGAGCCATCGTGGGCGCGGGGGCGGACGAAGCCGTGAATCGCGACATCGGCGATCCCCGCCTCGGCGGTGTCCGCGAGGTATTCGAGGGTCGGGTGGTCCGGCTCCTCGATGATCCAGTGGTAGTAGATCTCGCGGCGGTCGTCGACGACCACCTGGGCGGGGTCGAAGGGGAACCACCCCTCCCCCTCGCGGTAGGCGTTGGCGGAGAACTCCTCGCGCCGGAAGCGATCGCCGGGGAAGAAGAGCACGCCCCCCCCGTCGGCGAGGAACGCCTCCAGCTTCTCCGACTCGCCGGCGGAGATCTCCGGAGGGTCGACGAAGAT
>JAFMMO010000266.1 GCA_017859655.1 Pseudomonadota bacterium | reverse complement strand
AAGGGACCCGAGGCCTCGGGCCGCGGGCTCCCTCCCGCGCCGGCCCCTCTCGTCGGTGATGTGGACGGGAACGGCGTGGTCGATGCCCGGGACGGCAAGGCGCTCCTCGAGCATCTGATGCACGGGGGCACCCCGAGCGGCCTCGCGAACGCCGACGTCAACGGGGATGGCAGCGTGAACATCGCGGATGCGGCGCAGCTCCTCGCCAGCACCGTCCCCTCGCCGGAGTCGTCCCCTCCGCTGCTCGGGGACATCGACGGGGACGGGGTGGTCAACGCCCAGGATGCCAAGGCCCTCCTCGATCACCTGCTGAGAGGGGCCGCGATCGCGAGCCCGGAAGCGGCGGATGTGAACGGGGATGGGGTGCTGAACATCGCGGACGCGGTGCAGCTCCTCGCGCAAACCCGCTCCGAGCCGGAGAGTCCCCCGGTGGCGGATGTCGCGCCTCCTCCCACGGAGGGGCTGGATGGTGACGTGAACGGCGACGGCATCGTCAGCGCCGCGGATGGAGAGGCTCTCTTCCAGCACCTGATGTCCGGCACGCGACCGGCGGGGCTCGAGAACGCTGATGTGAATCGTGATGGCTCCATCGACATCGCCGATGTCGCCCAGCTCCTCGCCCGCCTGCGGGGAGACACCCCCGTCGCCGGAGAGCCCGCCTCGGCCGTTCTCGGGGATGTGGACGGCGACGGCGTCGTGAGCGCGGCCGACGGTCGCGCGCTCCTCGATCACCTGTTCCGTGGAAGCACGCCCACCGGGCTCGCCAACGCCGATGTGAACGGGGATGGGCGCATCGACCTCGCGGATGCCACCCGGATCCTCGCGGGGGCCCTCACCCCCGAGACGCCCGCTCCCGACTCGACCCTCGCAGGGGATGTGGATGGCAACGGTGTGGTCGATCGCGGCGATGGGCGCGCGCTCTTCTCGCATCTGATGGGAGGCGCGGTCCCGGCCGCCCTCGCGAACGCCGATGTGAACGGGGATGGGACGGTCAACCTCGCCGATGTCGCCGCGCTTCTGCGCTCCCTGGCTTCCTCGCCGACGCCCCCGGAGAGTCCGCCTCCCGCGACTCCGATCGCCCCGACGACTTCCTTTACCCGGGCGCGGGCCCGCCAGGGCTATGCGGCGAGCCTGGGGCTCTTGGGCGCACTCACCCGGCGGCCGTGAGCGGGAGGGCGAGGAGGGCGGCTCCTCCCCGCCCCTCTTGCCCCCCGGGCGTGCCCATGGGCCCGCCCAAAAGCCGGAGTCTCCCCCGCAGTTCCGCGCCGACACCGCCCGTGGTATCATCGTGGTTTCGCTCCGCGCCCGCTCATCCCGCGGGCCCGCCCCGGAGCTGGACCGCCCCCCGTGATCCCCGGAGGCCTCGATGTCGTCTTCTCTGCCCCCGTCCCCTCTGCCCGGCGATGCCGAGCCGGAGCCGGCCGTGGGAGGAGCGTCGACCGGTGCTCCGGAGGGACCGCGCCCCCGCCGCCTCACCTTGAAGCGCTGCCTCGTCGAGGTCCTCATCGTCCTCGGGCTGGCGATCCCGCTCGCGCTCGGGCTTCACACCTTCGTCACCCAGGTCTACGCGATCAGCGGCTGCTCGATGGAGCCGACGCTCCACCACGGGGAGAGGGTCGTGATCGACAAGATCTCCTCCGCGTTCACCGAGCTGGAGGTGGGGGACATGGTGATCTTCTCCTCCCCGATCGACCCTCAGAAGAACCTCGTGAAGCGCATCGTGGGGGTGGGGGGAGATCGCATCGAGCTGCGGGGCGATCGGCTCCAGCGGAACGGGGAGCCGATCGAGGAGCCCTACGCGCATCTGGGGCTCTACGGCCGTGACGCCGAGTGGCGTGTGCCGGACGGGGACATCTTCGTCCTCGGGGACAACCGCCCGCAGAGCAAGGACAGCCGTGACTTCGGCACGGTCCCGGTCGCCTCGGTCCGGGGGAAGGTGATCCTGCGCCTCTGGCCTCTCGACGCGATCTCCGCCTTCTGACGGACCCCTCCGGGGCGGTCCCGACAGCCCGCTTTCAGCGGGTGCTCTCCGATCGCGCGCCGCGCATCGTCGCGCGCTCCTCTTCCCGCAGCCAGACCCGCCACCGCTCCGGCTCCGCCGGCAGATCCTGCTGGGTGATCCGCTTCAACTCCCGGTGCGCGGCCTCCGAGACGCTCTCGTCGGGGCTCTCGAGGGCGCGGATGAGGATCTCGATCGCCCCCTTGTGCTTGAGGGTGGGCTGAAGCCGGAGCAGAGCGCGGGCGAGGGCGCTCTGTCGGTGCCGCGTGAGTCCGCCGAGGAGATGCTCGGCGAGGAGCCCGAGGATCACGAGTCCGAGGGCGACGGAGACGACCCGCCCCTCTCCCCAGACCCGCTCCAGCCGCTCGGCGAGGCCGAGGCCCGGGAAGAGCAGGCAGAAGCCGAGCAGGAGCAGCGTGACCAGGTAGCAGGCGCGGGCGGCACGGAGCATCGCGGGGAGCAAGGGGGACCTCCGGTCTCTCTCGTGGGGCGGGGTCGCCCGCTCTTCATTCTCACCCGCGCTTCAGTGGCGGAAGTGGCGCTCCCCGGTGATGACCATCGCCATGCCGGCGCGGTTCGCGGCCTCGAGGACGGCGTCATCCCGCATCGAGCCTCCCGGCTGGATGACCGCGGTGATGCCCGCTTCGGCGGCGGCCTCGACCCCATCCGGGAAGGGGAAGAAGGCATCCGAGGCCATGACCGCGCCGCGTGCCTTGGGCCCGGCCTTGCGCGCGGCGATCCCGACCGAGTCCACCCGGCTCGGCTGGCCGGCTCCCACCCCCACGATCGACCTTCCCCGCGCGAAGAGGATGCCGTTCGACTTCACGAAGGGCAGCACGCGCCAGGCGAAGTGGAGGTCGGCGAGCTCCGCTTCGGTCGGAGCGCGCTCGGAGACATGCTCGAAGGTGTCAGGGGTGCGGACGAGGCGATCCCGCTCCTGAACGAGGAGTCCGCCGGGGATCGCCCGGACCTCCCGCGCCGTCCCGCGTCCCTCGCCGAGTCCTCCCTCGAGGATGCGGCAGTTCTTCCCCCACCGCGCTCCCTGCTGCAGGCGCTCGATCGCCCCCGGCTCGTAGGCGGGGGCGTGGATCACCTCGAAGAAGAGCTCCTTCGAGCCGATTCGCCCGGCGAGCTCGGGGTCGAGGGGACGGTTCAGCGCCACGATCCCCCCGAACGCGGAGAGCGGGTCCCCCGCGAGGGCCTCCTCGAAGGCGGTCGGGAGATCGGCGCTCTCCGCCGCACCGCACGGGAGGCAGTGCTTCACGATCACCGCCCCCGGTCCTTCGAGGGCCTGGACGCACTCGATCGCGGCCGCGGCGTCGAGGAGGTTGTTGTAGCTGAGCTGCTTGCCCCCGTGGATCGTCATCTCCGGGACCTGGATCCGGTCGCCGTCCGCGCGTCGATACCACGCTGCGGCCTGATGGGGGTTCTCGCCGTAGCGAAGATCCGCGACCTTCGACCACTGCTCCGTCCGCACCTCGGGGTGGTCTCCCTCCAGCACGCTCCCGTAGTAGTTCGAGATCGCCGCGTCGTAGGCCGCGGTCCTCCGGAACGCGGTCAGGGAGAGGCGCCGGCGCATCTCGGAGGAGACGCAGCCCTCCGTGCCTTCCAACTCCGCGATGAGCGCCGGGTAGTCCTGCGGGTCGACCACCACCGCCACATGGGCGTGGTTCTTCGCGGCGGCGCGGATCATCGTCGGCCCGCCGATGTCGATCTCCTCGATCGCCTCTTCCGGGGTGATCCCCTCGGCCGTCCGTCGCTCGAAGGGGTAGAGGTTCACGACGACCAGGTCGATCGGCTCGATTCCGTGCTCCGCGCACTGGGCGAGATCCCCCGCGTCGTCCCGACGGGCGAGGATGCCTCCGTGGATCTTGGGGTGCAGGGTCTTCACGCGGCCGCCGAGGATCTCCGGGGAGCCGGTGTGGGTGGCGACCTCGGTGACCGGGACCTCCCCCTCACGCAAGGTGCGGCCGGTGCCGCCGGTCGAGAGGATCTCGACACCGTGGCGGGTCAGGGCCTCTCCGAGCTCGACGAGCCCGCTCT
>JAFMMO010000265.1 GCA_017859655.1 Pseudomonadota bacterium | reverse complement strand
AGCACGAGCCACGCGCCCGGCAGCAGCTTCGCCCTCGGCACGACGACGGTCACCTGCACGGCGACCGACATTCACGGCAACACGGTGAGCGCGAGCTTCGACGTGACCGTGACCGACGACGAGGCGCCCTCGATCACTTCGCTGCCCGGCGTGCTGACCTTCCCGGCGGAGCCGGGTCTCTGCTCCGGCCTCGGGACCTGGTCGATGCCGACCGCGAGCGACAACTGCGGGGTGGCGAACCTGACGAGCACGCACATGTCGGGTGACTCGTTCCCCGTGGGCTCGACCGAGGTGACCTACACCGCGATCGACCACTCCGGGAACACGGCGACCGCCATGCTGACGATCGTGATCGTCGACATCGAGCCACCCTCGATCACCGCTGTCCCCGCCGACATCACGACCGAAGCGCATCCCGCGACCGGCCTAGCCGTCGTCGATTGGCTGCCTCCGAGCACCGCCGACAACTGCGCTCTCTTCGGGGTCACCTCCAGCGCCTCCCCCGGTGACCCCTTCCCGCTGGGGACGACGACGGTCCTGTACACCGCGACCGACAGCTCCGGGAACTTCGTGACGGGGGGCTTCCTCGTGACCGTGACGCTGGAGGCGCCGACCGCGCTCACCTACCCGGTGCCGGGCATCTCCTGCTTCGTCGGGTCCGCCATTCCGCCCCTCAGCCCCAGCGCCTCGGGCGGCCCGGTCGTCGAGTACTCGATCACGCCGCCTCTCCCCGCGGGACTTCAGCTCGACCCGACGACCGGCGAGATCAGCGGCACCCCTCTCTCCGCGACGTCGGCCACCTCCCACACGGTGACCGCGACCAACGCCGCCGGTTCCGCGACCGCCTCGCTCCTCATCGAGGTCGCTCCCGACCCCGGAGTCGCTCCCTGCAACCTCATCTACCCGTCCAGCGAGCTCGTCCTCGCTCCGGATGTCCCCTTCTCGATGAGCCCCACCATCGGATGCGGGACGCCCTCAAGCTGGAGCGTGACCCCGGCCCTCCCCGACGGGCTGCAGCTCGACTCCCTCAGCGGGGTGATCTCCGGCACCCCCACCACCCGGGGAGGTCAGGTCGTCCACACCATCCGGGCCGAGAACGCCGGCGGCTTCGTCGAGTCCCTCCTCGCCCTCCGCATCGAGTTCCTCTTCGAGTATGTCGGATCGAACTCCGAGGCGGGCTATGACCCCAGCACCGGCGCGCTGATCCCCGACGGCTCGACCCTCCCCGATCCCGATGCCACCATCGGCCTCCCGATCCGTCTCCGCGAAGGGGAGAACAACCACCCCAGCCCCGGCACCTTCACCCCGGTGGTCGGGTTTTCGATCGTGCTCTCCTTCGACGGCCTGGAGCTCGACGTCCGCGCTGTCGAGGTGGGGGCGGATCTGCTGGGGCTGAACGAGGGGGCTGGACCCGACTTCTGGGGGCCGCAGATCCTCACGGACATCGTGACGGTGGGCGTGCTCTTCCAGCTCATCCCGGCTCCGGACGGAAGCTGGGATCAGGCGATCACCGCCTCCGATTCCTTGAACCCACCCGAGATCCTGGTCCTGCGCTGCGCGGGAGCGCCCGGCGCGTTGGACGGGAACGCGGGGGGACTCGTCACCACCATCGAGTTCGGGGATGCGAGCGGCAGCACCGTGGTCGAGAACGAGGTGGTGCTGGACGGCTCGACCGGGATCCTGCCCGAGGGAGATCCGTTCACGGTGACCTTCTCCCCCGCGGGCCCCTGAGAGGATACGGGCGGCGATCCGGCCCCGCCCGGTCCTGCGCCTAGTCCTTGACACCTCGCGTGAGTCCGGCCAACATTCGGCCCCTCCTCGTCCGAGGAGGCCGAAGAGTCTCGATGGTGGGTGTAGCTCAGTTGGCTAGAGCGCCAGATTGTGGTTCTGGAGGCCGAGGGTTCGAGCCCCTCCACTCACCCCACTCTTCTCCCCCTGCTCCTGAAGCCGGGTTCCGCTGGCTGGAACCCCGGATCTGGGGATCCAGAGCTGAAGCCCCTCATCTGTAGCCCCTGGTCTGCAGCCCCTGGTCTGCAGCCCCTGGTCTGTAGATACGGGGCTGAAGTCACGAGGTTGGGAGCTTCCGTCCCGGCTCTGTGCCGCGAATCCCCCGAGGCCTGCCCGGACTCGGCGGAGGGGCGGGTGGCGGATCCCTCGACACCCCGGATGAGAAAGAGCGGCCCGCACCTCCGTCGGAGGCGCGGGCCGCTCTGCTTCCGTATCCGCGTGCTGCGGGTTCAGGCACTCCCGTTCGGGGCGGGATCAGTTTCCGTAGATGACGAAGTTGAGGAAGAGGCCGTACTCTCCGTCGGCGTTGATCGAGCCCCCCAGCTCGGCGGTGCAGGCGCGGCGCCCCAGCACCGGCTCGCGCCAGTCGAACTCGACGGAGCCGGAGAGCTTCCCGGCGGCGTCTCCCCAGTCGCGACCGACGCGGCCGAGATCGGGTCGCAGGCGCAGGCTGGTCCGTGCGCGGACCCGCTCCTCGGGGTAGATCAGGCTCTCGAAGTAGTCACCGCGGCGCGGGGCCTCCGCGGACGGTCCGAAGGAGAAGTCCTCCGGCCCGGACACGCCGAGGTCCGCGACATCCACGCTCACGCGTCCTCGGTCGTCGAGGATGAGAGGCCCCCACCGAAGGAGCGGGAGACGGGTCTCCGGGTCCTCCACCAAGGAGTCGAGGGACTCGTTCCGGAGCTCCGTGGTTCGCTCCTCGATGACGAGGTCATCCAGGCGGCCTCCGCGTCCGATCTGGCCGATGAGACTCCGACGCTCCAGGTAACTCTCGTAGTCGCGGGTCGGGTCCTGCTGGAAGTTCTCTCTCTCCTGCCGGCGGAGCTCCCGGCGGAGCTCCCGGTGGAACCAGCGCTCCGCGAGAGCGGTGACCGCCGTCCACTCCGGATCGGGGGCATGGACCAGCGGGGCGAGCAGGTCGCCGTGCGGATCGCCGCCGGGCGCCTCCCCGGGGCTGAGCGTCGAGAGCAGCTGCAGGTGCTCCTCGGCGAGGGAGCGGATCGCCAGGGGGGCGGCATCGAGATGGGACCTCCCGGCGACGCGACCGAACCGGCCGCGCGCTTCGGAGGAGAGGTCGGCCCCCGGGATCGCCGGAGAGTCGGGAGCGTCGAGGCGAAAGAGGCCGAGTCCGGGGTTCGAGGGGGACGGCGGCGGGGCGATCAGCTCCGGCAGCCTCCCGAGCCTCCCGAGGGGTGAGGTGCTCTCCTCCCGCTCGAGGAGGGAGCGCTCGGCGGGGCGAAGCTCCGCGTGGAGGCGCGGCGCCCGGGACTCGCGGGCCGGAATCGTGACCGACTCCTCTCCTCCGATCTCGTCGTTCGCGGAGAGGAGGGAGGGACCTGCGAGGAGAGCGCTCCCGAGGAGCAGCCCGATCAGGCGGCGGGACAGGGGTCGGGCCCGGGGAGAGGAGGGAGCGTTGCAGCGGTCGAGCATCAGCGGCGTCTCCTCTCCGGGGATCGTCACTGCGATCCGATGGCACCGAGGCAGGGGCACCCAGGCAGGTCGGCCCGCGCGGCGGGTCCGATTCCACCCCGGAGCCGGGGCCCACGATGGAGGGGATCGAGGAGACCGAGGGCCGTGAGGGTGCGCGGACGGCGGGCGAGTGCGCGGAGACACCCGAGGGCCGAGGAGAGGGCGCTTCCTGCGCGATCTCCCGCTGTTCACGGCCGAAGGAGCACCACCGAGGTGCTCGGCTCCGGATCCCGGATCCGGGGGGGCTCGAGCGGAAGCCCCGCGGGATCGGAGATCGGGAGCGGTCCGAAGGAGCGCGGAGGGCTCCGCTTGCGCCCGCGGGTGCGCCGCCGCAGGCGGCGCCGGAGTCGGCAGCTCCGGGGAGCCGCGGAGACCCGGGGGGAAGGCTCTCGGACCGAGCCCGAGGGGAGTTTCCCCTCACAATATCAAGTCTACCATCGCCCCGAGGGGTCGGCCACTCGCGACCGCTGAGGCACAAACGTCCGACTTGTCGGCACTTGGGAAGACGTGAGGGGCGGCGGTCAGCCCCGACTCGCGAGGCGGACGAGCTCCGCGACCGTCGGCTCGCCGGCCGCGGGAGCGAGGCTCCCGA
>JAFMMO010000264.1 GCA_017859655.1 Pseudomonadota bacterium | reverse complement strand
CCATTTCGCCCGCACCCGCGCCTCCGCCCCGACCGCCGCGGCCCCCGCGGGGGCGACGGACGAAGGCGTCGAGCTCGGCCGCATCGATGACACCGTCGGAGTTCGTGTCCGCCCGAGCGAAGATCCGCTCGGCGAACCCCTCGGGGACCTCGCCGAGGGCGATCTTCCCGTCGCCATCCGCATCCATCTCCCTGAACCGGTCGAGCATCCCCTGCTGTCGCTCGGTGAGAGGGGGCGGCTCGGGGTCGTCCGCCTCCTGCGGCGCGGGGGCGTGCGGAGCGAGGCTGTAGAAGATCGCGCTGCGGATCGGCTCCTGAGGCTCGGCGAACTCCGGCGGCGGGAGATGCAGGGCGACCCAGTCCCGACCTCCGTTCTCGGTCCTCCAGAGGGCGCCGTCGTCGGTCCCGACATAGAGGAGGTCGGGCTCGAGGGGGGACTCCGCGAGCGCCGTCGCGCTGCCGCGGTCGGTCGCGGAGATCTGGGGAGAGATCGCCCGCAGCTGGTCGCCCCGGTCGAGGGATCGATAGACCCGATTCGCCCCGACGTAGAAGATCCGGTGGTTGTGGTGGGAGAGGATGTACGGCGTCCGCCAGTTGAAGCGCGGCCGGTTCGCGGCGGGTCCTCCGCCGGGCGCGCCGCGCCCTCCGCGGACCCGGATGCTCGCCCTCTCCCCGGTCACGAGCTGGCGCCGCCCCATCCCGCCGTTCTGACTCTCGAAGTAGACGAGGTCGGGGTCCTCCGGGTCGACCCGACAGATGAACCCGTCCCCGCCGCCGATGGAGAGCCAGTCCCAGTTCGCCGGGCCGGCGTTGTCCGCGGAGCGGCTCGGGCCCCCCCAGCTGCCGTTGTCCTGCAGCCCGCCGTAGACCCGGTAGTCGCGGCGCGGTCCGACCTCCACATGATAGAACTGCCCGATCGCGAACTGGTTGTGGTGGGTCCAGTTCGCCATGCGGTCGTAGGTGACGTACACCCCGCCGTCGTTCCCGAGGATCATGTGCCGGCCATCCCGGGGATCGATCCAAAGGGCGTGGTGATCCACATGCACGCTGCGATCGGCCCCATCGGGTGTGAAGGTCGCGCCCCCATCCTCGGAGCGGTAGAGGGAGATGCCGAGGACGTAGACCCGCTGCGCGTCGCTGGGATCGACCCGGATCTGGCTGAAGTACATCGGGCGCGGGTTCAGGGTGTTCACCCGGGTCCAGCTGTCTCCGCCGTCATCGCTGCGGTAGATCCCCCCGTGCTCCGACTCCTCGCGGCCCTGCTGTCCCTGCAGGTTCGGCTGCTGCCCCCCGAGGAACGCCGAGAACGGGTTTCGACCGCCGCGGGCCCGCGCGGGACGACGCCCCTCCCCCTCCTGCCCCTGAGGGCGCGCGGCGAGCTCGATCCGAAGCTCGACCGTCTCCCGCTCCCGGGAGAGGACGAGGTCGATCGACTCTCCCGCGCTGTGGCGGCGAATCGAGGCGAGGACCTCGGCGTAGTCCCCCACGAACGCGCCGTCGATGGACAGGATGATGTCTCCGGTCATCAGGCCCGCCGCGCCGGCGGGCCCCTCGTCCGCGACCTGCGTGACGCGGGCCCCGACCTCGGCGTCCTCTCCGGCGAAGCCGGCCCAGGGGGCATCCTCCGGCTCCTGCCCGATCCGCTCCGACTCGACGACCGCGAAGACGATGTCCGGCTCGCTCCGCGACCAGTCGAGGCCGATCCGTCCGAGCCGCACGGTCGGCAGCCCCTCGGTGACGCGACGCCAGGTGCGCCCCCCGTCGGTCGTCTTGTAGATGCCCGTGTCCTCCCCGAACTTGACCTCGGGGTCATCGTCGTCGAGGAGCCCCCGGCGGCGCTCGTAGGCGGCGGCGAGGAGGGTGTCCGGGTCGGTGGGATGCATGCGAAGCTCGATCACTCCGGTGCGATCATCGAAGGAGAGGACCTTCTCCCAGCTCTTCCCACCATCGGTGGTCTTGTACACGCCCCGCATCTCGTTCGGCCCCCACAGGCGACCGAGGGCGGCGACATAGACGGTGTCGGGGTCCTTCGGATGGACGACCACCCGCCCGATCTGGTAGCTCTCCTCGAGGCCCGCGTGGGTCCAGGTCGCTCCGCCGTCCGCCGACCGGTAGACCCCGTTCCCCCACGAGACCGAGTTCCGCGGGTTCGACTCCCCCGTCCCGATGTAGACGATCTGCGGGTCGGAAGGCGCCGCGCAGACATCCCCGATGGAGACGGTCGCCTGGTCATCGAAGTGGTGGGTGAAGGTGACGCCGTTGTTCGTCGTCTTGAGGAGACCCCCGCTCGCCGTGGCGACGTACCAGATGGAGGGATCGGACTCGACGATGGAGAGCGCCGTGATCCTCCCGCTCATGTTGGCGGGGCCGATGGAGCGCCAGTCGATGGCATCCGCCCACGCCTGAGGCAGGGCGGGGGTCGCAGCGGCGGCGGCAGGCGCAGCGGCGTCGGAAGGCGCGGACTGGGCCGCGAGGGGAGGGGCGAGACCGAGAATCAGAAGCAGGGGGAGCAGTCGGCGGGGCATCGTTCTTCCTTCCGGCGGGAGCGGCGGGCGAGGACCGCTCCGCGGGAGCCGCGAGTTCACTTCGATCGGGGTGATGCAGGCGAGCCAGGGGGAGCGGGCGCTCGATCCAGCCCGCGAACCACCCTGCGAGGATAAGCGAAGCTCCGGCCCCACGCATCCCCCGACCTCCGAGGGGGAGACCCCCCGAGGAGGGTCGGGAGAGGCGCATCCTCTCGCGCCGGAGGAGGTCGGGTGCCATCCTGAGCCGCTCCCGATCGCAGCCCTCACCCAGGAGCGCCATGGTGCCCCCGACCGAAGCCGATCTCCCCGCGAGCCTTCCTCCCCGCGGCGGCCCGCCCGGCCGACGGCGTTGGGGGCGTCGGGGCGGACTCCTGCTCGTCGGGGTGCTCTTCGGACTCATCGGAGGCGGCTTCCTCCTCGACGAGCCCGCCCCGCGCTTCGATGATCTGTTCCTCCCCCCGCCGACCCTCGCCGAGCCGAACCCGTTCGCCTCCCTCCGTCCCGGCGTGCCGGTCTCCCTCGATCGCCTCTCCGACCTCTTCCTCCGCCTCGAGCTCCCGGCTCGCTTCCCGGCGGAGCTCATCCGCGAGGAGGTTCCCCGGGAGAGGCTCGAGCGCTGGGCGGGGGATCCCGAGCTGACCGAGACCCTCCGCGCGGTGCGGGAGTGGGCGAGCACCTTCGAGGCCTCCTTCACGAGCCGGGGAGGAGACCCCCGCGCCGGGGTCATTCTGCGCTCCACTCCTGTCCCCCGCCTCACCCTCGACGACGGCACCGCGCCGACCGTGGGGATCGGGCGCCGCTGGCAGGAGCCGTTCCCCTTCGAGGAGCTGCTCGGGAAGGTCTCCGCGGCGGAGCGGGCGCTCGGCGCCGCGGACGATGCGGTCGCCCACCTCACCCTCGCCCTCCGCCTCGAGACCTGGCAGATCATTCACCTGCCCGACCACCTCAACTACCGCCGGGTCTCGCGACTCCTCCAGCAGCTGCGGACCTGGGTCGAGTCCGGTGCGCTCCACACCCTCCGTCGCCCGCGAGTCCTCGAGGCCCTCCGCTCCTGGCGACTCCCCCCCCAGGCCCACCGGGCGCGCCTCGCGGAGCTGCTGCGCAGGAGGGCGGAGACCCTCGCCGATCCGGAGCACTGGGAGGTGTTCTTCTCCGACCCTCCTCCGTCCTGGCGTCAGAAGCGGCACCGGACGGCGCGCCGACTCGCCGATGAGGTGCGGCGGATGGTCGAGGCCGAGGGGATCCCGGTCGCGGTCCCCGTCCCCCGGACCTCTCCCCTGGTGCGGGCCTGGATCGACCCCTTCGGAGATCGGGTCCTCGGTGCGGAGTACGACTACCTCCACAACCTGCAGGAGGAGTGGCTGAAGATCCGGGAGGAGTCGGAGCTCCTGCGGGTCGCGCTGTCGATCGTGCACCACGAGCGCGCCCACGGGAGCGCCCCGACCACGCTCGATGAGGTGCTGGCGGAGGCGCAGCTCCCGGCGGGTGCGATCCCCCCTCGCTGGACCCGACGACCCGTCGCCTCGAGCCCGCCGGACTGCCGATCGGGGATG
>JAFMMO010000263.1 GCA_017859655.1 Pseudomonadota bacterium | reverse complement strand
GATCGCACCCCTGATCTCCCGGCGCGACGATGAACTCCCCCAGAGCCATCTCGCGCTCCAGACAGAAGATCCGCACCATCTGCTTGAGGCGGTCCACATCGAGGGGCTCCCCCTCCAGATGGAGCTCTCCGCCTCGGACCTCCGACTGTCGGATGCGGTCGATGGCGAAGAGCATCGCCTCCTCCGTCACCCGCTGGGCCTCCTCCAGCTGGGAGATCTCCTCCGCGCTCTTGCGCCCCCGCCCCGGGTAGAACGGGTCGGCGGCGCTGATCACGGAGATCCCCGCCTCCCGGAGCTCGTCGGCGATGCGCAGGGGGAAGCGGGCGGGGACACGGACCTCGGCGATCTCGTGCCCCCGAAGGAAGTGGGCCACGACCTCCCCGTAGCGGGCGGGGCGGCCGAGCGCATCCGCCGCCGCGGCTGCGGCCTCGGTCCAGGAGTGGACCTCATCCACCCGGGACTCCTTCCGCCCCCGCCCCAGCTCGAGGTTCGTGAGCAGGAGGTGCGTCCTTCCCCCGATCTCGACGAAGACGAAGGGATCCCCGGCCCGGAAGCCGGAAACCCAGAGAAGGTCGGAATCCCGCTCGCTCGCCTCGATGATGAGGGTGGCCACGGTCGTCTCGCTCATGGGACCTCCACTCGGCGCGCCCGAGACCCGGGCGGCGGGGAGATCCTACTCGATCGCGACGCGCCCCTCCGCCCGTTCGGGGGGAAGGGGGGAAAGGTCGCTCACCGGGAGCGAAGCACGACCATCGTCCGGTCGTCCCGCAGGGGCGCGTGCCCCGTGTACTCGCTGACCGCGGCGAGGATTCCCTGAACGATCTCCCCCGCCGGACGGTCGGCGAAACCCCGGAAGAGCTCGAGCAGGACCGCTTTCCCGAGGATGGAGCCCTGGGGATCGGTGACCTCCCAGACCCCATCGGTGGTGAGGAGGAGCGCGTCCCCCGGAGCGAGGGTCGCGCAGGAACCCGTGTCGTACTCGACCCCCGGGAAGAGCCCGAGAGGAATGCCGGTGGCGGGGAGCTGCTCGATCGTGTCCGCCCCCGCGCGCAGGACGCCGGGCGCATCGTGCCCCGCGTTGACATACTGGATCGTGGGGGAGTCCTCCGACCAGCCGAGGACGAGGAGCGTCATGAACTGGTCCGGGTCGGTGTCCCGGTCGAGTTGATCGTTCAGGTTGCGGACCGCCTCGGCGATGGGAACCCCCCGGGCGAGAGCCTGGCGAAGGCCCGCCCGGGCGGAGGCCATGAGAAGGGCCGCGCCGATCCCGTGGCCCGAGACATCCCCCACGATCAGCGCGAGGCCGTTCGGGGTCTCGACGAAGTCGACGTAGTCCCCCCCCGTCTCATCGCAGGGCTCGGTCCGCCACGCGATCTCGAGGTTCTCCCCGAGGCGGGGGGGCTCCGAGGGGTAGAGGCGCTGCTGGATGTCGCGAGCGAGCGCCATCGACTGCCGCAGGCGCTCCTGCTCGAGGGAGTGGCGGTGGAGGATGGCGTTCTCGATGCTCGTCGCGGCGATGCTGCTGATGGCGAGGAGCACCTCGGAGTCGAGGGAGGAGAAGCCCTGGCAGCCGTTGGAGCTCACGATGTTGATCGCGCCGAGGGTACGCGTCTGGGAGGTGAGGGGGATGCAGAGGTAACCGTCGAGCTGCACATCGACCCCGACGACGCGCAGGTCTCCGGTCTCCCCGGCACAGGAGGCGGAGCGGTAGGCCTCTCCGGTCGCGAGGACGCGCTCGAGGATCGAACCGTCGCCCCCGTCCTCGAAGCGGAGGGCCGTCGCGAGCGGGAGCCCCCACTCCACCGGACACTCGAGCCCGCCGCGCTCATCGGTGAGGACGATCGACCCCACCTGACCTCGGACGATGTAGAGGGCGATCTCCATCAGCTTCGTGAGGAGCACCTCCGCGTCGAGGGACCCGCCGATCTTGCCGATCTCGCCGATCGCCGCCAGCTTGGCCTCGCTCGTCTCGAGGCGCTCCTCGGCCTCGAGGCGGCTCCGCAGCCGGCTCCAGCCATGTCCGATCGTCCTCCGCAGCGCGTCGACGACGAGCGTGCTCGACCCGTGCCCCGAATCCCCATGGAGGAGGAGGAGAGCCTCGGAGCCGGTCCCGAGCGGCCAGACCGCGCCGACCGGGAGTCGCGTACCCTCGACGGTGACCGGAGGCAGCTCGCCCCCGAAGGCGACGCCACGAAGCTGGGAGAGGGTCGCTCCGTCGAGTCGGGGAGGGTCGAGGCGATCCGCGAGGCCGGGGAGCTCGGTCGAGTGGAGGACCGCGCCCTCGGAGGCGGAGGCCCCGCTCGGGCCGGCGGGGGCGATCCACGTGAAGCCGGGATGGCCCGTGAGCTCCGGCAGCAACTCCTCCAGCCGACGGAAGAAGATCCCCGGTGCGTCGGCGCCGTGGAGCAGGCAGCTGATCTCCAGGAGTCGGGGCAGGTCCGGGACCTGCGGGGGTGTCGATGCGCGCATCGCCGGGGCCGCCTGTCGAGGTGGGGGTCTGCACGACTCCGGACGAGCGCGAAGCCGAATTTCTGACGGAACCCCCCGACTTCGAGGTCGCGCCGGGTCCCCCCTAGGATAGCATCGCCCCCCGATCGGAGCCGATCGCGGCGAGGAGGCTCCGAGGAGCGTTGAATCGGTTCAAGGCGCCTCGGAGACGGTCCGATCCATCGGTACGGGGGGTCTGCCGCGACGGCAGCGCCTCACCCGACGCCGACAGGTTCCGGGGTGTCGCGTCGCCCCGAGCGAGGTGGAAGTCCTTGGCCAGAAACGACCTGACCCGTCCGATCGGAGCCTCCCTGTCGGTGCTCACCGACGGGGCGGGACCCTCCGTGGTCCGGGTCTCCGCCTGCACCCGTCCCTGCGGAGAGTCGGGAGGCGACTTCTACGACCTCCTTCCCTTCGACGAGGAGCACCTCGGTGTCTTCATCGGTGATGTCTCCGGTCACGGTCCCCACGTGGGCGCCATCGGGGAGATCACGCGGGACCTGATGCGGCAGCAGGCCCGTCGCTTCGGAGCCGGCGCGCCGGCCTCCATGCTGATCAGCCTGAATCAGTCGCTCTTCTCGCACCTCCCCCGGAACATCTTCGTGACGGCGATCTTCGGGATCCTCCACCGCCCCAGTGGCGCCTTCCGAATGGTGCGGGCGGGTCACAGTCGGCCCTTCCTCGTTCGCGACGGAGAGGTCCGTGAGATCGACACCGATGGCATCGCCCTGGGGCTCGACAACGGCGAGCTCTTCCGAGAGAGCCTCGAGACGGAGCGGATCGTCTTCCGCGAGGGGACGCGCCTGTTCCTCTACACCGATGGGCTCGTCGAGGCGGAGGATCCCTCCGGCGGAGAGTTCGGCCTCGATCGGCTCCGAGCCTCGCTGCAGAGCCATGACGCGGTGCTCGGCGAGGAGGCCTTCCTCGCCGGCGTCCTGGGCGACTGGCGCGCCCACCTCTCCGGCCTCGGCCCCGAAGACGATGTGACCGTCATCGGGCTCCATCGGGCTCTCTGACCGCCGCCTCTGATCGCCCCCTCCGATCTGGCCACCCGCCCCGCCCGTTCGACGATTCGGGCCCGCCGATTGTAGTCTTCGATGGAGGGGAGCCCGCCGCGTGCGGCGAGGCTGCCTCCCACCGCGCTACGAAGACCGGAGCCCGGGGCGAACCTCGGCGACTCCCCGGCTCGGCTGGAGCTCTCCCTTGCTGCAAGGCGACACCCGGAACCTGCCGCTGACCGGCCTCCTGCAGACCCTCGAAATGGGTCGGGAGGTCGGCGTCCTCACCGTGTTCCACCAGCGGGTGGAGAGGTCCTTCCTCCTCGGGAACCGGAGCATCTCCGTGATCGGGCCCGCCGCAGGTGGACCGTCTCCCCTGCGCCCGCTCCTGGATGGCCTCGGGATCCTGCCCGCGGGAGAGTTCGACAATGTCATCGCGGCGTTCCCGAGCAGCGGCGCCCCCGGCGATGCGCTCCTGCAATCCCATGTCATCACACCGGAGCAGGTCCGCGGCGCGATCCGGGAGCAGCTCCTCGAGTCGACCTACGAGATCTTCGAGTGGTCGGGAGCTCGCTACCGATTCGAGGTCACCGCCGTCCCCGATCAGCGCCTCCT
>JAFMMO010000059.1 GCA_017859655.1 Pseudomonadota bacterium | reverse complement strand
CCCTCGACGGAGGGGGATCATTCCCCGAGGATCCCGGGCTCCGACCCGACTCGGAGGGAGGACCGGCCATGGGGCTCCCCCCCGGCGGAACGGGGATCCGGAGCCCGAGCCCCGCAATGAGCCACCGAGCCCGCAGCTGCGCGGACCCCCACACCGGTCCGTCCCGCCCGGGCACCGAAAGGACCTGTGCATGCGCACCCTCATCTGCCTCCCGCTGCTCGCCCTCCTCGTCGGGTGCGGAACGACCTCCAGTGGAGATCCGCTCTACCGCCTGCGACCGGCGGAGACCGACCTCGCCGGCGAGTCCCGAAGCGGCTTCACCGGCGGTCTCCAGGGCATCGTGAGCTTCCCGGAGTTCTCCGACGTGGGAAGCAACGAGTTCAAGGGACCGGAGAGCGCGGGATTCCGCGTCTTTGCCCGCCCGGGCCACTGGCTGTGGGCTCCCGAGCTCGGGATCATGCTGACCGATGAGCACGACGGCGACTTTGACCTGAAGGCCCTCGAGATCTCTCCCGGCGCCCGGGTCGCCGCTCGCATGAGCGAGGTCCCGGTCGAGTTCTACGCGAACGGGGGGCTCTCCTTTCTCGAGTACACGCTGGGCTCGCAGAACGACAACGACCTCGGCTTCTACGCCGGGGTGGGGGTCGACCTCCTCCTCGGAGGCAGCAACGAGGGGATCAGCGTCGGGACCGGCTACCGCTATGTCAGCCACGACTGGGATGTGGACGACTGGAGCGAGGTCTTCTTCTCCATCGGCCTGCGCTGGTAGGGATTTCGCACCTCCGGGATCGGAGCGAGGGGCCGTCGACCCGAGAGGGTCGACGGCCCCTCGCGCATCCCCCCCGACGCCCGGCTCCGGGCCGCCATCCCACGCCCCCGGACTGCCGAGGCAAGGAGCGGGCCCGCCGAGGGCCCCTCGGAGATGTTCAAGAAAAGACCCGGAAGGGCGAATTGCAACCACACGGACAGAAGTGACTTACGAGACACTTGTTTCTCAGTGATAGGATTGGGGCACCTCTTCAGCACCTCGCATCCCCAGCGCAACGAGGGCCGATCGCCCGTCGGTCGGAGCCCCTCGAGGAGTGAGGTCCATGTACCCCCGACTCTCGAACTCAACGCTGTCCCGGCTCGCCGCCGCCCTGCTCCTCGTGACCTGCAGCCTCCTCCCCGAGGATGCCCGGGCTCAGGAGGTCGACCCCGACTACACCCTCACCGCGCAGAACGCGACCGTCCTGCTCGGGCAGACCTCGGAGATCGTGGTGACCCTCGACAGCGCGGGAGACCCGATCCAGGGGTGGTCCTTCGGTCTCTGTCACGATGACACGGTCCTCGACTTCGTGGGGAGCGAGTACGGCCACACCCTCAACACGGTCAAGAACGGCAACCCGGCCGACTTCGTCGACATCTCGGTGCAGGACGGCGGCTGGACCACGGGTGTGATCGTCTGCCTCACCGCCTGCGCCGCCCTCCTCCCGGGGAGCGGACACGAGCTCTATGTCGCCACCTACCAGGATGCCACTGGCAACGAGGGCTCGACCGATGTCTGCTTCTGCGACCACCTCGGCAGCCCGGTCGTGGAGAGCTTCGTGATCATCGCCGGCCAGTCGGTCGTCCCGGTCAAGGAGTGCGCGACCGTCGACATCATCGATCAGGCCCCCTTCATCTTCGCCTTCGAGGAGCCGACCGGCTTCTACTCCCCCTACGACGGGGTCGGGCAGGTCGCCTCGGGGCTCTCCGTCGTCCAGTTCGACCCCGGCAGCGGCGTGATGCCGATCGAGGCCTTCTCGATGTCGATCCAGCATGATCCGAGCCGCCTCGTGGCGACCTCCCTCGAGCTGACCGACATCGTCACCTCGCTCAATGGAGGCGACGGACCGGACTTCGTGGGGCCGCAGCTCATCCCCGGGGGCGCCACCATCGGCACCGTCTTCTCGTTCCTCGACGAGGCGGCGATCGATGTCTCCGAAGTCACCGAGGTCGCGCGGATCACCTACGAGACGGTCACCGGCGCGTGGATCGGCAACGAGCTTGGCGGCACGACCTGGCTCACCTTCGTGGACGGGCTCGGCTCGCCGGCCGTCTCGAACACCGTCGTCCTCGATGGGACCACCTACACGGCGGAGCCCGGGGTCGGAGTGGTGGAGCTGGAGGCGATCCTGGTCCCGCCGTTCACCCGGGGAGACTGCAACAACGACCTCAACGGAAACATGGCGGACGGGATCTGGCTGCTGAACTACCTCTACGGCGGAGGGCCGGCGAGCGCCTGCCTCGCGGCGTGCGACACCGACGGCAACTCCAGCCTCGACCTCGCCGATGCGATTCTGCTGCTCCAGCACTTCCTGGTGAGCGGTCCCCCGCCGGCCGCCCCGTACCCCAGCTGCGGCGTCGACGAGACCGCCGACTGCGAGGAGTACCCGTCCTGCCTCTGAGGCGCGGTCCCGGCGGCGGGTCTCAGCTCCTCGTCGGACGCCAGCAGAGAACGGTCAGGTCATCCGCCTGACCCCCGGAGCTCATGCGCTCCCGGCAGCGAGCGACCAGATCGGTCGTCGCGGTCGGGAGCGCTCCCTTTCGGACCCCCTCCACGACCTCCGCCGTCTCGAAGTTGTCGAAGAGGCCATCCGAGGCGAGGAGGATCGTGTCGCGAGGGCGGATCGCGCGACTCGTCCCCAGATCGATCGACATCGCCCGGCTGCCGACGATGTTCGAGACGAGATGCCGCTCCTCGTGCACCAGCGCATCCCCGGGGGACATCATCCCCGCCTCGACCATGTAGCCGGTCGGTGAGTGGAGGAGGGTCTGGTGCTTGAGGCGCCCTCCCCCCCCGCAGTGGAGGATCGAGCTGTCTCCGACATGATAGGTGCGGAAGCTCCCCCCGCCGAGTTCCACCACCGCGAGTGTCGTCCCCGCTCCGGTCCCGGCCTCGAGGATCGCTGCGTTCGCGTGCTCGAAGCCGTCGAGGATCCCGTCACGCAGCTCCCGCCCCGCCTCCGCCGCGCCCTCGATCGCGCGTTGAAGCCGGATCAGCGCCTCGCGCGCCGCCGCCGCCCCGCCGACATGACCCCCCAGCCCATCCGCGACCGCGAGGACCCCCCGCTCCCCGTCGACCGGCAGCACGAGCAGCGCGTCCTCGTTCTGCATCTCTCCGTCGGGGCAGCCCCGGGTCTCGTAGGTGGCGACCCCCCCCGCCAGCTCCAAGGCCCCGGAGGCGATGGCCGACCCGGTGACCAGCACCGCTCCGGCTCGGGGGTCGTCCTTCCCGGCGGGCGCGACGGAGCTCATCCGCGGAGGTCCTTCCCGCACCACGCGCAGTGATCCCAGAACTCGCCGGCGATCCCCCAGCCGCAGCCCCCGCATCTTCTCCCGCGCTTCGACCACGAGAAGGTCCTCCGCACCCGGGTCCGGCACCAGGGGCAGTAGCGGCTGAAGGGGAGCAGCTCCCTCCTCCCACACCGCTCGTTCCTGCAGCCCGACTCGTAGTTCACATCCGTGTAGGTGCGCTCGGTCAGCGGGCCGATCGCCTTCCCGTGACACCAGGCGCAGTAGACCCAGTCGAGCTTCACCCCCCGCTCACAGCGGGGGCACCGGGCCGGGAGGCTCGTCTCGACCCGCAGCTTCCGGAAGTCCTTGTCGCACCAGGGGCAGAAGCGCATCGCCTCGTGAATCGGACCGCGGCAGGAGGGGCACGGACGGAAGGGACGGAGCGGCGAGGGAGAGCGCACGAATGCCCGGAAGCGAGCGGACTTCCATCGGACCGTGGCGGAGCTGCGCGGCCGCCGGGCAGGCGCGTTCAGGACCTTCGGCCGGAGGCGCCTCCACGCCAGCCGCACCTTCTCCGCGTCCGCGAAGCGCCGCCGGTCGTCGACCTTGAGGAGCCTCTCGAAGAACCCGAAGAGATCGGGGTGGACCCGCCCCCGCAGGCGACTCGCCCCGACCGGGGGCCAATCGAAGGGCCAGGCCGGGACGGACCCGGTCAGGAGCTGCCAGAGGACGAGGCCGAGGGAGAACACATCGCTGCGGGTCGTCGGCTTCCCGAGCGCCTGGTCGGGGGAGACATAGCCGACGGTCCCCGAACCGGAGCCGGTCAGGGTGTGCTGCGCGAACCGGGCGATGCCGAAGTCCGCCAATCGCACCTGGCCATCCCGGAAGAGGATGAAGTTCTCGGGCTTCACATCGCAGTGGATCACGCCATGGCGGTGGGCATGGGCGAGCGCCTCGATCATCGGGTCGAAGAGCGCGACCGCCGCGGCGAGGGGCATCCTCCGCTCCAGCCTCGTCGCGAGATTCCCGAGGCCCAGGGGATGGACGATGACGAAGTGGCCGTCGACCATCCCCGCGGTCTTGATCGGGAGGATGTTCGGATGATCGAGGCTGGCGGTGAGCCGGACCTCCTTCCGAAAGTCCCGCAGCGCGCCCATGGTGACGAGGTGGGCGTGAGGGATCTTCAGCGCGACCCGGATCCCCTCCACCGTGTCGTAGGCCCGGTAGACGGTGGCGAAACCGCCTCGATCGAGCCGCTGCTCGATCCGATACTGACCGAGCCTCTGGCGCACGCGCACCGGACCCGGTCCACCGCCTGCACTCATCCGCCCCCCTTCGGGCTCAGCCGACCCCCGCCACCAGACCCACCGCTCCTGCCGATCGCGGAGGGGCCCCGACCGCCCTTCCGTCTCGATGAGCGGGCGAGGAGTTTAGCGACTCGCGCCTCCCCTGCGGAAGGGTCCACCCGAGACTTGGGGCTGCCTGAGCTCGGAGCCTCCGCTATCCTTGCCGCGACGCACGGCGACCCCCTCCCCGGACGGCTCCCGTCCGCGCGGGGCGCCCGCCCTCACCAGATCCGGAATGGAGAGCGAAATGAGCCGTTCGGTCCGGGGCATCCTCCCCCTCGCCCCCCTGTGTGTCCTCATCTGTGGGTGCAGCATGTTCGGTGACTCGGCCTGGAACGGCGCTCACACCTCGGTGGGCGCGGGTCTCCAGCAGGTCGCGCTCTCCGGGTCGATCGACACGACCACTCCGATCGGGAAGGGCGGCAGCGTGACCACGGCGTTCGACCTCGAGGACGACGCCGGGCAGGACGAGGAGCAGTCCGCGCTCTACGCCGCGGCCCAGCTGGGGATCGCTCCGCTGGAGCTCCGGGTGAGCGGCTTCGAGTACGCCAACGAGGCCTCCGGCACCTTCACGGGGGAGCTCCTCGGGACCACCTTCTCCGGGCCGGTGGAGACCGACTTCGACCTGTCCGCCTACAAGCTGACGATGGGCCTCGATGTCCTGAACCTCGAGAGACTCCGCGTCGGAGCGATCCTCGGGGCGACCGTGATGGACCTCGACTTTCTCATCGCGTCGACCACCGTCCCCGATGCGAGCGAGAACCTCGATGAGATGGTCCCCGCGCCGGTCGCCGGAGTCCGGGCGGACCTCAAGGTGATCGACGGAGTGAGAGTGGGCGGAGAGTTCACCATGCTGCCGATCGACGAGGTCGAAGGCTTCGAGGTCTCCTTCATCGACTGGGAGCTCGGCATCCACGTGGAGCCGCTCCCCTACCTCGAGGTCTTCGGGCTCTACCGGGAGATCCGCCTCGAGCTGGACGGAGACATCGACGGGAACGACGCCGCCCTCGACATCGGGCTCCGGGGCCCGGTCATCGGAGTCGCGATCACCTTCTGAGGGCGGTCGGCGTCAGGCGACGAACTTCGCTTCAGGCGATGAACTCGGGGTCCGGCCCTTCGGGGACCAGGCCCGCCGCGACCCCCCGGGCGAGGAAGCGGCGCACCGCCTCCCGGCCGTCGTCTCCGTAGTCGAGGGTGCGCTGGTTGACGTACATCCCGACGAACTTGTCGGTCTGCCCCCGATCGAGACCCCGGCCGTAGCCCTCCGCATAGTCGAGGGCCTCCTCCCGGTGGTCGAGGGCATAGGCGATGCTCTCCCGGAGAACACGGGAGACCGCCTGCATCGTCTCCTCCCCGAGGTCGCGTCGGATCGCGTTCCCCCCGAGGGGCAGCGGGAGCCCGTCCTCCTCTTCCGCCCACCACACGCCGAGATCGACGACCCGATGAAGCCCTTCGTCCCCGTAGGTCAGCTGACCCTCGTGGATGACGACCCCCGCGTCCGCACCACCCGCCTTCACGACATCGATGATCTCATCGAAGGGAACGACCGTGGTCCGGACCCCGGGGCACCAGAGGCGGAGCGCCAGGGCGGCGCTGGTCCACTCTCCGGGGATGGCGACCGTCTTTCCCTCGATGAAGGAGCGGTCCCCCGGCTCCCGCGCGACGACCACCGGTCCGTACCCCTCGCCCATGCTCGCACCGTGGTTCAGGAGCGCGTAGCGATCCCGGAGATGGGCGTAGCCGTGGATCGAGATGGCCGAGACCTCGTAGGTCCCCTCGACCGCGGCCCGATTCAGGGTCTCGATGTCGGAGAGGAAGTGATCGAACTGGAACGGACCGGGGTCCACCTTCCCCTCGCCGATCGCGTAGTGCATGAACGCGTCATCGGAGTCGGGGCTGTGGGCGATCACGATCGTGCGGGTGGGCTCCACGGTGTTCTCGGCGGTGCTCGCGCTGGTGTCCGGCATGTTCCTCCTGATCCCGGGGAGAGACCCTCCGACCGGGGTTCGATTCGGGGTGAAGGGTCGAAGATAGCCCTCCGCCCCCCCTCGGGAAAGCGATGCCGACCGATCCCCCGCGAGCCACTTCCGCCGCGATCCGCCCCTCCGGACTCCGCAGCGCCCTCGGCCGGGGGGCGACGCCGGGCGGGTCCCCCCCTCGAACCAGGATCTCCCGACTCCCTGTTTACACGGTCCGGGGCCCTCCTATACTCCCTCGAATCGTGTCTCCCGCCCCCCTCCGGGGGCCTTGCAGATCGTCCGGGACCGTGCCACGGTCGGAGCTCCCGACGGTAGAATCCCGGGAGAAATCCTCGGCGGACCGGATTCCGGACGAAACCGGAGCCGAGCGATCTCCGAAGACGCGAGAGCGGGAGGAGAAGCCCTCCCGCCCGAACCCGACCAGAATCGAAGAGTGAGGACTGACATGGCGGATCCCGAGAACCGCGTCGACTCGAACATCGCCGGCAAGTGGTACGTGGACCTCGAGTGCATCGACTGCGACCTCTGTCGCACGACCGCGCCGGAGAACTTCAAGGCGAACGAGGACGAGGGTTACTCCTTCGTCTTCAAGCAGCCGGAGTCGGACGAAGAGGCCGAGCTCTGCCAGCAGGCGCTGGAGGAGTGCCCGGTTGAGGCGATCGGCAACGACGGCTGAGACGGGGCCACCGCCGCGGCCCCCCGAACCGGCCCTCGGATCTCCGAACAGGCCCGGAGCCCTCCCGATCGCGGGGAGCCCCGGCAGAGAAGAAGCCCCCCCCGGTGCACCGGAGGGGGCTTCTTCCCGTTCGGGGGGCGCGCTGCGTGGACGCGCCGCTCAGGTGCGCACCTCCCGGCCGGCCTCGACCTTGTCGGGAGCGGGCAGCAGGCGGCGGCGGATGACCTGGGCTGCCGGGGGGATCCGCCCGCCGAAGAGGAGCCAGAGCACCTCCTCGGGTCGGACCATCTCCGGTCCCTGAAGGGTGAGGCGAAGCTCGAGGATCCGCTCATCGTCACTCACCGTGATGAGCCCCTCCGCGTCGCGGGGCAGCTCGCTCCGCCACCGGACGGAGTGGATCCCCGGCGCGAGGTCGACGGTGCGGGGCTCGACCTGCTTCTTCCCCTTGCGAGGCGGCTTCCTCGAGATCCGCTCGAAGAAGAGCCCGCTCTCCGCGCTCAAGGCCTCGATCGCCCCCTCCGGGAGTGCCTCGACCTCCTCCGCCGGGAGCAGCACGAGGGAGTCGGCGGCCATCGCGGACCTCGCCAGCCGCGGCGCCTGCGCCCCCACCGCGTCTCCACCTCTCAGGCGGATCCCCTCGGGGAGGGAGGCGTTCACCCGCGCGGCGATCTCCTCCGGCGAGATGGAGCCCGCGGCCCCCCGCACCTTCACCTCGAGCAGCTCGGCGAGCCCCGCGGCGCCGAGGCGCAGGGGAGGACCGAAGCTGAACTGAGGGATCGGGTGGAACCCCTGGCTGTACGAGAGGTCGATCCCGGCGCGCCGGAAGGCCCTCGGCAGCATCCGGGCGAAGTCGAGGTGACCGATGAAGCGCCCGAAGCCGAGCTTCGTGTAGCGGAAGCGGAAGGTGGTCGACTCCTCCTGCTCCTCGAAGTGACGCGGCGGCAGCTTCGGCCGGTTCCGCTGCGCCTCACGCCGCTCCTGAGCGCGGGCGCGGACATCCTCGAGGGTCTCCTCGGTGACCCGCCGCACCCCATCGACCCGATGCGCGTCGAGGGAGGTGAGGAAGTCGACCCGCTCGGACTTCATCTGCTTCAGGTCGCACTCGATGCCGCAGTGGTAGCACACGAGGGGCTTCGTGGACTCCATGGCATCCTCGAGGTTCGTCGGGTGGACGATCTGGGTGACCGGCTTGCCGCAGGGGGGGCTCTTCCGATCCTTCAATGCCTTGCGGTACTCCTTCGCGAGGAAGGACATCTCCACCCCGCAGTCGAGGTGGTCCCAGGGGAGGCGGGCGTCGACGGGGATCGTGCGCAGGTACCGGTAGCGGTCGATCTGCTGCTCCTCGATCGACTCCATCCAGAGGTCGAAGCGGAGTCGGTCGGACCAACCGTCGAAGCGGCAGCCCTTCCGCCACGCGTCCTCGATGACCGCACCCAGGGCGCGGTCCCCGCGGCCGAGGATCCCCTCGAGGTGGGAGGTCCGGGCGTCATGCCAGCGCAGGACCAGTCCGTGGGTCCGGGTCGCCTCGCGGAGCAGCTCGTGCTTCCGCTCGATCTCGGGGACATCGTCCTGCGCCGCCCACTGGAAGGGGGTGAACGGCTTGGGGACATGGCTCGACACGGAGACGGTGACCTTCGCCCTCCCCTTCGCCACGTACTCCCGCGCGATGCCGAGCATGCGGCGACCGGTCTCCGCGATGCCGAGGACATCCTCGTCCTCCTCGGTGGGGAGCCCGATCATGAAGTAGAGCTTCATGCGCTGCCAGCCGCGCGAGAAGATGCGGTGCGCGCTCTTCGCGATGTCCTCCTCGGAGACGTTCTTCGAGACGACATCCCGCATCCGCTGGGTCCCCGCCTCGGGTGCGAAGGTCAGCGAGGTGTTCCGCACCGAGCCGATCTCATCCAGCATGGCATCGCTGAGGCCGTAGGCCCGCAGCGAGGAGACGCTCATCGAGACATCGGAGTCCCGCAGCTGGGGCATCACCTTCTGCACGAGGGGCTGGATCGCGGAGTAGTCCGCGGTCGAGAGGCTGGTCAGCGAGACCTCGTCGAAGCCCCCGCACTTCACGGAGTCCTTCACCGCCGTCTCGATCGCCTCCGGGGAGCGCTCCCGCACCGGCCGGTAGATCATCCCCGCCTGACAGAAGCGGCAGCCCTCCGTGCACCCGCGCGCGATCTCGATCGAGGCCCGATCGAAGACGATCTCGGTGTTCGCGACCGGGAACTCGGTCGGGAAGGGGTAGTCGTCGATGTTCTCCACGTGCGCCCGGCTGATCCGCGCGGGGACCCTCTCATCGAGGGGCCCGTCGATCACGGTGAGACCGGTCTGCTCCTCCACCCGGGTGGAGTAGAGGCTCGGCACGTAGATCCCCGGCAGGCGGCTGATCGCGATGAGGCGCTCCCGGCGATCGACCCCCTGCTCCCGGAGCTCGCGCCAGCGGGCGACCGTGTCGTGGAAGAAGCCCTCTCCGTCCCCGATCAGGTAAGCGTCGATGAAGGGCGCCATCGGCTCCGGCTGGAAGGCGACGGGCCCCCCGGCCATGACGAGCGGATCATCCTCCCCGCGATCCTCGCTCCGGAGCGGCACGCCGCCGAGGTCGAGCATGGTGAGGACATTGGTGAAGGTGAGCTCGTACTGGAGGGAGAACCCGATGCAGTCGAACTCTCGCAGAGGGGTCCAGCTCTCCAGGGAGACGAGGGGGAGCTCGCGGCGGCGGAGCTCGCGCTCGAGGTCGACCCACGGGGCGTAGACCCGCTCGGCGCGGACTCCCTCCATCCCGTTGAGGTGGGAGTACAGGATGCGGAAGCCGAGATGGCTCATCCCGATCTCGTAGACATCGGGGAAGGCGAGGGCGATGGAGAGCTCCGCATCGCTCTTCACAATGGAGTTCCGCTCTCCCCCCGTGTAGCGACCCGGCTTCTCCAACCGGTGGAGGAAGGTCGCCCAGGGGTGATCGACGAGGGTCGATCCGTCGGGGAGCCGCTCGAGGTCCTCCCCCGCGAGCTCTTCCTCGCCGGCTCCGCTGGAGAAGCCGACCTTGCCCATGTCATCCCAGAGGTTCCCGTCCTCGGACTCCCCCGGAGCTGGATTCTTCGTCATCGCGTGGTGGCCTCTCCGACCGGCAGCGCATCCCCCCCGCTCCGGGGCACGGAGCCGCCGGAGCATCGCGGAGATCCTAGCACACCCGGAGAGCGGGGGGACCGAAGCGCGGGGACGGAGCCCCGGTTCAGCGTCCGGAGAGCGGGAAGACCTCGTTGCAGAACCCGCGAATGTCATCGGTGAAGGTGATGCCCACCCAGAGGGTCGCGCCGTCCTCCCCGCCGCCGGCGCGGGGGAGCGCGTAGCGGCGGGACTCCCTCGCCGCGAGCTGCTCGCCGGTGATCGTCCGCGCCGCGCCTCCCGAGGGATCGATCTCCAGATAGAGATGGTAGTCGACCGGGCGCTCCGTCCGATTGCGCAGAGAGACGATCACGCTCCGCTCGTCCACCTCCTCGAGGCGGATCTCCAGGCGGGCGCACTCGATGGGGAGGGCGAGGGAGATCGGAGCGCGCGCGGTCTCCCCCGAGCTCCGACGGAAGACCAGCTCCCCCCCGAGGGTCTCTCCACCGGTCAGGCCGGCGCTGGCGGGGAGGGTGACGAGCAGGTCCCACTCCCCCCGCTCGCCCGGCGCGAGGTGGAGCGGCTCGAGGGGACGCTTCAGCGCGTGACCGACCGGGAGCACCGGTCGGGGCTCGATGGTCATCGCCTCCAGCCCGCCGTTGGTCACGGAGAGCCGGAAGCCGCCGCGGATCGCCGTCACGCCGAGGGTGCGGACGGTGCGCTCCACCGCGAGGTCCACCCCTTCCAGCAGGAGGAAGCGGCGCGGCGCTCCGCCCGGCATCTCCAGCGCTGCCGGGTCGAAGGTGAGGCGCCCGTTCTCCACCGGGGGCAGGGGCACGGGCCGCCCCGTCGCCGTGTAGGCGCGGGGGGCGCGGAGGACCGGGAAGGTCAGGGCCCCGCGCTCGAAGCGGAGTCCCTCCGCGATGAGGGCGACCGCACCGCGCTCGCCCCGCTGGAACGGAAGCTCGACCAGACCGGCGCCGCGCCGGATGCGAGGGAGCGGCCGAGCGCCCCCGAGGTATCCGCGGCAGAAGGACCACGCGAGGAGGGCGGGGCGAGGCTCGAAGCCCTCCTCGACGACCGAAGCGGCGCGGAAGAGGCTCTCCGGAGCACTCCGAAGGAAGACATCCCGAACCTCGCGCGTCTGCAGGAGGAAGAGGGAGACCGCCCACTCCTCCGGGTCCGCCCCCAGCTCCGTGCCATCGATCAGCGCGGAGATCACCCGGCGTCCATCGAGGCCGGGGAGTTCGGCCGTGCGCAGCGAGTCCGGAGTGAAGCGCAGCAGCCGCGGCACCTCCGGGTGCAGCCCCGACGCCGGACCGACCGCGCCGACGCTGAGGTCGGGGGCGGCGACGACCGAGGCCAGCTCCTCGTCGCTGCGAGGGGCGGGATCGAGGAACCAGCGCTGGACCTCCCCCCAGAGCTCCGGATGTCGCAGGAGGGAGGACTTCGGTGTCTCCTCCTGATGCGGGGCCACCACGCTCCGACCGACCTCCGGGACCTCCCGCAGCGCCGACGGCCAGCCCCGCCCCTCTCCTTCGAGGGCCCCCTCTCCTCCGAGGACGAGGAGGGTGGGGGTCGCCCCAAGCGGGAGCACCCAGCCCGGAAGCTCCGCGTCGGTGCCCGCGAGGGGGAGCTCGATCCCGTGGCGCGCCCGGCCTCGTCCGACCTCGAAGGGGGACTCTCCCACGATGAAGCGATTCGTGCGCGAGAGGATGCTGCTCCCCGCCGCATCAAGGAGCTCGACGCGCAGCTGTCTCAGCTCGGGGCCGCGGCCCGCGAGGGCAGCCTCCAGGAACTGCGCGGACGGCTCGATGCGGACCGGGTGGCTTCCATCGACATACCGCTGCAGCTGCTCGGTCGCGCACTCCTTTCCCTGCCCGTCGAGGACGCGGAGGTGAATCGAGTAGTCTCCGGTCGCCAGCCCGACGCTGCGCAGGTCGAGGGGGCGATCGGAGTCGGAGCGCACGCGGTGCAGCGGGTCCTCCCAGCGGAGGACGAGGCGCGGAGATGCCACCACCTCGATGCGATCGAGCTCGATGGTCCCGGGGATCCGCGAGAGGGTCGTGTCGAGGTCGAGCTCGAGCCGCCAGGAGACGACGCCATCCGGCACGATGACCTCCGCGCGGTGGGCCCTCCACTCGGCGCCGTCCCCCTCCAACCGGAGCAGTGTCCGTCGCTCCCCGCCGTCCCCGCTCGGGAAGACCGGACGGCCCTGAGGGTCCCGCGAGGAGGCGAAGCGGATCCCGAGCTCCGCGGAGCCTCCTCGCAGATCGTCATGTCGGGTCGAGAGCATGATGCGCAGGAGTTCACCGGGGGCGACGCTCGGGTGCTCCCGGTCATCGGTCCGCTCCTCGGCTCGGAAGCGCGAGATGTTCCGGATCGAGGTGAGCCGGGCGCGCCCGCCGCAGGCCGGAAGACGCAGGACCCGACCATCCGCCTCCGGACCGCCGTCGACGGCGACCTCCGCCTTCATCATCCGCGGGAGGAGATCGTGATCGAAGTGCTGCTCCCAGCCGAAGACATCGATCCTGTACTCGCCCGCGACGGGGAGGAGATCGACCTCGAAGTCGTTGCGGAGCACGACCCTCCCGCCGTCGGCGAGGGCCGCCGCCGGATCGATCAGGAGGAGGAGGAGGAGCAGGAGCGGTCGAAGGACCCTCGCCCGGAGCATCGCGGCGCGCCTCACTCGGTCCGGTCCAGGTAGCGCGGCGACTGCGGACGAGCGGGAGAGGCGCCGTAGGCCTGATGGACCCTCCGTCCCCCCTCGATCCGCTTCAGCTTGTCCTGAGTCTCCGAGCGGACCGAGTCGACGCGGCTCTGCTGCTCCGACTCGAGGGCGATCAGGGACTCGAGCACTCCATGAAGCGCATCGAGCTCCGCCTGAACCTCCTCCCGCAGGCCGACGGGGAGGGAGTCGCGCTCCTCGCGCCAGCGAGCCTTGATCGGCGCGATGCGACGCTCGACGGCGTCGATGGTGTCGAGGCTCGACTCCTTCGCGCGGGCCAGCTCCAGGATCTCGTCGGTCCGGCCCCCGAGCAGGATCTCCCCCTGCCGCCGGGTGCACTCCTCCAGACGCCCGTAGATCTGGCGCTGCTCACGGAGTCCGTCGCGCAGGGTGCCGGCGGCCTCGGTGAACGAAGGTCCGGAAGGGTTCATCGTCGCCTCCTCTTCGCTGGTCGCCCCGAGGGGGGGCCGCTGCTCAGCCCGCCGCCTCGATCATCCGCAGTCGGGCCTCGAGCTTCTCCTGGACACGGTGGTACGGCTCCTCGTCGAGGGCGTCCCCGAGCTCCTCCGCCTTCCTCAGTCCTCGGCGGTAGAGGATCGCGGCTTCAGCGGTCTCTCCCCGCTCCTCCGCGAGGAGTCCGAGCATCAGATACCCGCCCGGGGTCCGCGGGGAGCCGGGATGGCGGTGGATCGCCTCCTCGTAGATCATTCGGGCCATCTCGGGGAGACCGGCCGCGCGGTAGACATCCCCGAGGGCGTGGCGGGCCTGCTCCGCCGCCGCGCTCCAGCGGAGCCGCTCGGGCCGGAGGGGAGGGGGATCCGCGCCGAGGAACTCGTCCTCCGCCTCGAACAGGCTCTCGAGATGGGTCCGGGCCATGGCGAGGTCTCCCAGCGCGTGACACATCTCCCCGGCGCGGAGCCTCGCGATCGCGAGATCCGCCGGGCGTTCCCCTCCGGTCGCGGAGAGCCAGGTCGCCGCCCGCTCCCAGGCGCCGCGAGCCGCTTCCGCCGCCCCCTCCGGGGCGTCCCGACGGGCGGCCACCATCTCCAGCGCTCTCGCCTCCTCGAAGACCGCCCGTTTCCAGAAGGGGCTCGTCGAGTCGGTGGTCGTCACGACCCGACGGAGGGAGCTCACCGCCTCCTCCGGTTGCCCCAGCGCGAGGCGGGCGAGGGCCTGCTCGATGAGGAGAATCGGCTCGTAGGGAAAGCGCGGGACCTCCTCATCGAGGAGCGCGGTGGTCGCGGTCAGAACCCGCAGGTGACGGCCGAGGCGCCGGTCGATCTCGGCGCGGAGGATGTAGGACTCCCAGCGCTGGGACTCATCGCGGCCGACCCACTCGCTCTCGTCCGCGAGCTCAGCGAGCTCATGGGCCCGCAGGAGGTCGCCCGCCTCGATCATCGCCCGGGCCGCGTCGAGGTTCGCAGCCGTCTGCCGGACATCGGCGAGGGCGACCTGCTCGAAGGCGCGCCCGGCGGCGCGCCAGTGCTCGCGTGCGATGCCCGGGTCCGTCGCCGCGAGCGCCTTCGCCCGGGAGCGCTCCAGCTCCCCCCGGATCCGCCACAGCTCCGGTTGCGGTCCCGCGAGGCGCTCCACCTGATCCACGAGGCGGAGGGAGAGTGTGGACTCCCCCTCGTCCCGAAGGATCGGTATCGCATCCCGGAGCAGCTCGGAGAGGTCCAGCCGACCCAGCGTGGAGGCGAAGCCCACCGCGCGCCCCTCGACGAGGGCCGCGACGAGCTCGGCCAGCTCGTCGGCGACCGCGGGCGCCCCCAGCTCCACGAAGGGCGCGACCTCTCGCGCGGAGTGGAAGCGCAGGAGCTCGGCCGCGACCGCGAGGTCGATCGGCGCCGAGGGATCGATGGCGAGCTCCCCGGCAGCCCTGGTGATCCTCTCTCGGAACTCGGCGGCGCGGGCCAGCTCCGCGCTGCGCTCCTCGATCAGGATGAGCAGCGCCCCGATCTCGGTCCGCGAGAGGCAGGGAGGGGGACCTCGGTCAAGGAGGGCGAGGAGCCGCTCCCTGTGATCCGCCGGTCGCCCGAGCGCGATCCCCTGTCGCGCCTCGAGGAACTCGAGGTAGGCGAGGACGCTCTCCCGGCTCTCGACCCGCGTCCGGAGGTCCTCGATCGTCCTCTCCAGCCACGGGGCACCGTCCTCTCCGAGCTCCGCCCAGCGCTTGCCGCTCTCGAAGCGAAGCAGGGGCGTGTCGACGAGGGTCGAGAAGCTCCCTTGCTCCGCGAGGCGTCTCCACTCGATGACCTCGGCGGGGAAGAGGGAGAGCGCACCGACCGGAGCCGCGCCGGCTCGTCCGAGTGAATCCCGAATCGCGGCCGCCGCATCCTCACTCCCCTGGCTGCGGGCGAGCCCCTGGAGGAGGAGATCCGCCCGGGACTTCGCCCCGCTGCGGCGGAGGAGCTCGACCGCCCGCTCCAGCTCTTCAGCATCCTGCAGCGCGATCGCGTTCCGGCCGATCCGCCACAGCTTCCGCACCCGCGACTCGCCGCTCTCCGCCGTGGTCAGAGCCCCGCTCCTCTCCTCGAGGCGCGCGAGGAGGAGGCCGGCGCGGAGCAGGTCGAGGTCGACCTGGCGCGCGATCACCGTGGGGAGCGGGCGCTCGGCTGTGGCCTCCGGGAGAGGCGCCCTCACCACTGCCTTGAGCGCCTCGAGGGCGTCGGAGATCTCATCGCGCACCTTCGAAGTGAGCCCGGCGGGGGCGCGGCGCGCGCGATCCTCCTCCCGAAGGACCGCTCCCATGGCACCGATCCAGACCTCGATCCGACGCCCGAGCTCCGGGGTCCCCCCCGGGAGCTGGGCGAGGCGTCCGGGGGGCACGAGGCGCTCGAGGAGCTGGCGCGCCTCCGGGTCTCCGGATCTCTCGACGAGCGCGAGGAGGGCCCGCGCCCGCTGGGCCGTGGCCACGAACGGGGCCCCGGGGTCGAGCAGTCGGGACTCGACCGCTTCGTCGAGGAGGTCCGCGTCGCGAAGGACGGCGGCGGAGTCGAGGAGCCAGTCCAGACCATCCGGCGTCGAGCCCGTGGCGTCGAGCAGCCGCGGCGCCGCGGAGAGGTTCTCGCAGACTCGGGCCAGCAGCTGCGAACCGCCGATCGTGAGCGCACGCTGCCGGATCTGCTCGAGGAGCCGCCCGCGGCTCGCCCCGACCGCCCCCAGCTGCAGCGACTCGCGCAGCAGATCGACCTGGAGAGCGAGGATCGTCGGATCGGAATCGACCCCGAGGCGCCGATCGAACTCATCGAGCAGCTCGTCGATGGACCCATCGGAGAGCTCGGAGAGGCGGAGCATGCGCACGGTGATGATCAGCTGGGCCGGAGTCCCGCCGCGGACTCGCTCGAGGAGGCTCTCGAAGTCGTCCGGCCGCCGGCCCTCCCCCGCTCGTGGGGTGGGCCGAGGGTCGGGAGCTGCGAAGGACGGACCTGCCCCGGCGACCGCCTCCTCCGGACCGGTCGTGGTCGTCGCCTCGAGGAGCATCCACACGATCGGCGCCACGAGCAGCGTGACTCCGATCGTCAGGCGCTTCATCAACGCGTCGTCGCTGGAGGGCATCCGACTCCTCTTCCGGGGTGATCGACCGGAGGCTTCACGCGGCGGGAAGGGGGACGAGACCGGGCCGGAGCCGCGAGCTACCGGCGATCCTCGCGGTCGAGGATCTCCCGGACGACCTTGAGGCTGTT
>JAFMMO010000262.1 GCA_017859655.1 Pseudomonadota bacterium | reverse complement strand
CCCGGCGACCGGGCCAGGTGCTCGGGCGCATCACCGACGCCACGACCGGCCTCCCTGTCCCCGTCTTCTCCCTCAACACCCGTCGGCAGCAGAAGGGGAACGGCTTCGGCTTCTTCATGCTCGGCGGCATGGGAGGCACCGAGTACCGCGATCCCGACGGCCAGTTCCTCCTGGAGCGCGCCGCTGGGGAGTACACCCTGACCGTCCGCTCCGAGGGCTATGTCGACTCCGACCAGACCGAGGTCGAGGTGTTCAGCGCGCGGGAGACGCTCGTGGACATTCAGCTCACGCCGGCGGGGAGCATCATCGGCCGCGTCCTGGACAGCCGAGGAGACCCGATCGTGGGGGCCCGCGTCTCCGCCGTGCGGCTCCGGGAGGACGGCACCGAGGAGCCGCCCCGGCGGAACTCCGGGGGGCTGGGGATCGAGGGGATCAGCATCGCGATCAACACCGATGGAGGCAGCTCCGACGGGATCGTGCTCACCGCGGGGGGCCCCTTCGGCGGGGGAGACCCGATCACCGATGACGAGGGCCGCTTCCGGGTGGTCGGGCTCGAGGACGGGGACTACAAGGTGACGATCCGCTCCTCCGCCTATCGGGAGCGCAGCGAGGCGCCGATCGCGGTCGAGACGGGACGCGCCTCCGACGCCGGAGACCTCGAGCTGGAGCGGGGGTCCGCGGTCTCGGGGGCCGTTCTTCCTCCCTCGGGGAGGAGCCTCCTCTGGGGGAACATCGTGATCACCGGCGCGGATGGGACCGAGAAGTCCTCTCAGGTCGGTCCCGATGGGAGCTACACCATCGGAGGCCTCGCGTCCGGGGAGTACACCGCACGCCTCGACTACATGCTCCAGCCCGTCTCCGCCGACCTGGGGGGGCTCACCCTGGGGAACGCGATGCTGAGCCTCGGGGAGTTCGCGCTCGACCCGGATGAGGAGCGGACCCTCGATGTGCAGATCCCAGCGGAGGAGACGCCTTGAGCCGAGACCCCGCCCGCGCGGGCGGAGCGCTCCTCGCCGCGCTGATGCTCCTCCTGCTCCCCGCCTGCGCGCCGAACGAGCCGCCGGCCGGCGGGTCGGGGACGGCGGGCTCGGGCGCCGACGAGCTCCCCGAGCCGGGGAGAGAGACGACGCTTCCCCCGGCGGGGAACGATGTGGTCGTCCCGCTTCCTCTCCCGCCTGCGGCCGGCGTCCCCGGGGCCATTCTCGGGCACGTCTCCACCGCGGAGGGCCCCGGGCATGAGTTCGTGGTCCAGGCGATCCCGCTCCGGGGAGGGGAGCATGTCTCCGCCGTCGCGGACCCCGACGGCATGTACCTCCTAGAGGAGCTCGCGCCGGGGCGCTATCTCGTCTCCTCCAGCGACCTCGCCGCGATCAAGTCCGGCTGGATTCGACAGCGCTCCCGCGCCATCACGATCGGCGCGGGGGAGGTCCTCACCGAGGACTTCACCTTCGACGACGGCGTGACGCTGCGAGGACGCGTCGAGGTCGAGGGCGCCTGGACGCGCCGCACCCAGGTGCAGCTCCTCCGCCGGGGCGCTCCGCGGCTGGCGGGGACTCTCCTGAGCGACACCCCCCGGCAGATCGCCCTCGCCACGTGGAGCGAGGGCACCACCTACCTCGAGCAGGATGGGTCCTTCGTGCTGCTGGATGTCCGTCCGGGTCGCTACGACCTTCGCATCCGCACCTTCCCCGACGCGTCGACCGATCGCTCCACTCCCTGGGAGGAGCCCGAGTACGAGCTCGAGGTGGAGGTGGGGGGCGAGTCGCTGACGCTCCCGCCGATCGCGGGCTGAGGAGACGCCGCGCGCGGTCGCTCGGAACGCGAAGCGCCCCGCCCCCCCGGATCGGGAGGGCGGGGCGCTCTGCATCCGACGCACTCTCGGTGCGACGCGACTCCGCCTCGGGGAGGAGCGCCGCGCGGGATCAGGGGCAGAAGCCGGGGAAGTCGACGCTCACCCCGTTTGCCCAGGCGGTGCACTCGTTGTCGTAGGTGATGCCGTTGCAGCCGCAGACCGGCGCGAAGATCGCGGTGCAGATGAAGGGGAGCGGCTGGCAGGTGCCGACCCCGCCGCAGTCGCCGGTGGCCTTCTGGCAGAACTCGCCGGGCGGGCAGGCGGAGTTGTCGGTGCAGCCGCCGACGATGCAGCCGCCGAGGTAGTCGACGCTCCAGCCATCGGCCCAGGCGGAGCACTCGTTGTCGTAGGTGATGCCGTTGCAGCCGCAGACCGGGTCGAAGACGGTCGAGCACATGACGGGCACCGGCGCGCAGTCCCCGATCCCGCCGCAGTCCCCGAGGACCTTCTGGCAGAACTGGCCGACCGAGCACTCCGCGTTGGAGTTGCAGTCGGTCTGCACAGGGTCGCAGCCGCTCAGGGGCCCGGCGCAGTCAAGGGAGTCCGCGGTCGGGTCGGTCCCGCACGCCGGTCCCGGAGCAGGGTGCGTCGCGCCGCTGCTGCCGAAGAGCGTGTCGAGCGTGAAGACGGCGTCCGCGATGTCGGTCGTTCCATCGTCGTTCGCGTCGACCGCGTCGAGGCAGGGTCCCGCACCGCCTCCGAAGAGGAAGCTCAGGGAGAAGATCGCGTCCGCGATGTTCACATTGCCATCGCCGTTGGAGTCGCCGCGAATGAAGTTCCACTCCGCCGGCGCGGGGCTCGAGAAGACGAGCAGGCCGAGGATGGCCAGCGTGGCGGCAGTGGCGCGGGGCAGGCTCGTTCTACGCATGGACCCTCTTCTCTCGGACCGGATCTCTCCGGAGTGGTGTTCAGGGGAGCATTCGTCGGGTGGGGGGGCCACCCCCTCCCTCCATTCTACACAGGGCCTCGGAGGAGGCCACCGGGGACCGCCGCGTGGAGCCTCGCGCGGGCCGATCCCCGGGGATCACCAGTGGGCCGGGCGATAGTCCTTGAGGAACTGACCCCAGACATGGGTCCCGGTGTTCATCCCGTCGAGGATGGGGTCGAGGATCCGGGCCGCCGCATCGACATGGTCGAGGGGGGGGTGGAACCCGTGCTCCTCGGTCTTCTCCCGCGCGATCGCCACCGGGTCCTCGTCGGTGATCCAGCCGGTGTCCACGGCGTTCATGTGGATCCCCGACTGGAAGTAGTCCGGTGCGGAGGTGCGCGTGAGCATGTTCAGCGCGGCCTTCGCCATGTTCGTGTGGGGATGCTTGTCGGTCTTGAAGGAGCGGTAGAACTGCCCCTCGACCGCCGAGACATTCACGATGTGCTGGTCCCGGGTGCCCGGCTTCACCATCAGGGGCTTGAGCCGGGCGTTCAGGACGAACGGGGCGACGGCGTTCGTCAGGTGCACCTCCAGGAGCTCGACGGTCGGCACCTCATCGAGAGCGAGCCGCCAGCTGTTCCGGGCGCGGAGGTCGACCTGCTGGAGATCCACATCGAGCCTCCCCGTGGGGAAGAGCTCCTCACTCCGGTCCGCATCCCCATCGACGAGGACCAGCTGCGAGAGCGCGGCGGAGAGTTCCAGTCCGGAGCGCTCCGAGACGCGGAGGTCGGTCGTCACCGCGCGCGAGTCTCCTTCGCCGGGCTTGGGCGTCTCCTCGATCAGGGTGCGGTAGCCGCTGAGGAGTCGGGCGGAGTCGGGGTCCACCTCGTCCCACGGCCGGGACTCGAGGGCCATCATGTGGTCGTAGAACCCGGGGGGCCGGCGGACCGTCTGGCAGGCGTTGTTGATCAGGTGGTCGAGGCGGCTCTCGGTCCGCAGGAGGTGGGCCGCGAAGTGCTCCACGCTCGGAGTGTGGCGGAGGTCGAGGCCGTAGATCTGCAGGCGACCGATCCACGCATCGCTGTCCGGCTCGCTGCGGTAGCGCTCTGCGGCGTCACGGGGGAAGCGGGTGGCCACGATGAGGCGCGCCCCCGCCCGCAGCAGCTTGATCCCGGTCTGGTAGCCGATCTTCACGCGCCCGCCGGTGAGGAGCGCGGTCCTGCCGCTGAGATCCGCGGTCTGCTCGCGCTTGCGCCAGTTGAAGTCCCCGCACTCCGGACAGAGGCAGTCGTAGAAGGGGTGCACCTCGCGGTAGTCCGCCTTGCAGATGTAGCAGTTCCGGGCGTCGCGGAGGGGGGGAGGCTCCTCCTCCCAGCGGGGAAGCTGTGAGGGAGGGGGCT
>JAFMMO010000261.1:1451-4151 GCA_017859655.1 Pseudomonadota bacterium | reverse complement strand
GGAGAGAGTCGACGGGACCCGCTCCGGGTCCGCCACCTCGAGGAGGCGTCCCTGTCCGTTGTGGACCCAGCCGGCTCCCCAGTCCGAGATCATCATCCGGCCGTCCGGAGCGAAGTCGACATCGGTGCAGAGGACGCTTCCGACGAACACATGGTCATCGACGAGGCGGAACCCCGCGCCCTCCTCCTCGAGGGCGAAGCTCCGCACGCACGAGCCGGCGCGCCCCCCGACGAAGTCACAGATGAAGAAGTGATCGCGGTAGCGATCGGGGAGGCTCCAGCCGAGGTCGTGGGTGAAGCCAGAGGGCCCGCTCGTGAGATGGGCGATGGGCGGAATGATCCACGCCGGCTGCCCCTCGTGGGCGGTCCACCACAGACGCTCCTGATTCCAGGGTCCGCGACGGTTGTCCCCCTCCAGGGTCTGGTACTCCATCTGCCAGCCGGTCTCGCCGCCGCGCACGATCTGCACCACCCGGGCTCGATCCCCGCCGTCGGAGTTGTTGTCGACGGTGAAGAGGTTCCCGTGGTCATCGAAGGCGAGCTCCTGAGGGTTGCGGAGGCCGGTGTGGATGACCGTGAGGTCGGAGCCGTCGAGCTCGCACCGGAAGACCGCCCCGGTCTCGGGGCGGTGCAGCACCGTCCCATCCGGCTTCTCCACGTGATAGCCGCGGTCCCCGATCGACCAGTAGAGGCGACGGTCCGGGCCGAGCACCAGCCCGTGCATGTCGTGCCCCCGGAGCGCGGTCCGGATCCCGTAACCGGTCGAGAGGATCTCCTTCGCATCCGCGTGCCCGTCCCCCCCGGCGTCGGGCAGGCGGATCAGGCTCGGGATGTTCGTGTAGTAGAGCGCGCCGTCGACATGCAGGACCCCCGAGCCGGTCCCGTCGAGGGGGTCGCGGTAGCCATCGGAGAAGATCGTGACGGCGTCCCCGCGCCCATCCCCATCGGTGTCGGAGACCCGACGGACCCGGTCCTCCTTCTCCGAGTAGTAGGCCATTCCCCCCTCGCGGCGCTCGCGCCACTTCTCGTACATGAAGCGGCGGTCCTCGAGGGTCTGCAGGGAGAGATCATCGAGGAGCCAGTAGCTGGAGGAGCGGTTGTCCTCCACCCCGTGCTCCTGGCGGAAGGTCTCGGCCACATAGATGTTCCCCGCGGGATCGAAGCAGAAGGCGACCGGATCCATGACGAGAGGCTCCGCAGCCCAGATTCTCTTGGTGAACCCGTCGGGGACCGTCATCCGCTCGAGGGCCCGCTCCGCCGCCGGAGGCCACGGGCTCTTCCCGGCCGGCGTCTCGTCATCGGCTCGGGCAGGGAGGGCGGCGGCGAGGAGCGCGGCGCCGGTGAGAGCGAAGATCCGGGCGTAGTTGAGCCGAGACGAGGCGGCGGGCAGAGGGCGGTGCGGCATCGGGCTTCCTTCCTGAGGAGAGCCCAGAGAGTAACGCCGACCGGTGGCCCCCGGCCACCGCAAAGGCCGCGGGGATTGCATCCTGCGCCGGTACGGTCAGGATGCGGCGACGCTCCTGATCCTCCCCCCCTTCGTCGGAAGAGGTGTGCGGTGACTCCCCTTGCGCGCCCCCCTCGGGCTCACTTCACCTCCCGGCCGATCCGGCGTGCCGCTTGAGGAGCGGGGGACCGCTCCACTGGGACCCGCGCGCCTGGTCGGGAACCGTCCTGGGGACCAGCCTCTGGCTGCTGCCGCTGGGGGTGATCGCCGCCCGCGCCGCCCCGCTCCTCGGGCTCATCTGCGCGGCGGGCGGAGTGCTGCTCGGGTCACTCGGTGCACTCCTGTGGAATCGTCGGGAGAGCCTCTCCGCCCACCGCGCGGTGCAGCTCTTCCTCGCCGGCACCACCTTCGTCTACGGCGTCGTGATCCTGCTCGCGCGAGGGAGCAGCGCGCTGAAGGCGGGATTCGAGCGGGCGGGCCTCGACCACCCCGCGCTGGTGGCGGTGCTCCTCACCCTGCCCCCCCTGCTGATGCTCTTCTTCTGGATTCGCGAGCGCACCGGCACACCCCCGCCGACGGAGTAGGGCCGGTCCTCACTCCGCCGATGCGTCGAGCGCCTCGCGGAGCCGGTTCAAGGACCCGACCGAGTAGCCGCGGTCGTGGAACCAGATGACCTCGCCGCTCGGGTCGAGGAGGAGGATCCGCCCCGGCATCGGATTCTCCGTGCCGGTGAACTCCTGGATCGCGGAAGCACCGCGATAGACGGTGACGACGCTCCCCCAGTCCTCGGAGGGAATCCCCCGTCGCATCCCGCCATCGATCCACCCGCCGATCATCCCCGGGACCAGCCCGGCGATCGTCGGGATCTCCCGCACATCGACCGGGACCTCCGCCTGAGAGAGCCCGAGCAGCCAGCGATCGAGATCGAACTGAGTGCTCTGCTTGTAGCCGACGAGGAGCACGATCGGCCGCCCCGCGAAGTCCTCCGGGATGCGGACCGACTCCCCCGAGAGCGCCTGCCCGACGACGGAGGGAAAGACCTCGCCGGTCGGATCCCGACGCGGGATGGGAGAGGAGCAGCTGGAGAGTCCGAGGGAGAGGAGGACGAGGGTGGTCACGGTGGCGAGGAGAATGCGCCGGCGACTCCTGAGCATGGGGCACCTTCTTCCGAGGGGGAAAAGGGGACGGGGGAGTGGACCGAGCCGGGGGGGTGGTGGCTCGCCGGTAGGAATTCTCGGCCCAAGATGCGGTGAGATC
>JAFMMO010000261.1:0-1441 GCA_017859655.1 Pseudomonadota bacterium | reverse complement strand
TGGACCGAGCCGGGGGGGGTGGTGGCTCAGGAGCTCTCTCAGCGACGGGAACCCTCCAGGGTGCCTTCGATCCCGATCCCTAGGGAAGGAGCTCGAACTGGCGATCCCGATCGCGAAGTGAGGAAGGTCTCGATCCGACCTCCCTCCGTCAAGCAGGGATTCGGGGGTGTCCAGAATGTGGATTCGGCAGCCGATGCGGATTTCCGGGAATCAGGGTGCGAGCCTCTCGATGCGCCAGTCGGTCCCCCCGCTCTCCGCCTGCGAGTAGCGGAAGCGATCGTGCAACCGATGGCGTCGCCCCTGCCAGAACTCGAAGAGGGTCGGCGCGACGATGAACCCGCCCCAGTGGTCGGGACGGGGCACTTCCGCGCCATCTTCGAAGCGCGCCTCCCACTCCTCGAAGATCCGCTGGAGGGCGCGCCGATCCTCGACGACCCGCGACTGCGGGCTGCTCGCGGAGGCGATCCGACTCTTGCGCGGACGCGCGAGAAAATAGGCGTCGCTCTCCTCGGGGGTCAGCGGGGAGACGGACCCTTCCACCCGGACCTGTCTCTCCATCCGGTCCCAGTGGAAGCAGAGCGCCGCGCGCGGCTGCGCGAGGAGCTGGACCCCCTTGTCGGACTCGTAGTTCGTGAAGAAGACGAGCCCTTCCGGGCGGATCTCCCGCAGGAGCACCATCCGCACGTGCGGCTGCCCCGACCCGTCCACCGACGCGAGCGCCATCGCCTCCGGCTCCACGAGGCGGAGCCCCCCCTCCCCCACGAACGCCTTCGCCTCATCGAACCAGCGACGAAACTGCGCGAGCGGGTCGGGGTCGAGCCCCTCCCTCTCGAGAGAGCCGACCCGGTAGTCGGAGCGATCCTGGACCATGGAGGCCGCTACCTTCCGAACGAGGAGAGTGAGGAGAAAGAAGAGAGCACAGGGAGAAGGGAACGGGGAACAATGGCGAGCCCGACTCCTCGACCGCAGGAAAGTCTGCCGGAGGCACCCGAAGGAGGAAAGGGCCTCCCCCGGCCCGTGGGACCGCGGCGCCGGAGGGAAACGCCTCCCCACCTCGCCTTGCCCACTGCCGCAGCTTCGGTCATCGTGACGGGCCGCACGGATTCGGCGCTCCCGCGCTCTGCGGATTCAACCAAGCCCCGTTAGCTCAGCTGGATAGAGCGTCGGATTCCTAATCCCACGTGCTGCGTGGCGGAACTCGGGGCGAGTGATTAGTTTGAGGAATTGTGGAGTCAGGCGCGGACCGTAGAGCGCACCGTGCCACCTGACGGCTCCTGACGGAATGAGTACCGTGCCCCGTTAGCTCAGCGGATAGAGCACCGGTTTCCTAAACCGGGGGTCGCAGGTTCAAGTCCTGCACGGGGTACTTTCATTTACTCCGCCTGGGGGACCGTCCAGATTTCCGTGTAACTGACCATGGACTACACTCCCGGAAGGGGGA
>JAFMMO010000260.1 GCA_017859655.1 Pseudomonadota bacterium | reverse complement strand
GACTGGATCATCGATGGTCAGGGGACCGCGACCCGGGAGATCCTCGAGGACCTCCCGGGGCTGACCGACCTGTGGGTGCCGGTCGGCGGAGGGGGACTCGCGGCTGGGGCGGCGCGGGCCCTTGCCGACAGGAGCGGCTCGGTCCGCCTCCACACGGTTGAGCCACGCCACGCCGCGGCCTACGCGCGGTCCGCGGCGGAGGGTCGCCGGCTTCGACTGGAGGGTTGCTGCTCGATGGCGGACGGGCTCCTTCCCCTCGAGATCGGAGTCCTCAACTGGGAGGCGCTCCAGCGATACGGCGCCCGACCGGTCATGGTGGAGGAGGAGTCGATCCTCGAGAGCCTCCGGCTGCTGCATGGGGAGCTGGGGATCGGGCCGGAGCCATCCGGAGCAGTCTCGTGCACCCCGCTCCTCCACCCCGCGGCCGGAGCGGAGCCGGAGCCCGGGGTGCATGTCGCCATCGTCAGCGGTGGCAATGTCGACCCCGCTCGTCTCCACTCTCTCCTCACCACCGGCCGGGAGCCATCATGATCGGACTCCGCTCCCGCCCCCTCGCCGGCGCCGCCGCCCTTCTCCTCGTCATCTTCGCGGGCGGCTGCCGCACCGACTCCGCTCCTCTCGATGACGGGGGCCGGAGAGCGGAGATCGGGCGCCTCTCCGATCAGATCGCCGATCGCTACCCCGAGGTGCCCGAGGTCGATCGCGCCGCTCTCCTCCGTCTGTCCGGTCCGCCGGTCCTCGTCGATGTCCGCTCCGCGGAGGAGCGGGCGGTCTCCGGACTGGAAGGTGCGATCTCGGTGGAGGAGTACGAGGCCGGTGGATGGGAGGCGCGGACGGTGGTGGCCTACTGCACCGTCGGGGAGCGAAGCGGCCGCTTCGCGCGAGAGTTGCGGGCTCGGGGGGTCGACGCCCGGAATCTCCGGGGGGGAGTCCTCTCCTGGGCGCACGAGGGGGGGAGCGTGGTGTCGGCGGACGGGCGTCCGACCCGGAGGGTCCACGTGTATGGTCCTCGCTGGGATCTCCTCCCCCGGGGCTGGGAGGGTGTCTACAGGGACTGAAGGCCGCTCCAGAGGCGCAGGCCCCCCGCCCGCGGACCTCGCCCCTTGCCTCCCGGAGCGGAAATCGTCTAGTGTCCGGCCTTCATGAGACTTCCGAGGGCGATGTCGCGTACCGCGCCGCGCTCTCCATGCGCCAACGGCACCGGCTTCCCCTCGCCCTCCCTCCCCCGGCCCTGGTGGTCGGCAGGCCCGGGCAGGTGATGCCGAAGAGGGAGAGAGAGGGAGCTCCGCCCGACCGCGGGGCGGGTCTCCCCCCGAAGAAGGGGAACCACCGACCGTGCTTCAGATCATCGAACAGCTGAACGGCATTCTCTGGGGTCCCTGGACCCCGTTCGTCCTGCTCCTCGCGGGGGTCCTCTTCACCTTCTGGACGAAGTTCACCCAGTACACCGCCATGACCCATGGTGTGCAGGTCGTGCGAGGGGTCTACGACGACCCCGACGACCCGGGAGCGATCAACCACTTCCAGGCGCTCTCCGCCGCTCTCTCGGCGACGGTCGGACTCGGGAACATCGGCGGAGTCGCGATGGCGATCTCCGTCGGCGGTCCGGGCGCCCTCTTCTGGATGTGGATCACGGGGATCTTCGGCATGGCGCTGAAGACGATCGAGATCACCCTCGCCATGATGTACCGAAACGTGGAAGACCCCGAGAACCCCCACGGCGGGGCGATGTGGGTGGTCGAGAAGACCCTCGGCTCGCGCGGCGGCGCGTGGAAGTCGATCGCCCGCGGCATCGGCACCTTCTTCTGCGTCACCCTCGTCATCTCGACCTTCACCGGCGGAAACCTCTACCAGTCGTGGAGCGTGGCGGGGCTCACGAACCTCTACTTCGGAGTCCCCAACCTCGTGACCGGGACGATCCTCGCGATCGTGGTGGGACTCGCGATCCTCGGCGGGATCAAGCGGATCGGCGCGGTGGCGGGGCGCCTCGTTCCGTTCATGGTCGTCCTCTACCTCATCGCCGCTTTCGCGGTGATCTTCGGCGACATCGCCGAGGTGCCCGCGATGCTGTCCCTCGTGGTCTCGAGCGCCTTCAACCCGACCGAGGCGGGGGGCGCCTTCGTCGGAGGGATGGCCGGGCTCGCCTTCATCACGGGCATGAAGCGCGCCCTCTTCTCGAACGAGGCGGGGCAAGGCTCGGCGCCGATCGCCCATGCGGCGGCGAAGACGGACGAGGCGGCGCGCGAGGGGATCGTCGGGGGGATCGGCCCCTTCATCGACACGCTCACGATCTGCACCCTCACGGCGCTCGTCATTCTGCTCTCCGGGAGCTGGAACCGCCCCGCGATCCAGGACGCCGAGGGGAACACCGTCGAGCTCGCCGCCTCGATCGACTTCCTCGAGAAGGAGCGAACGGAGAGTGGAGTCGTCTTCGGGGTCAACTCGGACGCGACCCCCGCCTCCCTCCCGGAGTCGCGCTGGAACGATGGTGCCGGCTGGCGGAAGGGGAGCTCCTTCTTCCTCATCGGCCGGATCCTCGGGGAGGCGACCTCCCGTGACTCGGGCGGGAAGCTCGTTCACGTCGTCGGGACGGTGACCGAGAAGGCTCAGGCCGAGGGCTCGGATGCGCCCGCCGAAATGGAGATCGTCTGGAGCGATGTGAAGGTCTCGTCGAACAAGACCTGGCTCGGAGAAGCGGACTACTGGACCGGTGAGGTGACCGGGATCGAGCTGGTCGACAAGGGGGTCTACCACAAGTACGACGGCGCGGAGCTGACCGGGCACTCCTTCGACCGCGCGTTCGGCGGCGTGGGGGTGGGGAAGTATCTGGTGACCCTCGCGGCCTGGCTCTTCGCGATCTCGACGATGATCTCGTGGAGCTACTACGGTGAGCAGGGGATCATCTACGTCTTCGGGCTGCGGGGGGTCCTCCCCTACAAGATGGTCTTCCTCGTCGCGGTGATCGCGGCGGCGACCGGGATCGGCGGGGCCCAGGAGATGTTCCTCTTCATGGACCTCGGCACCGGCGCGATGCTCTGGGCGAACCTGCCGATCATCATGGGTCTCGGGTATCTGGCGGTCCGGGAGCTGAACAACTACGTCCGAGACCTGAAGGCCGGCAAGTTCAAGCGCCACGATGCGCCTTCGATCACCGACCTCGCCTCGGGGAGCGACGTCGAGAAGAAGGACTGACCCCCCCGGCGGGTCCTCTTGTCGTCTCGAGCCGAGGCCCCGGTGGGAGCTCCCGCCGGGGCCTCGCCTCCTTTCCACCCGGGAGCCGGCCTCGTCGGGGAGAGAGATCCCCTCAAGAGAGGCGGTCCTCTGCGGGTGCGTTCCCCCGCGCGGACGCCGGATCTCCCCGCTGGCGACGATCCCCGCCCGGATCGGGGGTCGCCGTCTGCGGGGTCGACGGCTCGGGGCGAGTTCTCTCCGAGCCCCCCTCCTTGGACCCCCTCCTCTTGGGCCCCCTCCCCTTGGGCCCCTGTCTCCGCCGCGGGACCCGGAGGCAACGCCCCAGCGCTTCAGCTCCGGGTCCACGAAGACCGGAGAGCGGAAGCAGCTCCAAGGAGCAGGACGAGCGGAGCAGGAATCAGAGGAGGAGACCCCAGCAGGGCGGATCGCCGGTGCGGCGCGCGCAGGAGGGGATCGGAGGCTCGTCCCGAGTCGGTGGGCTGCCAACCCAAGTCCTGTCGCTGGAGCCCCTTCCGTGACCGGGGCACGAAAAAACGGCCCCTGCGTTTGCAGTGGCCGTACATCAGCTGCCCCGAGGACAAGGGGAGCGGGTCAGGAATCTCAAGAGAAAGCCGCGCTCGGGGAGGAGCGCGTTCCCGGCGCAAGCGAGCGGGGGGCGGGGGACCGCGCGAGCGGGAGGGGGCCGTCGACCCAAGTCCAGTGCTCACCGTCTCTTCGACCCCCAGGGCACGAAAAAACGGCCCCTGCGCTTGCAGTAGCCGTACATCAGCTGCCCTAGGAACAAGGGGAGGACTCGAGGAAACCTGAATTGTCTCGCGGCGGGAGGAGGCGGTCACAGGGGAGGGGCCATGGCCCACTCCCCGCAGACCGCTGCGCCGTCGAGGCAGAGAGCCCTGAATCTCAGGGCTGAGAGGAGGGGCGGAGGGTCGCTCCGGGCTTCTGGGGGGTCTTCACGGGTGCCTTGGCCGGGGGAACCTTGGCCGGGGAAACCTTGGTCGGGG
>JAFMMO010000259.1 GCA_017859655.1 Pseudomonadota bacterium | reverse complement strand
TTCCTCCCCGAGGTGATCCACGACCCGATCCGAGCCGGGCTCGGCCGGCTCGCGGAGAGGCTCCCCGGCTTCGATCGCCCGGAGGGGCTCGTCGTCGGGCCCGAGTCGCGCTCATCCAGCCCGGTCCGCATCCTGCGCGATCGCGAGAGCTTCCAGTCCCCGGCGATCCGCGGGCTCCATCCCCTCGGGGAGGGCGCCGGCTACGCGGGGGGGATCCTCTCCGCCGCGATCGACGGCATGCGGGCGGCGGAGGCGTGGCTCACCGCCGTGCGCGTCTGAGGTTCGGGTCCTTCGCGTCCGGTGCGCCTCCTTCCTCGAACCTCCTTGCGCCCGGTGAGCACCTCCCCGATGGTGACGACGGTCCCCAGCACCCCTCGACGGAACGGAAGCCCCGTGAGCGACCCCGATGATGCGCGTCCCTGGCAGAACCCCTTCGATCCCGATGAGGTGGTCGGCCCCGCCGGCGACTCTCCGGAGGGGCCGTCCGAGCTCCCCGATCTCGGGGATCGGATGGCGCGGCACGCCGAGGATGCGGTGGAGCACGCGCGCACCACCTTCGGGGTCGAGCTCGATGGAACCCGGGACTCGATCGAGCTCCTCGAGATGATCGGATACACGATCCATCGCCTCCTCGCGGAGGAGGGGGAAGAGCTCAGCGACCCGGAGTTCGACACCCTCTGCACGATCTACGGCGGCTACCTCGGGGAGGTGATCCGAAAGACACTCGGAGGCGATTGGGAGTACGATCTCCTCGCCCAGCCGGGGTCCGCGCTGATCTCGCTGCGCCTCGAGCAGGGCCGGGTCTTTCCACCGATGAAGTGGGCCCGCCGAATCGAGAAGGGGAACGACGAGGACCTGAGGGTCTTCTTCGAGAAGATCGCGAACGCCGGGAAGCCTCCGCGCTCGGAGTGAGTCCCGCCACGCCGCCGGAGAGGGAGCAATGAAGCGCCGCACGTTCATTCGGGAGGGGGTCCGCCGTGTCGGGGGCCTGGGAGTCGGGAGCCTCGCGGCCGGGAGCCTCATCGCCGGCTGCAGCCCGACCGAGTCCGGCTCCTCCGCCGCCATCGTCAGCCAGCCCACGATCCGCTGGCGCCTCGTCAGCAGCTTCCCCCGCTCCCTCGACACGCTCTTCGGTGCGGCGCCCGACCTCGCCGAGCGGGTCGAGGCCCTGACCGACGGTCGCTTCCAGATCCGCGCCTATCCCTCCGGCGAGATCGTCCCCGCGCTCGAGGTCCTCGATGCGGTCGGAGGGGGCATGGCCGAGATCGGCCACTCCTGCGGCTACTACTACAAGGGGAAGGACCCGGCGCTCTGCTTCGACGCCGCGGTCCCCTTCGGGCTGACCGCCCGCCAGCACTCCGCCTGGCTCCTTGAGGCGGGAGGGCTCGAGCTGATGCGGGAGATCTACGCCGGCTTCGGCGTCCACAACCTCCCGGGAGGGAACACCGGCGTCCAGATGGGCGGTTGGTTCCGGGAGCCGGTGAAGTCGCTCGCCGATCTCAAGGGTCTGAAGATGCGCATCCCCGGGCTCGGCGGCGAGGTCATGGACTCCCTCGGGGTGACCGTGCAGGTGATCGCCGGCGCCGACATCTACCCGTCCCTCGAGCGAGGGACGATCGACGCGACCGAGTGGGTCGGCCCCTACGACGACCGGAAGCTCGGGTTCCATCGCATCGTGAAGAACTACCACTACCCGGGGTGGTGGGAGCCGGGCCCGGCGCTGAGCTTCTACGTCAACCGCGACAAGTGGAACGCCCTCCCGAAGGGCTATCAGGCGGCGCTCGAGGCCGCCTCCCGCGCTTCCGCGCTCCGCATGGTCTCGATCTACGATGCGAAGAACCCGGTCGCGCTCAAGGAGCTCGTGGCGGAGGGGACGCGGCTCGTCCCCTTCCCGGAGGATGTGATGGCGGCGGCGTCGAAGGCTTCCGCCGAGCTGCTCGGCGACTACGCGAGCTCATCCCCGGGCTTCGGCAAGGTGCTCGCTCACTGGCAGGCGTTCCGCGAGGACTCGAATGCCTGGTTCGCGAGCGCGGAGCGGGAGTACCTCAACTTCGCCCTTCCCCGCTGACTCGCGGGGCGGGAGGCGCGGAAGCTCCGCGTCGCGGACGCGCGGATCAGATGACCCGGTCGTTCCCTCCGTCGATGGGGATCTGCGCCCCCGTCGTGGCGGCGAACGCGGGGCCGGCGAGGGTGCTGATCAGCCGGGCGATGTCGGCGGAGCGGATCTCGCGCCGCAGCAGGTTCTTCTTCCGGTACTCGGGGACCGTGAGCCCGTAGCGCTCCGCGCTGCGCTGCAGCGCCTCCTCGGTCCAGATCCCGGTGTCGAAGACGGCATCCGGGTGGATGGTGTTCACTCGGACCCCGTGGGGGGCGAGCTCCAGCGCCGCGACCCTCGCGAGCTGGGTCACCCCCGCCTTGCTGACCGAGTACGCCGCGGCCCCCGGTCCCGGCGCGGAGAAGTTCCTCGAGCCGACGACGATGATCGACGGGTCGATGCCGAGCTTCAGGTAGGGGATCGAGAACCGCAGGAGCCGCTGGGTCGCGGTCAGGTTGACCGCGATGTGCCGGTCCCAGCTCTCGCCGAGCTCCTCGATCGGCTCCCCGGTCCGGAAGATCCCCGCGTTGGCGACGACGAGGTCGATTCCCCCGTAGGCATCCACGACCGCCTCGATGGCGCCGCGCAGGGCCGCGTCGTCGGTGAGGTCGCAGACCACGCCGCGGGTTCCCGGTGCGGCGAGGGCCTCGGACACCGAGGGATCGATGTCCAGCCCGACCACCACGGCGCCATCCGCGTGCAGCCGCTCGACCGTGGCGCGCCCGATGCCCCCCGCCGCGCCGGTCACGACGGCGACCTTGTCGCGGTGGGGTCGGAGGGGATCCTCGGCCTCCGGCGCGTGGAGGCGACGACGCGCCGCGGCCACCGTCAGGAGGGGATCGACGGACCCGGCGGAGGCGGAGTCCGCGAGGGCCGCCTTCGCCCGGCCCGCGAGGGCGAGCACTCTCTCGAGCTGCGCTTGGGGATCGCTCATGCTGCTCCCGGGATTCGTCGGCGCGGATCGAGCCCCGGCCCTGTAGTTGCGACTCAGGACTGGCGACTCAGGACTCGTGCCGGATCGTGTTGTAGAGGTCCAGCGCCTCCGTCGGTCGGGCGCCGTCGTGCACCACGGACTTCACCGCCTGCATCATCGCGAGCGGGCACTCCGACTGGAAGACGTTGCGTCCCATGTCGACCCCGGCGGCACCGCACTGGATCGCGTTGTGGCAGAGCTCGAGCGCCTCCAGCTCGGGGAGCTTCTTCCCCCCCGCGATGACCACGGGCACCGGGCAGCAGGCGACCACCTGCTCGAAGCCCTCGGTGTAGTAGGTCTTCACGATGCTCGCGCCGTTCTCGGCGCAGACCCGCGAGGCCATGCCGAAGTAGCGGGCGTCCCGGGTCATCTGCTTCCCCACCGCGGTGACCCCCATCACGGGGATTCCGTACTTCATGCCGATGTCGACGAGGCGGCTGAGGTTGGCGATGGTCGAGGCCTCGGTGGTCTCCTCGCCGACCGAGAGCATCACCGCCATGGCGGCGGCGTTCATGCGGACCGCCTCCTGCTCCGCGATGAGGACGTTGTGGTTCATCTCGGTCAGGATCGTGGTCCCGGTGTCGGTGCGCAGGCAGATCGGCTTGTCGTTCTCGGCGGGGATGCAGGTGCGGATCATCCCGCGGGTGCCCATGAGGCAGTCCGCGTGCTCCGCGAGGGGGGCGATGTTGAGATCGATCCGCTCCAGGCCGGAGGTCGGACCCATCAGGAAGCCGTGGTCGAAGGCGAGCATCACGGTGCGCCCGGAGGTCCGATTGAAGATTCGCGCCATGCGGTTCTTCAGTCCCCAGTCCGCTCCGTCCATTCCCTTGAGGAAGAACCCTCGGCTGGTGGCGGGGGTGTCGAGGCCGAAGCTCCGGCCTTCGCGAATGTCGTCGGTGTCTGCCATCTCTGCCCTCGTCGTCTCTGGGGGTGGGGGGGATCGGGAGCCGCTTCAGCCCTCGATCAGCTCGATCAGGGCCCGCACGCAGACCTCGACGAAGGCGTCATCCTCGGCGCCGTGGTCGAGCTCCAGCATGCGCACCGGCGCGGGCATCGTCTCCCGCAGGCACTCGAAGAACGCTGCATCGCTCTCGCCCTCCCGGAGCACGCCCCCGGGGATCGAGTAGCGGCTGACCCCCTGCAGGGGGA
>JAFMMO010000258.1 GCA_017859655.1 Pseudomonadota bacterium | reverse complement strand
TCTCCGCCCGCCGATCTCCGCTCTGTGCCCCCCCCATCAAGGTTCCCCCGCCTCTCAGCCGATATCGGAAGGACGGTCCGCTCCCGCTGTCGGCGGGGGCCCCGCTCGGAAAGGGAACCGATGCTCCTCCACCGCCCCGCGCTGGGCCGCCTGCTCCTGACCGTCCTCTGCCTCGGCGGGCTGAGCGGCTGCTACAGCCGGGTCACGACGCCCCAGTCGACCTTCTCCTACCGTGACGCCCGGGGGAACCTCGTGAACTCGGGGACCGCGCGGATCATCGCAGCGCCCCAGTACCTCGCGGTCCTCCGTGACCGAGGGGTCAGCCCGGCGGAGGAGTACATGCTGCCCCCAGGGATCCGCATCCATGTCGAGGTGTGGGGACAGGACATCGCCCGGACCGTCAATGTGCGCCCGGATGGGTATGTGGACCTCCCTCTCGTCGGCGATGTGCCCGCCGCCGGTCGCACGATCCTCGCCTTCAAGCGCGAGGTCTCCGAGCGCTACGGACAGTTCTTCAACACCCCTCCCCAGGTGATCGTCAACACCGAGACGACGCAGCTCAGCGACCGGATCCAGGGAGGTGAGGTCGCCGTCATCAACCCCACCGGCCCCCAGGGGGTCGTCACCCTCACCGGCGATGACCGCCTCAGCCGGGTCCTCGCGCGCTCGTCGGCGCTGCACGACAAGTCGGAGTGGGAGCAGGTCGCGATCATCCGGAGGGGGCGACAGACGGGGGACCGCTACGTGATCCTCTCGGATGTCCGGAGCCTCGTCTTCTACGGCGACATCGATCAGGACGTCCACATGCGCAATGGGGACATCGTCTTCATCCCCTACGAGGTCGACACCTGGCTGGAGGAGTTCGTCGAGACCTTCCAGGTCGCCGGGTCGACCTTCGGCAGCTTCCAGGCGGTCGCCGACTTCATCTCCACCGTGGAGGGCTACTGAGGCCCCGACGACCCCGAGGGCGCGAGGATTTGGGGGCCCGCCCCGCGAATCGTCTTGAAACTCGTCGCGCCCCGTCCCAGAATTCGCGCCGCGTCGGGCGTGGGAGTTCCTCCGGGGGCTCCGGCGTGATCGGCCGACGGGCGGGTAGCTCAGCTGGTAGAGCACTGCACTGAAAATGCAGGGGTCGCCGGTTCAACTCCGGCCCCGCCCATTTCCGAGATCCTTGAAGGCGGCACGGGGCCCCCCCCCCGTGCCGCCGTTCTCTTCTCCCGGGCCTCCCGACGGCTCGCCGCCGCCGACGCCGCCCCGGACCTTCCCCGCAATCCCCGCGCGTCCACCCCCGCTTCGGTTAGAATCCCCCAGCAGACCCGATTCCCCCCCATGGAGGCCCCCGATGCGCCGTCGCACGACCCGACTCCTCGGTCTGTCCGCCGGCGGTGGTCTCGCCCTTCTGCTCACCTTCCCCTGGAGCCCTCCTCCCCCGAAGGCCCCCCGCGGGGAGTTGGTCGAGCGCCTGCTCGGAGTGGTCGAGACCGCGTACATCGACGCCGAGGTCGACGCCGATCGCCTCCTGGAGGATGGTCTGGATCGCATGGTCCACGACCTCGATCGATACGGCGCCTTCATTCCCTCCGCCGCGCTCGAGGCCCATGAGCAGGACACGGAAGGCTACTTCGTGGGGATCGGTGTGGTCATCGGCCCGGCCCCGGAGCTGCTCGACCCGGTCACGGGAGCTCTGGAGGAGAGGCGTGCGCCCGAGGGGCCGCTCCACCCCGTGATCAACGCGATCATCCCCGGCGGCCCCGCCGCCGTGGCCGGGCTCCGAGTGGGAGAGAGGATCCTCGAAGTGGACGGAGCCGCCCTCTCCCTCGGCACCTCGCGCGAGGCCACCGAGCGGATCCTCGGCCCCGCGGGACTCCCGGTGGAGCTCCGCCTGGGCCAGGGAGAGACGGAGCGGCGCGTCCGGGTCGATCGACGCCGGGTCGATCTCCCCAGCGTCACCGAGGTGGCCCTCTACACCCCCTCGGCGGGAGCCCCGGTCGGTCTCGTTCGGCTCGAGGGCTTCAAGCCGCGCTCCCCGGAAGAGGTGGCCGGCGCGGTGGACCAGCTCCTCACCGCCGGCGCCGCGTCCGTGCTCCTCGACCTCCGAGGAAACGGGGGAGGGCTGATGATCCAGGCCCTCGACATCGCCTCCCTCTTCCTGCCTCGCGGAGCGCTCATCCTCCGGACCGTCGGGCGAGAGCCCCGACCGCGGGCGGAGGAGTCCCGCGCCCCTCGCGAGGTGGTCCATCGGGTGGAGGAGGAGCCGCGCTTTCCGGAGATCCCCCTCGCCGTTCTGATCGACGGAGGCTCCGCGAGCGCGAGCGACATCGTCGCGTCCGCCCTGCGCGACCATCGCCGCGCCCCGCTCATCGGTGAGGAGAGCTTCGGGAAGTGGGCGGCGCAGAGCGCCATCCCCCTCTCCAACGACGGTCGATACGGCATGGTGAAGCTGACCACCCAGGCGTTCTTCACCGAGACCGGTGGTCGCATCCGACGCGCGGACGATGGGGCGCGCGAAGGACTGATCCCCGATGTCGAGATCCCGGTCGATGAGGAGACGCGCCTCGAGCTCGGGGCGGCGTTTCGGAGCCGCGCCCTCGAGCGGATCACCGATCCCCTGGCCGTGGCCCCTCGGGAGCTCCCCTCCGCGGTCTCGACCCCGGGGAGTCCCGGCCCCCCCGACCCGATCCTCGCGCGCGCGATCGACCTCCTCTCCCAGCCGGCGACTCTCGCGCAGCTGTACGCCCCGGAGTTCGCCGTGCCCGAGCCTCCGGGCCCCGAGTCCGACGCGTTGGGAGAGGGGGAGCAGCGATGAAGGTCCTCGGCATCGAGACGACCTGCGATGAGACCTCGGCGGCGGTGGTCGAGCAGGGCCCTCCCGGGGAGCCCCCCCGGCTCCTCGCCCAGGTGGTCCTCTCCCAGGTCGCCGAGCACGAGCCCTTCGGAGGCGTCGTTCCCGAGCTCGCCTCGCGCTCCCATGTCCGGGAGCTCACCGCGGTGATCGAGCGGACCCTCGCCGATGCGGGATGCGCGCCGGAAGAGCTCGACGGGATCGCCGTCGCCGCGCGACCCGGGCTGATCGGGGCGCTCCTCGTCGGGGTCACGACGGCGAAGGCCCTCGCGTGGTCGTGGGTAAAGCCCCTCCTCGCGGTCCATCATCTCGAGGCCCACCTCGAGGCTCCCGCCCTCGTGGGAGAGGTGGTCCAGCCCCCCTACCTCGGCGTGATCCTCTCCGGCGGGCACACCGACCTCTACCGGGTCGAGGGACCCGACCCGGAGACCGGACGCGAGTCACGACTCTCCCTCGGCGCCACCCTCGACGATGCGGTCGGGGAGGCCTTCGACAAGGTCGCGTCGATCCTCGGCCTCCCCTACCCGGGCGGACCCGCGATCGAGCGCTGCGCGAAGGATGGCGATCCCCACGCGGTCGAGCTCCCCCGCAGCCTCCTCGGACCGGACTCCCTCGACTTCTCCTTCTCCGGACTCAAGACCGCGGTGCTCTATCTCTGGAGAGGGCAGGATGCCCGGGGCGCGGGGCCGATCGAGGGCGCTCCGCGGCGAGAGGACATCTGCGCCTCGTTCCAGCAGGTGGTCGCGGATGTCCTCATCGAGAAGCTCCGGCGCGCGCTCGCCCGCACCGGGCTCTCCACCGTGGTCTTCGGAGGAGGCGTGACCGCGAACCGCACCCTGCGCAGCGCGATCGAGGAGGCCCTCGGGGAGGATGTCCGCCTCGTCTTCCCTCCCCCGCGCTTCGCCACCGACAACGGCGCCATGATCGCCGTCAGCGGACTGCGTCTCCTCGCGGAGGGTCGGACCTCCTCCCTCGACCTCGAGCCGGAGGCGACACCGTGAGCGACCGGAGATCACAGGAGTGGCGCGCGCTCCTCGAGTCGGTGGCGGCGGGGAGGACTCCGGTGGAGCAGGCGCTCCTCCAGCTCGGCCTCGCAGGGGGTCCGGGGCTCCACCTCGATCCCGACCGAGAGGCGCGCTGCGGCGTCCCCGAGGTGGTCTTCGGCGCGGGCAAGACGACGGAGCAGATCGAGGAGGCGCTGCGCGCGCTCTCCGCTCGCTCGGGACGCGGCCTCGCGACCCGGGTCGACCTCGCGGCCGGGCGCGCTCTCGCCGAGCGACTCCCGGGGGCGCGCTGGCATGAGGGTCCGCGCTGCCTCGTCCTCCAGACCGAGGAGCCGGGCGAGCTCCGCGGTCACATCGCGGTCCTCTGCGCGGGGACCTCCGACCTCCCCG
>JAFMMO010000257.1 GCA_017859655.1 Pseudomonadota bacterium | reverse complement strand
GAGCCTCTTCAGCGGGGGCGCCGCCCCGAGCTGCGCCGACGCGGCCGATGTCAATGACGACGGCTTCATCGATGTGTCGGACGTGGTCTACGGGATCGCGTTCATCTTCAGCGGGGGAGCCGCTCCCCCGGCCCCCTACCCCGCCTGCGGGGTGGATGGCACCCCCGGAGACTCCCTGGGCTGCGACTCCAACTCCAGCTGCAACTGAGACTTCGGGATTTACAGGGGTGACCTCCCTCCGAGATCACCCCCCGGGAACAACAATCTAGACCTCCGGATGGAGCGGGGGGCGCGTGGCCTTGACCACGCGCCCCTTCGTCATTTTCACGGGGGGAGAGTTCTCGAAGATACAAGCCCCTCCCGCCCACGCCGATCAGAACCCTAAAGCAATATCAAAAAAGCACTTAAGCGTACTCCGTGGGCGCTCTGACTTTCCTGCCTCAACTGAAAAACAATTTCAAGTCGTGCAAGCTGCCATGCTGCGATAGAATACGATTCGTATGCGGAAGACTCGGACCGGGCTCATCTGCCCTTCGATGACTTCCCGTCGCTTGTGCGCATTCCGGTCAACAGTGTCGTCGGAGTGCAGGCTGAAGCACATCGCCGGGGAATCCCGAGTTCGTTCCGGCCCCTGGGAGCAAGGATTCGCTCCCGGCCCGGAGCCGGCCGCCACGCTCGATCTCCTATCGAGCCCAGCGGTTTCCGTCACTCAACGTGACTGGTTGTGTCTCTTCTCCCCGACCCAGCTTCCGGGATCTTCCCCGGCTGCGCGGTCTCGGGCGCAACGGTACACGCGGGCTCCGTCTTGACCCGCAGCCTCCTCGGCCTCGAGGAGTGCGACCGCTGCTTCCCGATCGAGAAACGACCTGAATCGCCAGCTCCAGCCTCTCTCGAGGGCTCTTCCCCACCGGAAGGGCCCCTCGACCCGGGGGCGGGGCCTGTCGTACAGGAGGAGTTCCATGGTTTCGCTGCGTGCGACCGCCGCCGTACTCGCTGTCCTGACCCTCTCCCTGACCGGAGGGGTCCTGAGCGCCCAGTGCGCTCCGGACATCGATCCGCCCACGATCATCGGGACCCCCGCGGACATCGTTCAGACGAACGACGCCGGGGACTGCGGTGCCATCGTGACCTGGTCCAAGCCGACCGCTTCCGACAACTGCAACTTCTTCGGCGAGTACGTCGACGCAGGGCAGTCCCTCGGCGGCAGTCTGAGCTACGGGGTCTCCTTCGCCGACATCGACGGCGATGGCGACCTCGATGCGTTCGTCGCGAACATCGGCACGCAGCCGAACCGTGTCTACCTGAACGACGGGTCAGGGTCGTTCGTGGACAGCGGTCAGACCCTCGGCTCGTCCTACAGCCTCTCCGCCGCGTTCGCGGACCTGGACGGCGACGGGGACGAGGATGTCTTCGTGGCGAACTACACCCAGCCGAACCGGGTGTGGCTCAACGACGGCTTCGGGACCTTCACGGACTCCGGACAGACCCTCGGCTCCTCCTACAGCTACGACGTCCAGCTCGCGGACCTCGACGGCGATGGCGACATCGACGCCTGGGTCTCGAACACGCAGATGCAGCCGAACAAGGTGTGGCTCAACGACGGCGCCGGCACCTTCTCCGACTCCGGACAGGCCCTCGGCGCCTCGAACAGCCTCCGCGCCCAGCTCGGCGATCTCGATGGTGACGGAGACCCCGACGCCTTCGTGGCAAACTCGGGCGCCCAGGGGAACATGGTCTTCCTGAACGACGGCCTGGGGGTCTTCACCGACTCCGGGCAGAGCCTCGGCACCAACGACAGCTTCGGCGTCGACCTCGGTGACCTCGACGGCGACGGAGACCTGGATGCCTTCGTGGCGAACTCGAACGCGGGAGCGAACCGCGTCTGGCTCAACGACGGGGCCGGGACCTTCTCCGACAGCGGGCAGGCCCTCGGGACGAACTACAGCGAGGAGATCGTCCTCAGCGACATGGACTTCGACGGGGATCTGGACGCTTTCGTAGTGAACTCCCTCGTCGAGGGGAACCAGGTCTGGCTCAACGACGGGACCGGCACCTTCACCGACACCGGCCAGAGCCTCGGAGCCTCCACCAGCCGCGCGGTCGCGCTGGCGGACCTCGACGGAGACGGGGATGAGGATGCATTCGTCTGCAACTCCGGTCAGGCGAACAGGGTCTACACCAACGTCTCCGTGAAGCTCGCCTCGGACCATCAGGTCGGCGACTTCTTCCCGGTCGGCGACACGGTCGTGACCTACATCTCCCTCGACGGCTCGGGGAACTTCAGCTTCGCCAGCTTCACGATCACCGTGCAGGACCTCGAGGTCCCGGTGATCTCCGACATGCCGGCGAACATCACCCTCAACAACGAGGCGGGGCTCTGCGGCGCCGTGGCGACCTGGACCGCCCCCACCGCGGCGGACAACTGCGCCGTGGCCAGCCTCGTCCCGGACAGCGCCTCCGGCGACTTCTTCCCGGTCGGGACCACGACCGTCACCTACACCGCGACCGACGACAGCGGGAACACCGCGACGGCGACCTTCACCGTCACGGTCAGCGACATCGAGAACCCCACGATCACCAACGTCCCCGCCGACCTCACGGTGAGCTCGAGCACGCGCTCCTGCTCCGGCCCGGCCACCTGGACGGTCCCGACGGCGAACGACAACTGCCCCGTCACCCTCACCTCGGATGCCGACCCGGGAGACTCGTTCCCGGTCGGGACCACGACCGTCACCTACACCGCGACGGACAGCAGCGGGAACACCGCCACCGCGAGCTTCACGGTCACCGTGATCGATGATGTGGATCCGGTCCTCTCCGGCGTGCCGATCATGCTCTTCTTCTTCGCCGAGACGGGTCTCTGCAGCGCGACCGTCATGTGGGCCGATCCGACCGCCTCCGACAACTGCGCCGTCGACACCATCGTCGGCTCGCACAGCTCGGGAGACTCCTTCCCGGTCGGCGCGACGACCGTCTCCTACACCGCGACCGACATCTACGGCAACTCGACCACCTCCACCTTCTCGATCATGGTCGAGGACGCGGAGGCGCCCGTGATCACGAGCTCCCCGACCGACATCACCCAGACGAACGATGCCGGAATCTGCGGCGCGTCGGTCAGCTGGACCGCTCCGACCGCCACCGACAACTGCAGCGTGACGATCACCTCGGATCACGCCTCGGGGGATGTGTTCCCGGTCGGAACCACGACCGTCAACATCACCGCCACCGATCCGGCGGGGCTCACCGACACCGCGAGCTTCACGGTCACCGTCACCGACGACGAGGGACCGGCTTTTGTCGGCTTCCCCTCCGACATCGTCCAGTCCGCCGATGCGGGGGCCTGCACGGCCGTCGTCACCTGGACCGCGCCCACCTCGGCGGACAACTGCGGGACGGTCACCAGCCTGAGCGGATCCCACGCCCCGGGCGACACCTTCCCCCTCGGCACGACGACGGTCACCTACACCACCACGGATGACAACGCGAACACCACGACCGCCAGCTTCACGATCACGGTCGAGGACGATGAGCTCCCCGTCCTGACGGGGGCGCTCGCGGACCAGAGCGGCGATACGGATGCCGGGCTCTGCACCACCAGCTTCACCTGGACCGCGCCCACCGCCTCCGACAACTGCCCGGGGGTCGTCCTCACCTCGACCCACAACCCCGGGGACAGCTTCACCGCCGGCGTGACGACGGTCACCTACACCGCCACGGATGCCGCCGGCAATGCGGCGACCTCCTCGTTCACGATCACCGTCACCGACCCGGAGTCGCCGACCCTCACCGGCGTCCCGCTCGGCCTCAGCTTCGTCAACGAGACCGGGCTCTGCAGCGCGGTGGCCGTCTGGGACGAGCCGACCGCCGCCGACAACTGCGGGATCGACACCCTCATCACGACCCATGCCAGCGGGTCGGTCTTCCCGGTCGGCGTCACCACGGTCACCTACACCGCGACCGACCTGAGCGGGAACATCACCACCGCCAACTTCGACATCACCATCGTCGACACGGAGGACCCGACGATCAGCGGAGTCCCCGCGGACATCACGCAGTCCGCCGACGCCGGTCTCTGCACCACCGCGGTCACCTGGACCGAGCCCACCGCCGCTGACAACTGCCCGGGCGTCTCGCTCACCTCGGACATCGCGTCGGGCACGACCTTCTTCCTCGGCACCACCACGGTCACCTACACCGCGACCGACACCTCGGGGAACACCACCACGGCGACCTTCAACGTCATCGTGACCGACAAC
>JAFMMO010000256.1 GCA_017859655.1 Pseudomonadota bacterium | reverse complement strand
CCTGCTGCGCCGCGTCACCCTCGACCTCACCGGCCTCCCCCCGACCCCGGCGGAGCTCGCCGACTTCGCGCGCGACCTCTCCCCCGGCGCCTACGAGCGCGTCGTCGACCGCCTCCTCGCCTCCCCTCGCTACGGCGAGAAGTGGGCGCGGCACTGGCTCGACCTCGTCCGCTACGCGGAGAGCTACGGGCACGAGTTCGACTACACGATCCCCGAGGCGTGGAAGTACCGCGACTATGTCATCCGCGCCATCGAGGACGACCTCCCCTACGACCGCTTCGTCACCGAGCACCTCGCCGGCGACCTGATCCCCCCCCGGATCCACCCCGACACCGGCGTGAACGAGGCGGTGAAGGGGACCGGGTGGTGGTACCTCCACGAGCAGACCCACGGCCCGACCGATGTCCGCCACCACGAGGCGGAGCGGATCGACAACCAGCTCGATGTCCTGAGCAAGACCTTCCTCGGGGTGACCGTCGCCTGCGCCCGCTGCCACGATCACAAGTTCGACGCGATCAGCGACGAGGACTACTACAGCCTCGCCGGCTACCTGCAGAGCTCGCGCCAACAGCTCGCCTACCTCGACCCCCGCGGGCGGGTCGCCACCGCCCTCGCCCCGGTGCAGGCGCTCCTCGCCGAGGGGCAGCGCGCCCTCGATGCCCTCGCGCTCCCCGCGCCGGCTCCTCCCGAGGACCCTCCCACTCCCGAAGACGCCCCCCCCGAGCCCCCGACCTCCCGCCGCTTCGCCGGCTTCGATGACGGCACCTGGGGGGAGTGGCGCACCACCGGCTGGGCGTGGGGGAGCGCGCCGACCACCGATGGCGAGTGGGATGCGACGAGCGGCGCGGCGGTCGCGCACCCCGCCGGCCTCGCCCACAGCGGGCGCCTCGGCGAAGCCGCCGTCGGCACCCTCCGCAGCCCCGAGTTCGACTACGACGCGCGGCAGGTCTGGCTGCGGGTGAAGGGGAAGGGGCACGCCCGCCTCATCCTCGACGGCTACACGATGGCGCGCTTCAACGGGCTCCTCTTCGAGGGGCTCCGCACCGACATCGACACCGGCGGAGAGTGGCGCTGGATCTCCCTCGCGGCCCAGCGCGACTTCTACCACGGCCGCGGCGATCACCGCGCCCACCTCGAGCTCATCGATGACCACGCCGATGCCCACCTCGTCCTCGACGAGGTCCGCTTCGGCGGAGCGGAGGCGCCCCCCGCGTCACCGCTCCCGACCCCCGCCGCGCTCCCGCCAGAGAAGGCGGCCGCGCTGAGCGAGGTGTTCGCCCTCCTCAGCGAGCGCTTCCGCGCCGCGGCCGCCGCGGTCCCCCCGCCGGAGCGCGCCCTCGCCATCACCGACGGCACCCCCGAGGAGAGCTATGTCCACCTCCGCGGGAGCTGGCACGGCCACGGGGAAACGACCCCCCGCCGGATGCTCACCGCCCTCGGCGGCGCGACCGATCCCCCCCCCTCCGCGCAGGGGAGCGGCCGCGACACCCTCGCCGCGCGGATCGTCGACCCCGCGAACCCCCTCACCGCCCGGGTGCAGGTGAACCGCCTCTGGCATCACCTCTTCGGGCGCGGGCTCGTCGAGACGGTCGACAACTTCGGGCTCCTCGGCCGCCCGCCGAGCCACCCCGCCCTCCTCGACCACCTCGCCCTCACCTTCCAGGGAACCGACCGCTGGTCGACGAAGGCGATGGTGCGGCGCATCGTCACGAGCCGCGCCTACCGCCGCACGAGCGACAAGCTCGACCCCCGGGCGGAGGAGCGCGACCCCGAGAACCGCCTCCTCCATCGCCAGAGCATCCGCCGCATGACGGCGGAGACCCTCCGCGATGCGATCCTGAGCGTCTCCGGCTCCCTCGACGAGCGCCGCTTCGGCCCGCCGGTGGGGGTGCACCTCACCGAGTACATGCAGGGGCGCGGCCGCCCGGGGCAGGGCCCCCTCGACGGGGAGGGGCGCCGCACGATCTACACGAGCGTGCGCCGCAACTTCCTCTCCCCGCTCCTCCTCACCTTCGACACCCCGATCCCCTTCAGCACCGTCGGCCGCCGCAATGTGACGACCGTCCCCGCCCAGTCCCTCGCCCTGATGAACGACCCCTTCATCCACGAGCAGGTCGAGCGGTGGGCGGAGCGACACTGCACTGCCGCCGAGTCCGAGGCGGGCGCGGCGAGGGCGGCGAGTCCGGATGGCGGCACCGACCCGGCGGTCGCGGTCGACGCCCGGATCGAGCTCCTCTTCCTCGAGGCGGTCGGTCGTCCTCCCACCGCCGAGGAGCGCGCGATCGCCCGCGGCTACATCACGGAGGAGAGCGAGAGCCTCGGCCTGACCGGGACCGCACTCCTGCGCGACCCGCGCCCCTGGCGCGCCCTCGGCCACGCGCTGCTGAACACCAAGGGCTTCCTGTACATCCGCTAGGAGACGACATGGGACATCACTGCCAGCAGTACGGAGCGCGGCCCCTCACCCGCCGCGACCTCCTCGTCCGCTGCGCCTCCGGCTTCGGCGGGGTCGCGCTCGCCGGCCTGATGGCGGATCGCTCCTTCGGCTCCCTCCTCGCCCAGGATGCCGACGGCCTCGCCGACCGGCTCGGCCCCCTCGCCCCACGCGCCGGCCACCACGCCCCCCGCGCGAAGAGCATCATCTTCCTCTACATGGATGGCGGCCCCTCCCAGGTCGACACTTTCGACTACAAGCCGGCGCTGGAGCAGCACCGCGGCAAGTCCCCACGCGAGGTGATCGGCGCCCTCGAGCCGACCCAGTTCGATGACATCGGCACGGTGATGCCCTCCCCCTGGGCCTTCCAGCAGCACGGCGAGTGCGGCGCGTGGGTGAGCGAGCTCTTCCCCCATGTCGCCGGGGTCGTCGACGACCTCGCCTTCGTGAAGTCGATGACGAGCAAGTTTCCCGAGCACACCGCCGCGAACTACTTCCTCCACACCGGACACGGCATCCAGGGGCGCCCGTCGATGGGGGCGTGGCTCGGCTACGGCCTCGGGAGCGAGAGCGACTCCCTCCCCGGCTTCGTCGTCCTGAACGGCGGGCTCATCCCCCCCGGCGGGGTCGACAACTTCAACTCCGGCTTCCTCCCCGCCACCTATCAGGGCTCGGTGATGTCCCCGGGGGAGCGCCCCCTGGCGAATGTCGAACCGCGGGAGGAAGCCGCCACCCAGCGCGGCAAGCTCGACCTCGTCCGCGCCCTCGACCGCGCGATGGTCGATGCGGTGGGGGGGGACGACGCCCTCGAGTCCGCCATCGGAAACTACGAGATCGCCTACCGCATGCAGCGCGCGGTCCCCGAGCTCGCCGACCTCTCCGGCGAGACCGAGGAGACGAAGGCCCTCTACGGCATCGACCACCCGAACCGCCCCACCGCCATCTTCGCCCGCGAGTGCCTCCTCGCCCGCCGCCTCGTCGAGCGCGGCGTCCGCTTCATCGAGCTCACCTGCCCCTCCACCGGCAACGACCGCTGGGACCAGCACAACGACCTGAAGAAGGGGCACGAGCAGAACGCCCTCGCGGTCGACCAGCCGATCGCCGCGCTCATCCGCGACCTGAAGCGCACCGGCCTCCTCGACTCCACCCTCGTCGTCTGGGGCGGCGAGTTCGGCCGCACCCCCTTCGCCCAGGGGAGCAACGGCCGCGACCACAACCCCCACGGCTTCACGATGTGGCTCGCCGGCGGCGGTGTGCAGGGGGGCGTGAGCATCGGCGCCACCGACGAGTTCGGCTACCGCGCGATCGAGACCCCCTTCGAGATCCACGACCTCCACGCGACGATGCTCCACCTCCTCGGCATCGACCACGAGCGCCTGACCTATCGCTTCAGCGGCCGGGACATCCGGCTGACGGATGTGCGGGGGCGGGTGATGCGGGGGATTCTGCGGTAGGGGGAGCTCTCGACGGGGGAGGCGCGGACTCGGTCACTGCATCGGTGTTCTGTTCTATGTAGAATGCACCAAGGCCCTCGGCTGGGGCTCCGATGACTCTGCAATCCGACGAAGGAACAAATCCATGCCCGTCCGTCTGATCACCCCTCTTCTGGTGCTGCTCTTCTCGCTCCTCGCCGGCGATCTCTTCCCCCTCCACGCCCAACTGGGAGAGATCTGCGGGAACCAGCTCGACGACGACGGGGATGGGCTCGTGGACTGTCAGGACGAGGATTGCGATCTGCTGTACTTCGTCGGGGGGGGATACGGGAGCTCGTACAGCCAAGCAGTGTCCCTCGGGGATGTCGACGGAGACGGAGACCTGGACGCGTG
>JAFMMO010000255.1 GCA_017859655.1 Pseudomonadota bacterium | reverse complement strand
GCGGTTCTGGAATCGGTCGAGCGCGTACTCCGCCAGCTCGAAGCGCGCCCGGTCGAAGTCGGGCGCGAGGCGGATCACCTCCTCGAGCGCCTCGCGGCGGGGGTTCTCCTCCCGCTCTGCGGCGTGGTCGATCTCCTGCCGGAAGCTCTCCGCGAGGAGAAGCTGGAGGATCGCGCGGTCGACCGGTCCCTCACCATCCGCGAGCTCCAGCGCTCGACGGTAGTGGTCGCGGTCGGGATGGTCGTTGCGGTCGTGGGCGTGAACCGCCGCGGCGATCCAGCCGGAGAGCGCGGCGGAGAGGAAGCCGGGGGAGGCCTCCGCGAGGTGACCGCGGGCACCGAGCTGGGGAGTCGCCCCCTCTCGCCGGTGCGTCTGCGTCGATGGGGCGTTCGGGTCGGCGGGAGGCTCGGCCGAGACCACGAGCCCGCGCAGCGGACCGCCCGCGTCATCGGTGACCCGGATCCGGAGCGCCCACGGCCCCTTGGTGACTCCGCTCAGGAACAGGAGGCGATTGCGCCCCGGCTGGAGCCGGACCGGGATCGCCTCCTGATCGAAGCGGAGGGGCCGCTCGACATCGGTGGAGGCGACCTCCTCATCCCCCAGCCAGATTCGGTAGGCGCCGGAGGAGCTGACCCGAAGGACGGCCTCGGTGGCCTCGTCGACCTCGAGCCAGGTGACCCCGTAGGCCATCGCCTCCTCGTCGGGGCGCAGCAGCTCTCCGAGCTCGATCTGTCCCGCCACTCCGCGCTCGGACCAGCGCCGCCAGCGGACCGGCCCTCGCTTGCCGGGGTACTCCGCCGAGAGATCGACCCGCTCCTCCGGGGGACCTCCGGAGGCGAACCCGCTCCCGCGCTCGTTCTCGAAGGGACCGATCAGGTGGAAGTCGGCGAGGTACCCGAGGGCGTCCCACGCTCGGTCCGCTCCCTCCGCATCCCCGAGGAGGTGGCGACAGATCCCCTCCAGCTGGCGGGCGGCCCCTTCGTTCAGAGGGTCGGGCGAGGTCTCGAGGAAGCGCTCGAGCTCCCCGAGGGCTCGGTCCGGCCTCCCGATGGCGAGAGCGGTCTCGTGAAGGAGCCGCAGCCCGAACTCCGTCGCCACCTCGCGCTGCGCCTCGGGAGAGAGCCCGGGCACCGGCGGGAAGCGGTCGATCAGCCCGGCGAGGTCGAGCAGCCCCGATCGTGCCTCGAGGGAGGCGCGCCACTCGGCATCCCAGATCCGACCGAGGGTGGGCTCCTCGGCGGGGGAGGGAGCCGCCAGGAGGGGGAGGAGAAGGAGAGAGGCGAGGGCGGGGGAGAGGAGCCGCGGCCCGCGGCAAACGGAGCTGCGCATGGTGACCATCACTTCCTGAGAATCCTGGCGTCTCCCCAGTCGGCGCGATCCAGCACGTGGTGCCCGATCCCCATTTCGACGAGGAGGGTGATCTTCTCGTGCCCGCTCACAGGCACCTCCACCGGGATCGCGGCGGAGGCCCAGCCGACATCCCCCGACCGATAGGCCTCCTCGCCGTCGAGCAGGACGACGAAGCGAACCGAGCCGACCCGTGGGTCATCGTCCACCGGTCGCCCGGCGACATCGATCCCGACCCTCGCGCGGAAGACCCGATCCTCCGGATCGAGCGCGAAGGTGAGGGAGCTGCGGGAGTGGACGCCGAGCCCTTTCCGGAAGGTCTCGCGCCCGATGCGCAGAGGCTCGCCGAGGACGTTGCGGTCCCGCTTCCAGGTCCACGGAAAGTAGTCCGAGAAGGGGACCCCCTCCTCGACCGTCACGGGGTCTCGGTCGGAGAGGTAGGCGACGCGATCGAGGAGCAGCTCGAGAGAGGCGCGACGGTCGGTCGGAATGGAGATCATTCCGACGAGGGGGCTCTCGACCCGCAGTCGATTCGCCCCGAGCTCCCGCAGGGCACCACGGATCCGACTCCCGTCGTCGAGCTCGGCGAAGCAGGGGAGATCCTGCGGACTCACGACCGGGGGTGGGTCGAGGGGGGCCACGCGGACCCGCACGATCTGCGCCCAGGGCAGCTGGAGGAGTCCGAGCCCGTCGTCCTCGATCTCGACTCCGTCCCGGGTGATCGACTCGATGACCCCCCGAATCGTGGCGCCGCCCTCGGTGACGACGGCATCGGTCTCGACCTCCCCGTCCCCCGGAGCGGCGCCATCGCCGCGACCGATCTCCCGAACCCACTCCAGGGGCAGGGCGATGGGGGAGTCGAGGGCGGGGAGACGGAGTCGGAGGAGGTCCGGATCGTCGCTCTCCTCGATCGACCCGTGGAGGCGGCTGCCATCCGCGAGTCGAAGGGAGAGCTCTTCCCGAGCCACCGCAGGGGCGGAGCGGAAGCGGATCCGCAGGACATCCCGGATGGGGACCGCCCCGTCCTCGAGAAGGAGGTCGGCCCGATCCTCGCTGAGCGCGGACTCGGCGAGGCGCGCCGTGCGGGCGGACTCGATGAGCTCGAGCTCCACGGAAGCGGGGGCCGCGAACCCTGCTTCCGGCAGGAGCGTGGCGAGGAGGAGCGCGGCGAGGAGGGAGGCCACGCCCGGCGGCCGCGCGCCCCGGGGGGGGCAGGCACGGGAGCCGGGGTTCATGGGGCGGGATCGCAGAAGGTAGGGCACGGCCACCTCTCGCTCTCGGGTCCGATCGGGGCGGGTGTCGGGTCTCCGGGCATGGTATCAGTCCCCCGCGAAAGTGCGCTCGATTCGGTCTCTCCGGGGCCGCGCCCCGCGGCCGTCTTGAAGAGTTGTGAGAGATCGCTAGACTCCTTATCCCCGCTCGTCCCCTGCCCGACCATCTCCCCCGCGCCGCCCGCGCCGTGCGCCCGGAACCCTGGGGGGTCTGGCTCCGACCGTCGACCGCCACATCCACGGAGGGCCTGTGCGAGACCTCCTTCGGATGGCGAGGGGACTCAGGGCCTCCGTCGCCCATCTCCCGCTGGGGACGGTGGTTCCTGAGGACGGTGGTTCCTGAGGACGGTGGTTCCTGAGGACGGTGGTTCCTGAGGGCGGTCGTTCGAGGACGCTGGTGGCGGAGACGCTGGACTGCAGAAGGAGATCGCCATGAAGAGGAAGCGCGGAGAGACGAGCCTGTTCGAGATCCTCCGGGATCCGCAGGAGCGCGAGGGGTCGCCGCCGGTCGACCTTGTCGGCTCGGGGGACGGCAATCGCGTGCGCCTCGAGCTCGAGGCGCTCGAGCGCTCCGAGCCCGACACCGCCTCGCCCGGGTCCCCTCGACTCTCCTCTCTCCCTCCCGAGCTCCGCTCCAGCACCTCCGCTGCGGGGACCACCGCGCCGGTCGCCGGATCGTACCGGGTCCCCCGGTGGGGGCGCTCCGTCCCGGTTCCCCCCGCCTTCCTGCTGGTCGCGGCGGTGGGGGTGGTGCTCGTGGGCCTCCTCTCCTACCAGGCCGGTCTCGAAGGAGGTCGGGCCGAGGGCTCCGGCGAGGCCGCACCCGCCGCGGCGTGGGACCCGGCGGAGTGGCAGATCCACAGCAACCACCCCGGGGAGAAGGCGGAGATTCAGAGGGTCGTCGCCGAGGACGGGACCCCGATCGGAGGTGCGACGGCGGCTTCCGAGACCGAGGCGATTCGCCGGGAAGTGATCGTCGTCTCGTCGCGAAAGGGCTGGGAGGATCCGAAGGTCCAGGCCGCCGCCGAGGACCTGGCCCTCTACATCGACGGCTACGTCAGCCCCCACCGCGCCCAGCTCAAGGTCCTCGGGGACGACCTGATCGTCTTCCTCGGCCCCTTCGAGTCGGGGGCGGATGCGCAGGACTACCTGACGGGGATCGCGCGCAAGATCCCCAACAAGTTCGGGGTCCGATTCCGGGAGGCCTACCGCCACAGCATCACCTTCACGCCTCAGGAGTTCGAGACCGCCCGCGCCGGCTGGTGAGCTCGCCCTCTCCCCCCGCCCGGGCGCGGCTCCGATCGCCGGACCCCGCGCCCGCCCGAGATTTGACAGCCGAGAGCGTGCGATCTATCATGCCCCCGGTCCCGAGATAGGGGGCGGAGACCGCACACGCTGAGGCACGGCAGGAGGCCCGTCGGGGCACTTTCACTGCGGCCTCCGCGCCATCCCTGCCTCCTCTCGAAGCCCCAGGCCGAGATTCGCCATGCCGGCCCACCGGCGCCGTGAAAGCTCCGGTCAGTCCGCTCCGGTCAGTCCGCTCCGGTCAGGCCGCTCCGGTCAGGCTGACCCCGATTCAGTCCTCGTTTCCGACGCATGAGATCCGCACCTGAGATCACACAACCGGGAGTTCGGGCTCCTCGCCGGAGC
>JAFMMO010000058.1 GCA_017859655.1 Pseudomonadota bacterium | reverse complement strand
GGGCTCCTCGAGCTCCGCGGCTGGATCGCCGGCCGCCCCGCCGGCGGAGAGGCGCGCGCCTGCCTCTGGATCGGCGCCCTCGGCGCGGTCGCGAGCGCCATCTCCGGCTGGATCTTCGCCGCGGGTCACGACGGGGGGGACACCCTCTTCTGGCACCGCTGGGGGGGCATCGCGGTCTCCGTCCTCGCGCTGGGGGCCCTCCTCCTCTCCCGACGGGAGCGCCCGGCGGCCGCGTTCCGGCCGATCGTGCTCCTCCTCGCCCCGGCGGTCGGGCTCGTGGGGCATCTGGGTGGAGAGCTGAGCTGGGGGGAGGGCTACCTCCGCGACGCCATCGTCGCCGTCTTCGAGACCCGCACCCCGGAGCCGGCCCCGGCGCCCGAGGGGATGACGGAGGAGGAGCTCCACTTCGTCGAGGTGGTCTGGCCGATCCTCCGCGACAGCTGCGTCGAGTGCCACGGGGAGATGAAGCAGAAGGGGGACCTGCGGCTCGACCGGCGTGAGGACGCCCTGGCCGCTCCGAGCATCGTGGCGGGAGACGCGGAGGCGAGCGACCTCGTCTTCCTGCTCGAGTCCGACTTCGAGGAGGAGCGGATGCCCCCTCCGGAAGAGGGTCCTCCCCTCCCGGCGGAGGAGATCGCCGCGATCCGCCGGTGGATCGACGCCGGCGCGCCCTGGCCCGCCGGGGAGCTCCCCGCCGCCCCACGCTGAGCCGGCTCCCGGGCGCCGCTCCCGGTGCTCCTCTCGACTGAGGGCTTCTCGCGCCTCAGAGCTTCTCGCGCCAGCGGAAGATCGCGCTCAGGGCGTCGAGCGGGGTGAGGGAGTTCGGATCGAGCGCCTCGAGCTCGCGGATCACATCATCCCCCCGAGCCGCGAAGAGCCCGAGCTGCTGGGCGCTCCCCGGGGGCGACGGCGGCTCCGCGGGGGTCGGGATCGAGGCCGGAGTCCCCCGCCCCCCGATGTGCTCCTGCTCGAGGTGACCGAGGATCGTCCGCGCACGGTCGAGGACCGCGGGGGGAATGCCGGCGAGCCGGGCGACATGGATCCCGTACGCCTTGTCCGTCCCTCCCGGGACGATCTTGTGGAGGAAGACGATCTCATCCTTCCACTCCCGGACCGCGACATTGAGATTCTCGACCTGCCCGGGGTGCCGCTCGGAGAGCTCGGTGAGCTCGTGATAGTGCGTCGCGAAGAGGGTCCGCGCTCCGACCGGCTCCACGAGATGCTCGCTGATCGCCCAGGCGAGGCTCACGCCATCCAGCGTGCTGGTGCCCCGCCCCACCTCGTCCAGGATGACGACCGAGCGCTCGGTGGCGTTGTTCAGGATGTTGGCGGTCTCCGTCATCTCGACCATGAAGGTCGACTGCCCCCGGGTGATGTCGTCCGCCGCCCCGACGCGGGTGAAGATCCGGTCGGCGATCCCGACCCGGGCCCGGGCGGCAGGCACGAAGGAGCCGAGCTGGGCGAGGAGGACGATGAGCGCGGTCTGGCGGATGTAGGTCGACTTGCCGGCCATGTTCGGCCCGGTGATCACCGCCAGCGCGCCATGCTCTCCCCCGAGGAGGGTGTCGTTGGGGGTGAAGTCGCTCCGTCCGTGTCCGGCGGCCAGCACCGGATGGCGCCCCTCCTCGATCTCGAGGAGCGGCTCCTCGACGATCTCCGGTCGGACGTAGTCCTCGTCGAAGGCGACGGTGGCGAGGCTCTGGAGCGCGTCGATGGTCGCGAGGGAGGCGGCGGCGCGCTGCAGCAGGGGGAGCTCGCGGACGAGCGAGTCGCGGAAGCTCTGGAAGAGCTCCACCTCGAGGCTCTCCGCCCGCTCCTTCGCCCCGAGCACCCGGTCCTCCTGCTCCTTGAGGGACGGGGTGACGTACCGCTCGGCGTTCTTCAGCGTCTGCTTCCGCCGGTAGTCCTCGGGGATGCGGTCGCGATGGGTGTGGGTCACCTCGATGTAGTAGCCGAAGACGCGGTTGAACCCGACCTTGAGGGTCGGGATCCCGGTGCGCTCGATCTCCTCCGCCTGGAACCGGGCGATCCAGTCGACCCCCTCCTGGGAGACGGCGCGGAGCTCGTCGAGGTCGGGATCGAACCCGGCGCGGATCACGCCACCGTCCTTCAGCGCGAGGGGAGGCTCATCGACGATCGCTCGATCGATCCGCTCCGCCATGTCGAGGAGCGGCGCATCCTCGAGGTCCTCCAGCACCTCCCGCACGAGCCCGGACTCCACCGACTCGAGGAGGCGACGGAGGAGGGGGGTCGCGCGGAGGGATGCCTCGAGGGCCCGGAGGTCGCGGCCGTTCGCCCGCCCCATGGTGAGCCGCGAGGTGAGGCGCTCGATGTCGCGGACGGGCGCGAGGGCCTCGCGAACCCCCTGGCGCGTGTCGGGGTCGTCGACGAGGGCGGCCACCGCGGACTGCCGGACGAGGATCGCATCCCGCGCGGCGAGGGGCGCGGTGACCCACTCGCGCAGGAGCCGCGCTCCCATCGCAGTGCGGGTGCGGTCGAGATGGCCGAGGAGCGACCCTCGCCGCTCTCCGGTCCGGGAGACGGAGAGCAGGTCGAGCGCGCGGTGCGTCGCCGCGTCGAGCCCGAGGCGGGCCTGCCCTCCCCCGGTGCGGAGGCGGGCGATGTGCGGGAGCGCCTGCCGCTGCGTCTCTCCCAGGTAGTGGATCAGCGCTCCGGCGGCGGAGAGACCCGGCCCGAGATGCTCGCACCCGAACCCCTCCAGGGTGCGGGTCCCGAAGTGCGCGAGGAGCCGCTCGCGGCCGGTCTCATGGTCGTAGTGCCACTCCGGGTAGGGCGTGCGGGAGCACTCGGGATGGTGGCTCGCGAGCCAGGCGAGGGGGCCATCCTCGGCGGGGCGCCCCTCGGCGTGGAGGCACTCGCGCGGCGCGATCGCGAGGAGCAGCTCGGGCCAGCGGGAGTGGAGGGGGAGGTCCTCGGCGTGGAAGCGCCCGGTGGAGAGGTCGACCCACGCGATGCCGACGCCGTCGCTCTCGACGACGACGGAGGCGAGGTGCAGGGGCTGATGCTCGTCGAGGGTGTCCTCATCGACGAAGGTGCCGGGGGTGACGACCCGCACCACCTCCCGCTCGACGATCCCCTTCGCCTCCTTCGCGTCCTGGACCTGCTCGCAGATCGCGACGCGTCGTCCCGCCTTCACGAGCCGACGGATGTAGGTGTCGACCGACTTCACGGGGATCCCCGCCATGGGGATCGGCTGGCCGTTGCGCTCCTTCGAGCGCGCGGTCAGCGTGATCCCGAGGAGTTCGGCGCACGCCCGGGCGTCCTCGAAGAACATCTCGTAGAAGTCCCCCATGCGAAAGAAGAGGATCTCGTTCGGGTGCTGCTCCTTGGCCCGGGTGTACTGACGCATCATCGGCGTCTGCTCGGTCCCGGCGGTGCTGCGGATCATCGAGGTCTCTCCTTCGGTGCCACGCGGGCCCCCCCGGGGGTGGGCTCCCGTCCCTGCGCTCTCGACTCTCGGGGACTCCCCGCCGGCGCCGTCACCGGGCCCGGTCGGCGCGCGACGCGGTCCGCGGGCGGGAGACGCGGATTGTAGCGACTCGATGGGACCGATTCCGCCCGTTCCCCGGATCCCTGCGTTCCCGCCCCCTGCGAAGAGCGGGCCCGCTCCATCCTTTCCCACCCAAGGACCCGCCCATCCCCGACTTGGAGCCGGACCCGCGGCGCGAGGCGGCGAGGAGGGCGGACGGGCATCGTACGCTTCTGGGGGATGGCCCGGCGTGCCACCCCCGCGGCCTGCGTCCCTTCCCCGGCTCTGCCGAGCCGACGGGGGAGGGCCGGGCAGTCGGTCCTCCCGCGGGAGGCCGAGAAAGGAGCTGCGCCATGAACTTCGAGCCGTTCCGAAGCGTCGTCCTCCCGAAGGATGGGGAGCCGAGGACCTCGGCCGATCGATCTCCCCCCCGGGAAACCTCCGCTGGAGGGCCGGGGCCGTCCGCCTCGAGCTCAGAGGAGACCGAGGAGGTCTGGGTCTTCGCCGATCCGGAGGACGTCCCCGCCATCGACAGCGCCCTCGGGAGGAATGCTCCCCGGGAGGAGACCGTCGATGCCCTCCCCGCGCTCCCCGAGCGTCAGGGACCGTCGACTCCGGTCGCCGCCCGCTGCACGACGATCGGTCCCGCGCCGCGGCTGCACCCGGCCGCGGAGGAGTCGATGACGGAGGTCGTCCTGGAGACGGTCCTCGAGTCGGTCCTGGAAGTCGCCCGGGAGGCCGCGGCGAGCCCGACGAAAGAGGAGAGCGCGCCCACGCCGCGCCCGGCGCCGGGGTCGTCACCCCGCCGGAGCACCTCCGCGAGCGCCGAGGGGAAGGGCACCGGCCGGACCTTCGCCGTCTCTTACGACGGGGAGTTCGTGGGCACCTACCAGAGCTCTCGTCGGATCCAGAACCGGACCGCCTACCAGAAGGTGGCGGAGCAGCTCATCGGCCGCTACCCCCACTTCGACCCCGCCCGCATCCGGCTCTATCGCCTGACGGAGATCCCGAACACCCACCCCCCGACCGTGGTGGACGCCGGCTTCTCCACCTTCTCGCGGGAGTCGAACCCCGCCTGAGATCGAGCAGGCTCTCCCCTGAGCGGACCCCCGAGGGGCCGCCCCGGCGAGTCCGGGGCGGCCCCTCTGTCATCCCCCCGTTCCTCCCCCCGCTCGGCCCTCTCTCGGCCCCCGGGGCCTCCCCCGTCCGCAACGGCTCGTGCTTGTCCGAGAACGGGCCCTGGGAGCCGTTTTCGGCCCTGTCGAACGGACCAGAACTGCCAGCCGCGGGGTACCCGGAACCCCCTTCTGCGAGTATCCTCGAAGGGGTGGGAACCCGGTTCCCGACGGCGGGTCTGAGCCCCTCTCCCGAACGAGAGTGGGTCCGCTCGGCCGAAGCCTCGCCGTCAGACGAGGCTCGGTCCATCACCGAAGACAACGAGGCCCAGCGGCGCGGTCCCCGGACCCCCGCCAAGCCTCCAACTTCCGCCACTTGCCCGCTCCATACGGGGTCGGCACTTCTGGAGGTTTCGTGAGCACACTCCGCACCCCACTCCGCGCCCCGCTCCACAGCCGGGCGGACCGGATCCTCTCCCTGCTCCTGCGCGCCGCCCTCGTCGTCGCGATCGGGCTCCTGCCGGGCGGGTCGGTCGAGGCGGACACCTTCACCTGCAGCACGCCCCTGCCTCCGAACGTGATCTCCGAGAACCCGGCGTTCCCCACGGAGAACGTGATCACCGTGCCGGTCTCCGAGGCGATCGTGGACGTCAACATCTCGGTCGGAGTGACCCACGACTACATCGACGATGTGACGATCCAGGTCGCGAGCCCGAACGGCACCACCGTCACCCTCCACGACCAGACCGGGAGCGCGAACACCATCCAGATCACCTTCGACGACCAGGCGGTCGCGAACGGCTCGATCCCCTTCGACTCCCTCTGCGCGATGCAGCCCTCCGGGCCCGGCACCCTCGCCGACTTCAACGGCGGGAACACCCTAGGCGACTGGACGATCTCCCTCCTCGACAACTACCTCGGGGGGGCGACCGGAGTCCTCGACACCTGGTGCCTCATCACCTCGGACCAGACGGTGAACCAGCCCGCCCTGCCGGTGGAGAACCTCCTCTGCACCTCCGTCGGCGGCAGCGGAGTGGTCGACCTCACCTGGTCGAACCCCCAGGCCTACACCTCGATCGAGATCTCGGAGAACGGGCAGCCGATCGCCACCCTCCCGGGGACGGACACCACCTGGTCGAGCGCCCCCCAGTCGATCGGCGTCGTGGTGACCTACGAGGTCACCGGAGTCATCGGCTCGAACCTCCCCTGCTCGGCGGAGAGCTGCACGATCCCGGTCCAGGGCAACCCCGCGGACTTCGAGGTCTGCGCGACCCCGGGGAGCGCCCTGAGCAACACGCTCCCCCCGACCGTCGAGACGATCCTCGTGAACACCGACATCGTCCTCGCGGACCTGCAGGTGCAGCTCGATGTCTCCCACCCGTTCATCGGGGACCTCACCGTCGATCTCGCCCACGGCCCGGTCACGGTGCGTCTCCACGACGAGCAGGGCGGACCGCTCGAGCGCCTCGAGCTCACCCTCTGGGACCTCGGGGTGCCGAACAACTCGGTCCCCCACAACTGCGGCTGCCTGATGGCGCCCTCCGGCCCCGGGACCCTCTCCGACTTCTTCGGCATGTCGAGCCTCGGAGCGTGGACCCTCACCGTGGCGGATGTCTACAACCCGAACTTCCCGAACTTCGGCGCCGTCGACAGCTGGTGCATTCGCGGCTACGAGTCGGGGACGGTGAGCAACCTCGCCTGTGACACGGCCTCCGGGGTGCCGACCGCCGACATCACCTGGGTCAACCCCCAGGTGTACGACTCGATCGTCGTCTATGTCGACGGAGTCCAGTCCGCCGTCCTGCCCGGCACCGCGACGAGCTTCACCACGCCGGCCCAGCCGATCCCCGGGGATGTCGCCATCTGCATCGAGCCGGTGGTGGCGGGTGCGCCCCTCAACCAGGCGTGCTGCACCGCGAGCTTCTTCGTCACCCCGCCCGACATCGATGACTGCACGAGCGCCAGCGGCACGGGGATCGTCGATGTCACCTGGACGAACCCGGTCCCGTACGACTCGATCCAGGTCCTCGTCGGCGGCACCCTCCTCGCCACGCTCCCCGGCACCGACACCAGCTTCACGACCCCGGCCCTCGCCGGCCTCCCGGGCACCGCGGAGATCTGCCTCATCGGCCTGCAGGCCGCCAACCCCTCCGACGCCGCCTGCTGCAACGTCCCGCTCCTCACCACCGCGGATGTCGAGGTCTGCCGCGTCCCGACCACCCCGGTCCCGGTCAACCAGAGCGTGAGCCCCATCAGCGATGTGATGCTCGTCCCCTCGAATCTCCTCATCGGGGAGGTCGAGGTGCTCGTCGACATCCAGCACACCTTCGTCGGCGACCTCCGCATCGACCTCAGCGGGCCGAACGGGGCGATCGTGCGCCTCCACGACGAGGCGGGCGGAGCCGCGGACGACCTGGTCGTGGTCTACGACGACCAGGGGGGGCCGAACATCGACCCGTACGACTGCGGCTGCCCGATGGTCCCCGCCGGGCCCGGCACCCTCGGCGACTACGTGAACTCCCCGGCCCTCGGAGCGTGGGCGCTCTCGATCGTCGACACCTTCCCGAACAACATCGGGTTCCTCGACAAGTGGTGCATCCGGGTCAACGCCGGCTGCCAGGTGCCGCCTCCCACCGGCGTCAGCTGCTCCACGAACGGGGTCGACGCGACCCTCTCGTGGACGAACACCTCGACCTACAGCTCGATCGAGGTCGAGCGGAACGGGGTGGTCATCGCCTCCCTGCCGCCGACCGCCACCTCCTACGTGGATGTGGCGCCCCCGCCCGGCGTGGCGAGGTACCGGATCCTCGGATTCGACACCGCCCAGGGGTGCGGCAATGCCGGGGCGGCCGCGGAGTGCGGCATCGGCATCACCGACCTGATCTTCGCCGGGGATGTGGGCGGGGCGAACGACAGCCCGCAGGCGATCTTCGACGAGCTCGTGATCGCGGGGCGCTCTCCGATGATCGTGGACAGCTTCGACGCCGCGGCCCTCGCGAGCGTCGGACCGTTCGATGTCGCCTGGATCTGCCTCGGGACCTACCCGAACGAGCACGAGCTCAGCGGCGCCGAGGCCCAGCTCCTCGCCGAGCTGCACACCGGCGACATCGGACTCGATGGGACGATCGACGCCTCCCCGAAGGCGGTCTACCTCGAGAGCGCCGACCACTGGGCCTACGACCCCCCGACCGTCTTCGAGAGCTACGACGGCGTCGAGAACTTCTCCTTCGGGAACCTCGCGAACGGCAACGACACCCTCGCGGACCTCGTCGGCGCGGACACCGGTCTCGGCCTGAACCTCGCGGGGCTCACCGCGCTCTACCAGCAGGACTCCACCGGCAACGACTACAACGACCGACTGGTCCCGTGCAGCGCGAACCCCGACCTCGGGGGGAACCAGGCCGCGGTGACCTGGAGGGGCGATGAGTTCGGGAACCCCTATGACATCGGGGTCTTCTACGCGAGCACCATCGCGCCGGTCCTCACCCAGACCTGGGAGTTCGGCGGCTACACCGGCGACCGGGCGCTGCTGATCGAGAACTACATCCTCGCGCTCGACGGCGGAGGACCGCCCCCGTCCGGGACCTTCGTCCGGGCCGATGTGAACGACGACGGCAGCGTGAACATCGCGGACGCGGTCTTCCTCCTGAACTCGCTCTTCGTCCCCGGCTTCGGGTCGATCCCCTGCGAGCAGGCCGCGGACGTCAACGACGACGGTGGAGTGAACATCGCGGATGCGGTCTTCACGCTGAACTCGCTCTTCGTCCCCGGCTTCGGCGACGTCCCGCTCCCGAACTCCGCCTCCGGGTGCGGGCCCGATCCCACTCCGACCACGCTCCCCTGCGATGTGAACAACACCTGCCCCTGACCACACGACTCTGAGCACCCGACTCTGGGCACCCGACTCTGGGCACCCGACTCTGGGCACCCTGCCCGGGACGCCCGGGATGCGAGAAAGGGCGAGTCCCCCCGAGGGAGCTCGCCCTTTTTCCATCCCATCCGCGCCGCGGGGTTCGGTCAGCCCGGGGGGAGCACCCCGGGGCGGCCCGGTCCCTCGTCACCACCCCCATCGCGATCCCGGCGATCGGCGCTCCGGGAGGGGCTCGAAGGGGGCGCGCGTCGCGGCGCCTCCGGTCGGGGTGACTCCGCGACGACCTCCTTCACGATCACGGGGGCGGCGCGCCGGCGCCAGCTGAGGAAGACGGCGAACATCGCCATGACGTAGAGAGGCCAGATGGGGAGCTGCGATCGGGGCTCCGTCCCCGCGGGGGAGGGGGGCTCCTCCGACCGTGACGGGGAGGGCTCGGACCCGACCGGCTCCGGCGCGAGGCGCGCGACCGCGGGCACGGGGTCGGCCCCGGTGGTCTCCTCCTCCCCGTGGAGGGCCCGCTCCTCGGCGGTCCACTCGCTGCGGAGGAGCGCGGTCCCGTGGGGCGTCGCTCCGCCGCTCGCGCGCGCCGCCGGGGGATGGGACGCCACGCCGGCGCTCGGCGGCCGGAGGGAAGGAGTGCGCTCCGCCTCGTTCCGCTCGACCGCCGAGTCGGGCTCGACGACCGGGGGCGGCTCCTCTTCCGGAACCAGGGAGAACGCCTCCGCCTGGGCGACGAGGGTCTCGTCGATCTCGTCGTACTGGGAGGCGAGCAGCTCGTACTGACCGAAGATCAAGTCCCGCTGGTCCGCGAGCTCGGCCCCTCGAAGGGAGCCGCTCCGCTCGTCCTCCTTCAGACGGGTGCTCGCCCGGTGGCGGGCACCCAGCCGCCGCTCGAGCCGCTCGAGATCGAGCTCGACCTCCTCGAGCCACACCTGGATCTCCCGGAGCTCCCGGGCGAGGCTCGGGACCTCCTCCCGGCGCACCGCGACCGCCGCGAGGAGACCGCGCGTCCGGCGGAGGACCTCCTCTTTCCGGGCATCGAGCTGCCGCGCCGCGCGGTCGAGCTGTCCGGAGGTGACGGTGCTCTCCTCCCGCTCGACCCGCGCGCGGGAGCGTCGGGACGCTCCCCTCTCCTCGGACCTCGTGTCCCGACCCGGAGCGGAGCGTGCGGCCTCCTCCGCCTCCCGCCGCTTGCGCTCCTCGCGCTTCTGGCGGGCGAGCTCGCGCTTGCGCGCCTGCTCCTCCCGGCATGCGGCCCGATGGACGAGCTCCGCCTCGAGCTCCTCGGCGCCCAGGCGTCGGGAGGAGACGAGAGCATCGCTGGTGATCCTCATCTCGTACTCGACGGCGAGGATCGACGAGAAGATCGTGAGGATGAGATCGGTGCCATCCACCTGCACCGAGGCGATCGTCGTGCGCTCCTCATCCCCCTGGCGGTACACCACCTGCTCAAGGATGCCCACCGCGGGCGGACTCTCCCCGGGGGGATCGTCCGCAGGGGCCACGACCGTCGCCGAGGGGATCGGGGGGGCGCTCTCCACCGTCCCACCGGCGGACGCGACGAGGAGGACGGAGCCAGCGTAGAGCGCGGGTCGGAGCCACCGACCCCGCCGCGCGGAGCGACACCACTGCCCGGTGATCGCGATTCGCGATTCCATGGCGCATTCCTTTCCGATAACTGCGCCGTGGCGGGCGGCGCGCCTCCACGACCCGCGAGCGACGGGACCGTCTCCCCGGAGGCTTCTCTGATTCTAGGGACCGAGGGGGAAAACGAAAGGGGCGGCGGGCTCAGCGATCCGCGAGCACCGCCCGGATCTGGAGCCGCTGCAGCTCATCCGCGACCTCGGACGCGCGGGGGCGCGCCCCCGGCCTCGGATCGAGGAGCCGCCGAAGCAGCTCGACGAGCGGGTCGCCGGCGGGCTCGGGGCGCAGATCAACACGGCGGAGCCGCGCCGCGGCCTCCTTCCCGCGCGCCGCGCCGAGGGGATGCTCCCCCTCCATCAGCTCGCGCGCCACGAGCCCCAGGGAGTAGATGTCGCTCGCGGTCCCGAGCGCCTCCCCCCGCGCCTGCTCCGGAGACATGTAGCGAGGAGTCCCCCACGCGAGCGGGTCCCGCTCCGCCCCACCCCCCGAGGCCGCATCACCCTCGTCGGTGGCCCGCCGGGCGATCCCGAAGTCGGTGATCTTCACCGCGACCTCGATGGGGAGGGCGCGCAGGCGGTCGAGACCGGTGAGTCCCGCGCCGCCGGGACCGAGCCACTCCCGACCACACTCCTGCAGGGAGCGGCGCTCCGCGCCCTCCTTCGTCGACCGATAGTCATCCCGCGCGGCATCGACCGCCGCGAAGAAGCTCTCCCGGTCGTAGCGCTGCCGCGCCGCGAGGGCACCTCTCAGCGACCAGCGGAACGCATCGAGGCGCCGTCCCTCCTCCCGGGCGAGGGCGGCTCCGGCGAGGAGCGCCTCCGCGCCCGGCTCGGCCCCCTCCAGGCGCTCGCGGAGCGACGCGAGGGCCGCGCGCCGCGCCGCGCGCCGCTCCTCCCCGGTCAGACTCCGATCGAGGGCGAGCCGCAGGGTTCCGTTCGGGAAGTGGAGGTGGGGACCACGCCCCGCCGTCTCGTCGGGGACACGCCGGAGATAGCCGGCGCCCTCGGCGTGACCGAGCAGGTAGTAGAGGGTGGCGGGCTCGAACCCCGCGATCGCACCGATCTCGGAGAACCCGAGCGGAGCGGCGACGATCGAGATGCGCCGGAGCAGGTCCTTCACTCCCTTCTCCTCCGCGCGGAGTCGCTCCCCCAGCTCCTTCGCGATGGAGAGCTCGTCGGGGCGGAGGAGGTCGGGCTCGAGCTCGAGGGTCGCGCCGCGCGGACGGAGCGCCCCCTGCTCGAGCGCCTCGGCGAGCGCCTCGCGCAGCCGCGCGGGAGAGGACCAGACCGCGCGATCGGTCGCGTCGAGGAAGGCGCGCGCGGTCTCCGCGCTGGCGCACGCCTTCTCCACCAGGCGCAGCGCCTCCCCTCGCAGGAACGGTCGCAGGAAGAGGGTCCGCACGATCCCCTTCCCCCGTGCGTCCTCGAGGGCCGCGGTGAACGCGGGATCGTCGGGGAGATGCGGAGGGAGCGGGACGAGCCAGAGTCCCTCGCCGTCGGCGGGAGGCGGAGCCCACGGGAGAGCCTCCAGGGGGTCCTCTCCCGGCTCCGGCCGCGGCGCCGCGACCGCGACCCCCCAGCGCTCCGAAGCCCCCGACTCCCCCCCGCCGGCGCGACGGATCCCCTCCTCGATCAGCGCGGTCCGTCCCACGCCCCTCTCACCGTGGAGGAGCACCCAGCGCAGGCCGCCCCCCTCCACCTCCCGCGCGACCTCGCGAAGGAAGCCCAGCTCCGCCTCTCTCCCGACGAAGGGGAGGCGCGCCAGATCGGGGAGCGCCGTCTCGGCTCCGAGGCGGCGCTCGATCTCCGCGGCGAGCTCCGCGTCGGCGTCATCCTCCGACGCGGCGAAGATTCCCGCGAGCGCGCTCCTCGTCGCGGGCGCGGGCCTCTGGATGAGGAGGTTCGCCGGCTTCAGGTCGGCGTGGACGATGTCCCGATCGTGCGCGGCGCTCAGCCCGAGGGCGGTCTGGCGGAGGATCTCGAGGCGCTCGACGATGGAGAGCCCGCTGCCGCGCTTCTCGAGGTCCTGACCTTCGACCCACTCGAGGAGGAGGAGCGGGTCTCCGTCGAGCACGCTCTCCTCGAGGACGCGCACGACATTCGGATGCTCGATCGTTCGACCGAGGGCGGCCTCCCGCGCGTGGAGGCGGGCGAGGAGCCCGAGGTCGGCCCCACGGCGTCGGCGCAGCCGCTTGATCGCCACCGGCGCGGCGAGGTCGCGATCCTCCGCCCTCCAGACCTCGCCCATCCCCCCCCGGCCGACGAGGGTCACCTCGCGCCAGCGACGGCTCTGCAGGGGCGGGGGGGGCTCGCCCGCCGGGCGCGCGGCGCGCACCTGTCCGGCGCCGGGAACCCGGTCCTCGCGGTAGACGAGCTCGACCACTCCGACCGCGATGCGGTCTCCGTCGCGGAGCGCGCGGGGCTCCCGGACGACCTCCCCGTTCACCCGGGTTCCGTTCGTCGAGCCCGCATCCCGCACCCAGTCCCGCTCCGACTCCCGGAAGAAGATGGCGTGCCGCCGGGAGACCGCCGTCTCCTCGAGGATCAGCTCGGCGCGGCTGGACCGGCCACAGAGGAGCGTCCCGGTCGTCGGGATCTCCACCTGGAGACCCGCCGACCGCTTCCCGTCCCGTCCCTCGCGCGTGAGCCAGCCCATGGCGTCATTCTCCGGAGCGGGGAGGGAAAGGGGAAGTCGCAACCGAGCCGGCGATCCCTCCCCCCTCCGGGGTCGCCGCGTTACCCTGTCGACCGTCCCAGCCCCGGAGGATGCCATGATCCACCTTTGCCTCGCGACCGCCCCCGAGGAGAGCGCCGCCGAGCTCGCGCGCGCCCTCGTCACCGAGCGCCTCGCCGCCTGCGTCAACATCGTCCCCGGGGTCCGGTCCATCTACCGCTGGGAAGGGGCGGTCGAGGAGAGCGCCGAGGTGCTCCTCCTCGCGAAGACCACACCGGAGCAGCGGGAGGCCCTCGAGGCGCGCCTGCGGGAGCTGCACCCCTACGAGTGTCCCGAGCTGCTCGTGCTCGATGTCCGATCGGGGATCGAGGAGTACCTCGGGTGGGTCGCCGCCTCCACCGGCCCCGAACAACCGGACGGGAGCAGCCCGTGATCGAGCTCGTCGACGCACGCGAGGCGATCCTCGCCCGCCTCCGCCCGCTCTCCGCGGAGCGGGTCGCGCTCGAGGATGCCCTCGGGCGGACCCTGGCGGAGGCGGCCGCCAGCCGCGACGCGATCCCCCCCTTCGACAACACCGCGATGGACGGCTTCGCGGTCCTCCCCGAGGACCTCGCCGAGGCGAGTGAGACCGCTCCGATCACCCTGCCGATCGCGGAGGTGATCGAGGCGGGCCGACCCGCCCTCGGGTCTCTCTCCCCGGGTCGGGTGATGCGCATCTTCACCGGGGCCCCGATCCCGGAGCGCGCGACCCCCGGAGACCCGGTGGCGGTCGTACCCTTCGAGCGCTGCGCCACCTACGACGACAGCAGCGCGACCTTCTCGGCGGGCATCCTCCCCGGCGCCCATGTCCGTCGCGCGGCCGAGGACTTCGCCGCGGGAGCGCAGGTGCTCCCGGCCGGGACCCGGCTCTCCCCGGCGGCGCTCGGGGTCCTCGCGACCGTGGGCATCGCGGAGCCCCTCTGCACCCGCCGCCCCCGCGTCGCGGTCCACTCGTCCGGGGATGAACTCGTGGAGGTCGAGGCGGAGCTCTCACCGGGGAAGATCCGCAACGCCAACCTCTACTCGATCTGCGCGCGCCTCCGTCAGTGGGGAGCGATCCCCATCCCCCGCCCGGTCCTGCGAGACGACCCGGAGGCGATCCGCGCCGGGCTTCGGGAGAGCCTGGCGCTGGAGCCGGACGCGATCATCACCACCGGGGGGATCTCCGCGGGAGACCTCGACCACATCCGAGAGGTCGCGCGGGAGCTTGGCGACGATGTGGCGGTGCGAAAGGTGAACATGAAGCCGGGGAAGCCTCTCGTCGACGGGACCATCGGCGGGGTCCCCTTCTTCGGACTCCCGGGCAACCCGGCCGCGTGCCTCGTGAGCTTCGAGATCTTCGTCCGCCCCGCGCTCGCCCTCCTCGAGGGCCGTTCGGACGGCCTCCCGCCGCTGCGGAGGGCCCGGGTCTCGCAGGGGCGCGTCTTCCCGCACGCCGGTCGACTCCAGTTTCTCCGGGGTCGCCTGCGGGAAGGGGCCGAGGGCGACCTCCCCGAGCTCGCTCCGCTCGGCGGCCAGGGATCTCACCTCCTCTCCAGCTTCTCCGAGGCGAACTGCCTCGTGCGCGTCGGCCCCGAGGTGAATCGACTCAACACTGGAGACGTGGTGAGCGTACTCATCCTCGACGGGGCCTGAGCCGCTCTCCCGCTCGCGCCCCTCCGACCGCCCCCTGCGCCCGCCCCCTCCGCCCAGACAGCGCGACGCGGAGCGGCGTGAAACATGGCGAAGTTCGGAGCGCACTCGGAGGATGGGGCGTCGGCGATCCGTTACGATCGCGGCGGCGAGAGGCGACGCCGAGCGCCGCACCCCGCTGTCGCGCTCCGGGCTGGAGCGCCCTGCCCCCTTCGACCCCACTCCCTGCGACGACCGGAGCCCGATGAGCAAGAGACGGAACAGCGCGGGGGGGAGGGTCCCCCTCTCTCTCCCGGTCGTCGTGACGATTCGCGACGACGAGGGGGTGCGCCGCATCGAAGTCGACGGTACTCAGGCGGTGACGATCGGTCGCGCGGAGGACTCCACCATCGTCCTGCGCACCTCGCGCGCCTCCCGCCATCACGCGGAGATCATCGGCGAAGGGGGCCTCTTCACACTCATCGACCAGGACTCGGCGAACGGGACCATCGTCGATGGGAAGAAGGTGACGAGCACCTCCCTCGATGCGGGCTCCGTGATCCGGATCGGGGAGACGCGGATCACCTTCGGAGACGCCGGCGGCGCTGCGCCCCGCACGGCGCGCCCCTCCCTCGGTCGCGGCCGAGCGGGATCGACTCGCCCCGCCCCCCGGGGAGCCCCGTCCACGGCACCGCGTCCCGCGACCGCCGCACGCCCACCGGCGCCGGGGCCCCGGGCGCCGTCCGTTCGCGAGGAGTCGGCGCCCTCCCCCCCGACTCTGCGCCGGAGCACGCCCGCCGAGCCCGCGAAGCGAGCCTCCCGTGCACCCGCGCCGACCGCCAAGCCCACCCCGGCCGCCAGCGACGCGCGACCCGCGCCGACATTGCGCGCCGGGAGCTCCTCGCGATCCGCCGCCCCCCCCGCGGTGGTCGATGCCCCGACCGGCGCGGGACAGAAGGTGGCGACCGGCTTTGTCGCCGCGCTCATCCTCGCGGCGATCGCCTGGACTCTCGGCGAGCTGGCGCAGCCCATGGATCCCCGCGAGCGGGAGACGATCCGTGCCGCGACCCCGACCGCTTCGGTCGGAGAGGAGCCGGCCAGGGAGGAGAGCGGCGCTCCGCCCCGCCCCGAGGAGCGACGCGGAGGCGCGGAGCCCGGGGAGTTCCGCCCCCTCGACCTCTCCCCGACCGAAGTGCCGGCCGGCGAAGCCGACGACGCACCGGAGGTCGAGCGACGCACCCGACGACCGGATGCCATGGAGCTCGAGGCGTGGCTGCGCGAGAACCGCGAGCTCGGAGTCGGAGAGACTCCGGAGGCTCCGATCGACCCCGGCGCCGATGTCACCTTCGACGGAACCGGCGACGCGGCGGCCGAGATGGTGGAGCGCCCCCTCGTCCGCATCATCCCCGACGGCTGGCCCCCGGGAGCCCGGACGGTCGGATACGAGTACAACCAGAAGAACCACGGGGCGACGCCGACCTTCGTCGGGCGGGATGGCTCCGCGCTTCCGGAGCGCAACGCCGCCCGTCACGCCCGTCAGTACCGGGTGATCGGCGTCGAGGTCCTCCCCCGCCTGCTCCCCGCGGACACTCCGGTGGCCCTCCGCTCGAAGCAGATCGAGAAGGGGGAGCTCGTCCCCCTCCGCCTCCCCGAGCCGGCGCCCGGGGCGCCGGCCATCCCCGAGCGGCTCCGGCGCTTCTTCGCGATCGAGGAGCCGGAGGATCTGCGGGTCCTCGTCGAGGTCGTCTCGGTCGAGGGCCGGGAGGTCCTCGCGACCGCGGAGATGCTCCTCCCTCCGGGGGGACGGACCACTCCTCTCATCACTCAGGCGGTCGCGATCCAGCAGGAGCGCCAGCGCGAGGAGTGGGAGCGCAGCAAGCTGACGACCCGGACCGTCGCGGTGCAGGTCCTCGATGACCAGGGGCTCCCTCTGCCGGGCGCCCGGGTGATGCTCGTCATCGAGGGTGGGGGGCTCATCACCTTCGATGGGGAGACCGACGAGAGCGGGGTCTACCGGACTGCGGTGGTGCCCGGAGCGTACACCGTCCTCGTCCACGGGGATGTCCCCGAGGTCGAGCAGCCGGGGATGACCCGCGTCGATGTCGTCCCTCGCGTCCTCTCGGTGCAGGGGCGCCTCGGTTCGGATGAGACCGAGGTGAGGATCGAGCCGAAGCGCAAGGTGCGGCTGGAGATCCTCGCCGAGGGGGAGACCCGCCTCCCGATCGAGCGGATCGTGGTGACCCCCGGTCCGATCGCGGAGGCCTACAAGTACGAGCGGGTCGTCACGGAGATCGGAGAGCGCGGGCGACTGCAGCTCGATCGCACCGCCCCCGGCGGGGTCGACCTCCTGCTCGGGGACCAACCGGTCGAGCTGGGCCTGCTCGGTCGCACCCCCGACGGAGAGCCGGTCCTCATCACGGAGCGGATCCTCCCCGACCGGCGCGACCTCACCTGGAACTTCCGGCGAAGCCTCTTCTCGCGGATCGAGTTCGACCCCGCCCGCTCCTTCGGCGGGGTGAAGGGGGTGAAGGGAGAGGTCGTCGCGGTCTCCGCCCACCGCGAGCGCTTCTCCTTCGATGCATCCGAGCCCTGGCGCGCGTGGGTGATGCCGGGCAAGTACCGCATCACCCTCGACGCCGAGGTCGAGGGCGGGACCGCGCGCTTCCTCCCCTACGCCACGGAGATCGCGTCGGGCCAGACCCACGACCTCACCCCGAGAGGTCCGTGGAGCCTCACCCTCTACCAGAAGAAGAAGGACCGCCAGCAGCAGCTCTGGCTCGCCGTGGTCGATGCGGGGGGGCGGATCCTCCATCGCTCGCCGGGGGAGCCCGGGCGACTGCGCGCCCTCTCCGGCCAGAGCGTGAAGATCGACCAGGAGCTCTCGCGCTTCGCGTGGATCGAGGCCGAGCGATTCGTCGGCGTCGACCTCGGCAAGCTCCAGTAC
>JAFMMO010000057.1 GCA_017859655.1 Pseudomonadota bacterium | reverse complement strand
CGAGGAGGATCGGAACATCGCTCGCGGCGAGTCGGGAGAGCTCCTCGAGCTCCTCCATGAGCGGGCGATGGCGCGTGAGGAACCCGTGGAAGTCGAGGGGCGTGGTGGCGGGTCGCGAGGTCGGGGCGACCCTCCCCGCGCTCCGGCCGGTGGTCCCCCTCGGCGCGCCCTCCTGCTCCGAGCGGACCTTCTCCCGACGCCGGAGCTGCTTGCGGACCTCACCGAGCTGGCGATGCTCGAGGGTCTGCAGGAGCCCGAGGGCGAGCACATCCCGGAGGGCGGTCCACTCCGGGTCGCTCACGGCGGGGCACTCGATCACCCGGAAGCGGCTGTCGAGGTAGAGGTGGATCGCCGGTGGTCCATCGACGATCGCCGCGACGAGGATCGAGCGGCTCCGCAGGCCGCGCTGGACCTCGGCCTCGGTCCGAAAGCGCCGGTCGGAGCGGGTGTCATCGAAGAGCACCGGGTCGACGGAGTCGGTCGCCCGCATCAGCGCGAAGTTCGAGACGCACTTCTCCGGCTCCCGGACCGCCTGATCGTCGATCGTCCGGCTCCCCCAGATCCGGAACCCGCCGTTCTTCTCCTCCGAGAGGAGGAGGGCGCGCTCCGAGCCCCAGCGCCGATTGCACCAGAGGAGGAGCGGCGGCAGCAGGTCCGCGAGGCGCCCCCGCCGACGCCAGGAGGCGAGAGAGGCGGAGAGCGCGGGAAGCAGAGGACCGGCCTCAGCGTCCACCGCGCGGCTCCCCCTCCGCCGGGGCCCCATCGCTGTCGCGACGGCCGATGATCTTCCGGACGAGGGCATCGATGAAGCCGTAGTCCGAGCGACGGAGGACCCGGACGCTCCGGCCGCGATCACGCACCTCGATCGAGGCGACCTCCCGGGTGACGCTCCCATCCGCGACGAAGCGGAGAGGGCGCTTTCCCAGGTCCTCCCCCTCGATCCGCACCTTGCTCGAGAGCGGCAGAAGGATGGGGAACTGCAGGGAGTGGAACTGGACCGGCCGGTGGGGATAGAGCGGAGTGACGAGCATCCCCGGGACCGAGGCGTGGACGACGGGCCCCCCCGCCGCGAGGGAGTAGGCGGTGGAGCCGGCCGGAGTCGCGATCACGAGACCATCGCCGGCGTACCGGTTGAGGAGAACATCGTCGATGTACATGCGGAGGTGGACCGTCTGACCCGAGGCGCGCTCGAGGACAAGATCGTTCACCGCCTCGACCTCCGCCACCTCTCCCGAGACGAGGGTGACCGTGGAGCGCAGGACGGGGAACTGCTGCTCGATGAGACCGCCGCCGAGGATCGCCTCGGCGAGCTCCTCCCCCGGCATCCGCGGGTTCATCAGGAACCCGACCCGCCCGTAGTTCACGCCGTAGAAGGGGATGGTCGGGAACTCGAGGGCGCGCAGCACGCTCATCATCGTGCCATCCCCGCCGAGGACGACGACGCGGTCGATCCCGTCGAGGGATGGGACCTCCTCGGAGGACTCCCGGCACCAGCGGCGCACCTCGATCCCCCGGCTCTGAAGCGACCCCTCGAGGGTCGGTGCCGCCTCCGCGGCCTCCCCCGCCGGTCGGGCGTGGGCGATGAGGATCGCCTTCACCCCCGCCGCCGGGTCCGGGTCCGGTCGCGATTCCACGAGGCCCCCCTCTCAGGATCGGACGATGCGCGCCTCACCCCGTCGCTCGCCCCCCGCACATCTCACCCGGGGCTCAGCGGGCGGGGGAAAGGTCCGAATCGTGGCGCGCGAGCTCGTCCCGGAAGTAGGGAAGGGTCAGCTCCAGTCCCTCCGCCAGGGAGACCTTCGGCTCCCAGCCGAGGATCTCCCGCGCCCGGGCGATGTCCGGCTGGCGCACCTTGGGATCATCGCTCGGGAGATCCCGGTGAACGAGCTCGCTCTGCGACCCCGTCTTCTCGATCACGGTGCGGGCGAACTCGAGGATCGACATCTCGGTGGGGTTTCCGATGTTCACCGGCGAGACCTCCTCCGACTGCAGCAGCTGGAAGATCCCCTCCACGAGGTCCGCGACGTAGCAGAAGGAGCGGGTCTGCGAGCCATCCCCGAAGACGGTGAGCGGATCATTTCGGAGCGCCTGACACATGAAGTTGGGCAGGGCGCGTCCATCGTCGAGCCGCATCCGCGGGCCGTAGGTGTTGAAGATCCGCACGATGCGGGTGCAGACCCCGTGGCTGCGGTGGTAGGCCATCGTCAGCGCCTCGGCGAAGCGCTTCGCCTCGTCGTACACCCCACGGACCCCGATGGGGTTCACGTTCCCCCAGTAGGATTCCGGCTGGGGATGGACGAGCGGATCTCCGTAGACCTCGGAGGTCGAGGCGAGGAGGAACTTCGCCCCCTTCTCCTTCGCGAGGCCCAGCGCCTTGTGGGTCCCGAGGGAGCCCACCTTGAGGGTCTGGATCGGGTACTCGAGGTAGTCGTAGGGGCTCGCCGGCGAGGCGAAGTGCAGGATGGCGTCGAGCGGCCCGGAGATGTGGATGTGGTTCGTCACATCCTGCTTGTGGAAGGTGAAGCCCTCCCGGCCGAAGAGATGCTCGATGTTCTCCAGCCGCCCCGTCAGGAGGTTGTCCATCACCAGGACCTCGTAGCCGCGGTCGAGGAAGAGGTCCGCGAGGTGGCTCCCGATGAAGCCGGCTCCACCGGTGACGAGGACACGCTGACTACTCATAGCTGGAATCCCTCACTCCGATGGCGAAGTACTCGAACCCGTTGGCCATGAGATGCGCTCCCGGCCAGATGTTCCGCCCGTCGAAGACGACGGGGTTCCGCAGGAGCCCCTTGACCCGGTCGAAGTCCGGACGCCGGAACTCGTTCCACTCGGTCACGAGGAGGAGCGCATCCGCCCCGTCGCACGCCTCATAGGGCTGACCCACGATCTCGATGGTGTCGCCGAAGCAGGGCAGCGCCGCCTCCCGGGCCTCCGGGTCGTGCGCCCGGACCTTCGCCCCGCGCCGCAGGAGCTCGTTGATGATCACGATGGAGGGAGCCTCCCGCATGTCGTCGGTCCGCGGCTTGAAGGCGAGTCCCCAGACGCCGAAGGTCAGGCCGGTGAGGTCCTCGCCGAAGCGCGCGACGACCTTCTCGACCATGAGCTCCTTCTGCCGCTCGTTGACCTGGTCGACCACGTCGATGATCTTCAGCTCCTCCCCCGCGCTCCGCGCGAGATGGGAGATGGCGCGGACATCCTTCGGGAAGCAGGAGCCCCCGTAGCCCACCCCGGGGAAGAGGAAAGGGTAGCCGATGCGGCTGTCCGCCCCGACGCCGTTCCGGACCTTCGAGACATCGGCCCCGACCCGGGTGCAGAGGCGGGCGATCTCGTTCATGAAGCTGATCTTCGTGGCGAGGAGGGCGTTCGAGGCGTACTTCGTCATCTCCGCGGACGCGGGGTCCATGAAGATGATCGGCTTCCCCGTCCGCAGGAACGGGGCGTAGAGGTCGCGCATCACCTCCTCCACCTCGGAGGAGGTCGTCCCCACGACGACGCGGTCGGGGCGCTGGAAGTCCTCGATCGCGGCGCCCTCCTTGAGGAACTCGGGGTTCGAGACGACCTCGTAGGGGTGCCCGGTGTTCTCGCCGAGAATGTCGGAGACGAGGACCGCGGTCCCCACCGGGACCGTGGACTTGTTGACCACGATGAGGGGACCGGTCATCGCCTGGCCGATCTCGGCCGCCACCGCGCGCACGGCGGTGAGGTCGGCGGAGCCATCCTCGTCCTGCGGAGTCCCCACGGCGATGAAGGCGAGCTTCGCGCCCTCGAGGGACTCGGCGAGGTCGGTGGTGAAGTTGAGGCGCCCCTCGGAGTGATTCCGGCGGACGAGCTCGGCGAGACCGGGCTCGTAGATCGGGATCTCGCCTCGCAGGAGTGCGCCGATCTTGGCCGGGTCGTTGTCGACGCACACGACATCATGCCCGCTGTCCGCGAAGCAGGTCCCGGTGACGAGTCCGACGTACCCGGTTCCAATGACGGAGATCTTCATCTTCTTGCGTTCCTTCGTTTCAGCCGCGGGAGGGCACCCCGGGCCGGTGGGGAGGGCCCCTCGGCGGGAGTCCTCGGGAGCGGGCTGATCGGGCGGAGACGGCACGAATCCGGCCGGCAGAGCAGTTCGAGGCCGATTGTAGCCGCCGCGGCTGGAGTGCATCGAGGTCGAAATCCCGACTTGGGTCAGCTTCCCGGTGGATCCACCCCGTGGCCGCGCGCTCCGAGGCGGGGCGCGCGGCGAGCGGGATCGCTGCGCGGGAATCTCCAGAACCGTGCACGCGGGAAGCGGCGAGGGGTACAATCCACGCGATGAATTCAATAGATGACGATGATCGACGCGATGACGCTCCTCCGGATGACGCTGAGAGACGCACGGTCTTCCGAGACCTCGATCTCCCCGAGGCGGTGCTGGCGAGTCTGGACGGCCTGAACTTCGTCCATCCCACCCCGATCCAGGAGGGCGCGATCCCCATCGTGCTCGAGGGTCGCGACCTCATCGGCAAGGCCGAGACCGGGACCGGCAAGACCCTGGCGTTCACCGCGCCGGTGATCGGTCAGCTCGACCCGGAGCGGGTGACGGTGCAGGCCCTCGTCCTCTGCCCCACCCGCGAGCTCGCCCAGCAGTGCGCGGAGGTCGCGACCGATCTCGGGGAGCCCCTCGGGATCAAGACCGCCCTCCTCGTCGGAGGCGTCCACCAGGCGGGACAGATCCTCCAGCTCCGGCGGGGAGCGCACTTCGCCGTGGGGACCCCCGGGCGCGTCCTCGACTTCCTCCATCAGGGAGTCCTCCGCCTCGGCTACGCGCACCACGTCATCCTCGATGAGGCGGACCGCATGCTCGACATGGGGTTCATCGATGACGTCTCCTCGATCCTCGAGCGCACCCCCCGCGACCGGCAGACACTCCTCTTCTCGGCGACCATTCCGCCGCGCATCCGCTCCTTGATGAAGCGCTTCATGCGCGACCCCGAGACGGTGTCGACCACGAAGGAGATCTCCACGGTCCCGAACATCCGGCAGAAGTTCGCCCGGGTCGGGAAGCACGACAAGGAGAGGTTCGTCCTCGAGCTGCTCGACCGAACTCCGGGAGAGACGAGCATCGTCTTCTGCAACACCCGGCGGGCGGTGATCGAGCTCGATCGCTCCCTGTGGGGCCGCGGATACCCCGCCGGCTCCCTCCACGGAGACCACGATCAGGAGCGCCGCTTCAAGGTCCTCGAGGGGTTCAAGAAGAAGCAGATCACCGCCCTCGTCGCGACGGATGTGGCGGCGCGAGGGCTCGACATCGAGGCGGTCCACCGGGTCATCAACTTCGACGTCCCGGATGAGGTCGAGACCTACGTTCACCGGATCGGTCGGACCGGCCGGGCCGGGGGTACCGGGGAGTCGATCACCCTCGTCTCCCCCCTCGAGAAGCGCTACTGGGACCGGATCGTCGAGTCGAGCAACTTCGACGTCGAGGAGATCCCCTTCCGGGGGACCCGCCCCCCCCCGCCCGACCCCTTCGAGTCCTCCCGGGGAGGACGCGGCCGCAGCGGTCCCGGGGGACGCCGCAGCGGCGGTCCATCCCGCAGCGGCCCATCCCGCGGCGGCAGCGGCGGGGGACCGCGTCGCTCGGGCGGCGGCGGATCGCGCCGCCGGGATGATCGCCGGGATGAGCGTCGCAGCGACCGGCGGGATGACCGTCGGGATGAGCGTCGCAGCGACCGGCGGGATGACCGGCGAACGGATCGGCGGGACGAGCGCCGCAGCGACCGTCGAGACGATCGCCCCCGCTCCTCGCGGGACTCCCATGCCCATCGGAATGACGGGGGACGCGCCTCCGGGGATGGTCCCGGCCGCTCCCGCCGCCGCCGCTCGCGCTCGAACCGCTCCGGCGGCGGAGACTCCCGCTAGGACCCGCGGTCTCCCGCTCCCTCCGGGGCCCGTTCCCCCGACTGCACCCTCCAGAGACGGGCATAGATCCCGCCCCGGGCGAGGAGCCCCTCGTGGGTCCCGGACTCCACGATCCGCCCCCGATCGATGACATGGATCGCATCCGCGTGGCGGATCGTCGAGAGACGATGCGCGATGATCAGGGTGGTCCGGCCGACGCAGATCCGCTGCAGGCTCCGCTGGATCGCCGCCTCGGTCTCGTTGTCCACCGCGGAGGTCGCCTCGTCGAGGATCAGGATCGGCGGGTCCTTGACGATCGCCCGGGCGATGGCGAGCCGCTGTCTCTGCCCTCCGGAGAGCTTCACCCCCCGCTCGCCGATCGGCGTCCCGTAGCCCTGCTCGAGGCGCCCGATGAACTCGTGGGCCTCCGCCATCGCGGCCGCTCGCACCACCTGCCGGTCCGCGGCGTCGAAGCTCCCGTAGACGATGTTCTCCCGAACGGTCCCCGCGAAGAGGAAGACATCCTGGCTGACGAAGCCGATCGCGCGTCGCAGCTCCGCCAGTCGGAACCGCTCCACCGGCGTACCATCGAGGAGGACCTCCCCGGCCGAGGGCTCGTGGAAACGCAGCAGCAGCTTCACGATCGAGCTCTTCCCCGATCCGGTCGCCCCCACCAGCGCGACCGTGCTCCCCGCCGGGACCTCGAGAGAGAAGTCGGTCAGCACCGGTGGCCCGGTCGAGTAGGAGAAGTCCACCGAGCGGAGCGAGAGCGCGCCGCGGACCTCCTCCGGGGGGAGCGCGCGGTCCCCGTCGCGGATCGTCCGGGGGACATCGAGCAGGTCGAGGATGCGGTCGGTGGAGGCCATCGCCCGATGGTAGAGATCGACCACCTGCCCGAGGTCGGTGAGCGGCCAGAGCAGACGCTGGGTGAGAAAGACGAGGACGGTGTAGACGGAGACATCGAGGGTCCCCGCGAAGACCGCCTCCCCTCCCAGGACCAGCGTGAAGATGAAGCCGCAGACGATGACCATGCGGATCAGCGGCGAGAAGGCGGAGCTCAGGCGGATGGCGTGACGGTTCGCCTCCCGGTATCGGTCGCTGGCGGCGCGGAGCCGCTCCGACTCGTGAGCCTCGGCGGTGTAGCTCTGGATCGTCGCGATGCCGCCGAGGTTCCCCCCGAGGATCCCCCCCAGCTCCCCCGCCCGCTCCCGCACCCGGGCGTAGCGCGGAGCGATCCGTCGCTGCACCCGGAAGGAGCCCCAGAGGACGAAGGGGATCGGCAGGAAGGAGAAGGGTGCGATCGTCGGCGCGGTCACGAAGAAGTAGGTGCCGATGGCGAGGACGGTGGTGGCGATGCGGACGAGCTGTCCCGCCCCGTGGTCGAGGAAGCGCTCCAGCTGGTTCACATCCTCGTTGAGGGCGGTGAGCAGGTCTCCGCTCTGACGATCCTCGAAGAAGGAGACGGGCAGCCCCTGGATGTGGTCGTAGGCGTCGAGCCGCAGATCATGCTGCATCGTCTGGGCGAGGTTCCGCCAGAGGAGCGCCATGGCGTACTCGAAGACCGACTCCAGCCCCCAGATGACGAGGGTGATCCCGGCGAGGACCCAGAGCTGCACCCCGAGGTCCTCGATCCCCCAGCCGGCGAGGGTGGAGTTCTCGCGGGCCACGACGATGTCGACCGCCACGCCGATGAGGAGCGGCGGGGCGAGGTCGAAGAGCTTGTTCAGGATCGAGCAGAGCACCGCGGCCCGGATCCTCCAGCGGAGGGGGTGCGCATAGCGGAGGAGCCGGCGGAGGGGATGGGCGGCGCTCACGGGGCGCCTCCCCCGGCAGGATCGGCGGGGGGCCCCACGGTCGGTCGCCCGCCGAAGAGGATCTCGACCGAGACCTCGAGGCTGGGGGTGAACTCGTACCCGCGGCTCCGCGGGTAGGTCGCTCCGGGAGCGAACTCGAAGAAGATGTCCCGCCCCTCGAGCTGATGCCGGAGCCGCAGGACGCTCCACCACTCATCGATGATCGTGCTCGGGCGGGTGTGGGCGGAGCCGCCGATCTCCGTGCGCATCCCCCACTGGGGGCCGAGCGCCCGGGAGTAGCCGAGGGACTGGTCCACCTCGACGCCCCGGGTCGTCTCCCCCCACTCGAGGCGGGTGGACGGGCGGATGAAGGAGACCTCGGAGAGGGAGCGCTCCCCGCGGATCTTCATGATCTGGGTGAACTCGTCCTCCTCGTTCCACTGGACCGTCTCGGTCCCGTCGATCCTCCAGCTCCCCCAGCGTCGCTCGCCCCGGAAGCGGAGGCGCAGCTCGGGCTCGAAGTCCGGGACGACCCGCCCCCCCACCTCGAGCGCGCTGAAGAACTGCCGCCCCGCGCCGAGGGCGAATCCGATCCCGGCGAAGCTGTCGGACCGCTCGGAGGGCCCCACCGCGGGCGCGAGCGGCTCATCGGTGTCGTCGCCGGAATCGGAGAGGAGCAGCTGGATCCGCTGGGAGGTGCGGGGCAGGGGGATCCTCGCCTTGGTGCGGACCTTCGTCTCGACCTCGCCCCTCTCTCTCAGGGTGACCGCCGAGCGGATCCGCAGCTGAGGGATCCGTGGGTCCTCCTCGAGAGATTCGTCCCCGAAGAAGGAGTCGAGGGCGCGGACCGTAGAGACGAGCCGCCCGGACACGGTCTCATGGAAGCGATCGTAGAGATCCCCGAGTCCGGAGGGCCAGGCCAGCGGGTTCCAGACGCTTGAGGCGTCCCCGCTCTCCGGGCGCGGCCTCGGATCGGTCTGGACCTCGGTCGGGTCCTGGGCGAAGGTCTCTCCGCCGAGCAGGAGCAGCACGAGGAGGAGCCCGCGCCGCGCGCGGGCCGAAGCGCCCGACCCCCGGAACGAGGCTGCCGATGCCGTCGAGCACCCCCGGCGAACCGAGACCATCGGGAACTCCTGATCCAGACCGGAACCCGGCCATGACCCCACCGCCCGCGAAGGAGCCGGGCGCGGGGGAACGATACCACGGCCTCGATGGCCTGCGGGCGTCGATGATGCTGCTCGGGGTCGTCCTGCACTCCGCCTGCAGCTTCCAGGCCTCACCCCCCGACGCCGGCTGGCCCTATCGAGACGCCGAGAGCTCGCAGATCTTCGGTCTCCTCGTCGCCTTCATCCATGTGTGGCGCATGCCGATCTTCATGTTCCTCGCCGGGTACTTCGCCGCCCTCCTCGTCGAGCGGCGCGGCGCGACGAGCTTCCTGCGGAACCGCCTCTGCCGGATCGTCCTCCCGCTCCTCATCTTCCTCCCCAGCCTCCTCCCCCCCACCGTGCTCGGCTTCCAGTTCGCGGGGATCTCCCGTCTCCTCGGAAACGCGGCGGGCTGGGAGGTGGTCGAGGGAGTCCTCAGGAACCGGGATGGGGCCCGCCTCGAGACCCTCTTCCCCCCGCAGACGATCCACCTCTGGTTCCTCTCCTACCTCACGCTCTACTCGGGGATCGCGTACCTCGCGTTGACGGTGCTCGACCGACCCCTGCGCAGGATCCGCCCCGCGCTCTGGGGGAGCCTCATCCTCTCCACTCCCGCGGCGGGGCTCCTCGTCGTCCTCCCCCTGGCGTGGATCCTCCGCGACTCCTACGGCGCCATCCCGACCGGCTCGGGGCTCGTCCCGGAGGGGAGCAGCCTCCTCGCCTACGGCTGGCTCTACTTCTGCGGCTGGTGCGCCCGAAGGGGGCGGTCCTTCATCCATCGACAGGCCTCGTGGCCGCGCATCGCCCTCTCCCTGGGGGGGCTCGGACCGCTCTTCCTCCTCTGGGTCGGGTGGCTCGGGTTCGGGGAGGCGGGGGAGTCGGGGCGGTCGCCCGTCCTCGCGACCCTCGCGTCGGGGCTGATGATCCTCACCGCCCTGGGGGGGTTCACCGGGCTCTTCCTGAAGCTCGTCCCGCGCGAGGTCCGCTGGGTGCGCTACCTCACCGATGCCTCGTACTGGATCTACCTCGCGCATCTTCCCCTGACGATCTGGATCCCCGGGCTCCTCGCGGAGAGCGGCCTCGGGGTCGCGGGGAAGTTCGCGGTCACCCTCGGCGGGACCCTCCTCGCCACCCTGCTCTCCTACGACCTCTTCGTCCGGAGCACCCCGATCGGGCGCCTGCTCAACGGCCGGACCTTCCCCCGCGTCCTCTCGCCCGCCCGCCTCCGCGGGCGGCCCCCGGGATGAGAGATCGCCTCGCCGGGGTGGAACCCCGACGAGGCGATCTTCGGTTCGGACTTCAGTCGGCCGAGCGCGCCGGGATCAGTACATCCCGGGCATGCCGCCCATGCCGCCCATGCCGCCGGGCGCGCCGGCGGGAGCCGCATCCTTGTCCTGCGGCATCTCGCTCACCACCGCCTCGGTGGTGAGGAGCAGGCCGCCGACCGACGAGGCGTTCTCGAGCGCGGTGCGGGTGACCTTGGTCGGGTCGATGATCCCGGCCGCGAACATGTCGACGTACTCGAGGTTGAGCGCGTCGAAGCCCTCGGTCTTCTTGCCCGCCTTGACCCGCTCCGAGACGATCGCGCCGTCGATGCCGGCGTTGATCGCGATCTGGCGGATCGGGGCCTCGACCGCGCGACGCACGATGTCGACGCCGATGGCCTCGTCACCCTTGCAGTCGACCGAGTCGAGCACCTTGCTGGCGCGCAGGAGCGCGACACCGCCACCAGGGACGATGCCCTCCTCGACCGCGGCGCGGGTCGCGTGGAGCGCGTCCTCGACGCGGGCCTTCTTCTCCTTCATCTCGACCTCGGTCGCGGCGCCCACGTTGATCTGGGCGACCCCGCCGGCGAGCTTCGCCAGGCGCTCCTGGAGCTTCTCGCGGTCGTAGTCGGAGCTGGCCTTCTCGATCTCGTTGCGGATCTGGCCGATGCGGGCCTGGATGTCCTTCGACATGCCGGCGCCCTCGATCACGGTCGTGGTGTCCTTCTCGATGATCACCTTCTTGGCGCGACCGAGATCCTCGACCCCGACGTTCTTCAGCTCGATCCCGAGGTCCTCGAAGATCGCGCGGCCGCCGGTGAGGACGGCGATGTCCTCGAGCATGGCCTTGCGACGATCACCGAAGCCCGGCGCCTTGATGGCGCAGCAGCTGAAGGTGCCGCGGAGCTTGTTCACCACGAGGGTGGCGAGGGCCTCGCCGTCGACGTCCTCGGCGATCACGAGGATCGGCTTGCCGGACTGGGCGATCTTCTCGAGCAGCGGGACCAGGTCCTTGATGGAGCCGACCTTCTTCTCGTGGATCAGGATGTACGGATCCTCGAGCACGCAGCTCATCTCGTCGACGTTGGTGACGAAGTGCGGCGAGAGGTAGCCCTTGTCGAGCTGCATCCCCTCGACCCAGTCGACGGTGGTGTCGAGGGACTTGCCCTCCTCGACGGTGATCACGCCGTCCTTGCCGACCTGCTCCATCGCCTCGGCGATCATGTCGCCGATCTCCTTGTCGTTGTTCGCCGCGATGGCGCCGACCTGGGCGATCTCGGTGCGGTCCTTGACCTTCTTCGACATCTTGTGGAGCTCTTCGACCATCGCGGCGACGGCCTTCTGAATGCCGCGCTGGAGGCTGACCGGGTTCGCGCCCGCGGTCACGTTGCGGAGGCCCTCGCTGAAGATGGCGCTGGCGAGCACGGTCGCGGTGGTGGTGCCGTCACCGGCGTTGTCGGAAGTCTTCGAGGAGACCTCCTTCACCATCTGCGCGCCCATGTTCTCGAAGCGGTCCTCGAGCTCGATCTCCTTGGCGACGGTCACGCCGTCCTTGGTGACGGTCGGAGCCCCGAAGGACTTCTCGAGCACCACGTTCCGGCCGCGGGGGCCGAGGGTGACCATCACGGCGCGAGCGAGCTTCTGCACGCCCTTGCGTACCGCCTCGCGCGCCTCCTGGTCGAATGCAATGTTCTTCGCGCCCATGGCACGTTTCCTTTCGATTGTGAGGTGTACCGGATCAGGGTGCGTCCGATGCGGGAGCGGCTCCCGGGCATCGGACGATCATCGGTGCGTCTCCCGGAGGAGCGACTACTCGACGATCGCGAGGACGTCGTCCTCGCTCATGATCAGGAACTCCTCGCCGTCCATCTTGATCTCGGTGCCGGCGTAGGAGCTGAAGATGATCCGGTCGTCCTTCTTCACCTGGAAGTCGGCCCGGGTTCCATCCTTGAGGACCTTGCCGCCCCCGACCGAGACGACCCGGCCCTCACGCGGCTTCTCCTTGGCGGTGTCCGGCAGGACGATGCCACCCTTGGTCTTCTCCTCGGCCTCCAGCCGCTTGACGACGATCTTGTCGTTCAGGGGACGAAGCTTGCTGCTCTTCGCCATCTCCCACCGTCCTTTCCGCCCCCCTCTCCGGGAGGCCTGTTCCTGCGTTCGTTGTCGCTTCTCGCTCGACGGGGGTCGCGGGACCCTCGCGAGGTTCCAGAGTCTGTCTTGTTCGCTAGGCCGTCGCGCCGCCGAAGAAGCGCTGGACCAGCAGGTTCACCTGGTTGCGGAAGTCCACCGGCTCGATCGGCTTCGGCAGGAGGGAGAACCCTCCGACCGAGCTCCACGAGCGAAGGAGCTCGCTGCTGTAGTTCCCGCTGACCATGATCGCGGGGGGCGGCCCTCCGAAGCGGATCCGGATCCGTCGCATCACCTCGACCCCGGTGAGGTCGGGCATGTTGTAGTCGAGCACCATGAAGTCGTAGGGGAGGGAGACGGCTCCCACCCGCGGAAGACCGGCGCTCTCCTCGCCCGGCTCCTCGACCTCCGCTCCCCCGTCGGGGAGCCCGAGCCGCGCCAGGGCCTCCAGCCCACCGTGCGCGGGGTCGATCGAGAACCGCTCGCGATCGAAGAGGGCGACGATCGCATCGAGGGAGCGCTCGTCGTCATCCGCGATCAGGACCCGCATCCGCGCCCCTCCACCGGCGGAGCCGGAGGGAGCGCCGAGGGGGCGATCCGGGTCGGAGGGGGGCTCGGGGGATCGGCTCGTCATGGGTTCCTCGAAACGGGCTCACCGAACGCTCCACGAGGGGCGGAGGCCGTCGGGCCTCCTTCCGCCCCGAGGGGCAGACCTCATCTCCACCTCAGGCATGGCAACCGTCGTGCCGCGAACGGAGCGCTCGCGAATCCTCCGTAAAACATTTCTTTTGAAGGCTTTATGAATCGCTCCCGGCCGTTCCCCCACCCACGGGGCTGCCACCCTGACAGCCCTCCCCCGCCGGAGCGGCGGAGCCGACTGTCAGAGTGACAGGGAGAGGGGGGATCCGGTGGACACCTCTCGGAGCGGTGGGGACGATCCCCGGGCTCGTGGAGCGCCTCCCGGGAGGTGCTCCGGGCGGATCGAGGACCCCGGAGAGGAGGCACGGATGACGCCGGAGCCGCGGAGCTTCGATCCCGGCCAGCTGATCGAGCGTCTCGACGGCATCCTCAGCGAGGCGGACGGATCGGTACGGCACGCCCGGCTCGCCGAGCTCCTCGAGGAGGTCCGCGCCGAGGATGTCGCGGAGTGCCTCGCCCACTTCACTCCCGAACAGAAGCTCGAGATCTTCGACCTCATCCCCGAGGAGCAACTCCCCGAGGTCATCGACGAGACCGACGTGGAGAGCACCCGGGAGATCCTCGCCCACCTCGACCCGGTCCGCCTCGGGAGCATCATCGAACGGATGCCGGTGGACGAGGCGACCGACCTCGTCGCCGAGCTCGAGGAGGAGGCGCAGGAGGCGGTCCTCGGACAGCTCGAGCCGGAGACGGCGGGCGAGGTCCGCAAGCTCATGGTCCACCACCCCGAGTCCGCCGGGGGGATCATGACCTCGGACTTCATCACGGTCCGCCCCGAGCGCACCGCGGATGAGGTCCTGGAGCATCTGCAGGGGACCATCGACTCCGAGGTCGTCTCCTATGTCTACGTCACCGATCCGAAGGAGCGGCTCGTCGGCTGCTTCTCCATCCGCGAGCTCCTCAAGGCCGCACCGACCGAAGCCGTGGAGTCGTTCATGACCCGCGAGCTGATCCGGGCGGAGGTCGACGAGGACCAGGAGAAGGTCGCGACGCTGGCGCGGAAGTACAACCTCCACTCGATCCCCGTGGTCCAGGGAGGGGTCCTCGTCGGGGTGGCGACGATCGATGACATCCTCGATGTCCTCGCCGAGGAGGCGGACGAGGACATCTATCGCCTCGCCGGGACCGCCGCGAGCCACCCCGCGCAGCAGCGGGTCTGGCGACGCGCCGCCGTCCGGATCCCGTGGCTCCTGATGCCGGTCGTGAGCGGCTTCATCATCGCGGGGATGCACGCGCGCAGCGGGGTCGACCCCGAGTCCGCCCGGGCGGTGGGCGAGGTTCTCACCCTCGCCGCGTTCATCCCACTGGTCATGGGGATCTCCGGCGCGGTCGGCACCCAGACGGCCATCATGATGGTGCGGGGGATGGCGACCGGGGACATCGAGAAGGGGCGGGGCGGGAAGGTGTTCGCCCAGGAGCTGTGGATCGGGCTCCTCATCGCCGTCGCCATCGGCGGGGCGGTCACCGGGGTCCTGTCGCTCCTCCTCGGGATCGGCGCGCTCTCCGGAGCGACGGCGCTGGCGCCGGCGGTGGGCCTCGGGCTCGCCGGCGGCATCATCCTCGCCAGCATCTTCGGGACCCTCTTTCCGATCGGCTGCACCGCCATCGGACTGGACCCCGCGCTGGTGGCCGGACCGTTCATCACCAGCCTGAACGATGTCGTGGCCGCCGCGACCTACCTCGGCGTCGCGAGGCTCGTGCTGACCACCCTCGGCGGCGCCTGAGCGATCGCCCCCGCCGCCCGAGCCCTCAGGGGGTCGGGTCGTCGCCCCCCAGGTACTCCTCCTCGCCGATCGAGTGGCGCTCGAGCTTGTTGTAGAGGGTCTGGCGGGGGATGCCGAGCTGCTGCGTCACCCGCGACTTGTTCCCGCGATGGCGCCTCAGCGCCTGCACGAGGATGAGCCGCTCGCACTCCGCGATGATGTCGTTGAAGCCATCCCGGGCGGGGATCCGCAACTTCATGAACTCGCCCTCCACGCAGAGCTCCTCCTCATGGAAGAGGTGCTCCGCCCCGCGGGCGAGCAGGGGCGAGACCACCCGCCGGGGGATGACCTTGCGATCGCTCTCGATGACGAGCCGGCGCACGAGGTTGCGGAGCTCCTGCACGTTTCCCGGCCAGGAGTACTCGGTGAGCTCGCGCATCGCGCTCTCGGAGAAGCTGCAGCGGGGCTCCCCCTCTGCGGCCGCTTCCCCGAGGAAGTGCTCGATGAGGAGCGGGATGTCGTCGCGACGGTCGCGCAGCGGCGGGATCTCCACCGAGAAGCCGTCGAGGCGGAAGAGGAGGTCCTCGCGGAACTTCTGCTCACGCACGAGGGACTCGAGGTCGGCGCGCGTGCTCGCGACGACGCGGACATCGACCGGGATCGAGCGGCCGGAGCCGATCGGCCGCACGGTCCGCTCCTGCAGGACCCGGAGAATCTGCTTCTGCATCGACATCGGCATGTCGCCGACCTCGTCGAGGAGGAGGGTGCCGCCGTGCGCTCGGACGAAGAACCCATCCCGATCCTCATCCGCCCCGCTGAACGCGCCCTTCGCGTAGCCGAAGAGCTCGCTCTCGAGGAGGTTCGACGCGATCGACCCGCAGGGAACCACCTCGAAGGGACCCGCGTGACGCTCGCTGCCGAAGTGCAGCGCTCGGGCGATCAGCTCCTTGCCGGTGCCGGTCTCGCCGAGGATCAGGACGCTGAGGTCGGTGTCCTTGATCCGCTCCACCTGGGAGAAGAGCTCCCGCACCCTCGGCTCGCAGGTGAGGAACTGGTGGTAGTCCGTGACATCACGCGCCGCGAGCCCCTCGCCGTCGACGGCGTGCCGCAGTCCCTCGATCTCGAGCTGCCGCTGCCCGAGGAGCTCGCTCAGCTCCTCCAGCTGCTGGCGGGTCGTCTCGAGAGAGCGCGCCTGGAGATCGAACTCATGGGCGAAGCTGAGGTCGGATTGGTAGCGCAGCAGGAGGGTCTCCAGCTGCGCCTCCGCGTCGACGAACTCCTCGGAGCCCGGTGCGCCCTCAGCGATGAGGACTCCCCGATCCCGCTCCCCGAGGGGGAAACCGATCGACAGGGAGGGTCGGGAGACCCCCTCCTCCGCACCGGCGAGCGACCGCGCGCCATCGAGGCGCCCGACCTGCTCGATGAAGTGGGCGTCGATGAGGGCATCGGCCTCGGCGATGGGATCGCCGTCCGATCCGACCGCCGCGACCGCGGAGGGTCCTCCGCGGGAGGCGCGATCCCCGGAGTCGGGGCACAGGAAGAGAAGGGCGCGGTCCGCCCCCAGGGTGAGCCGCACCTCCCCCACGAACTCCCGCGCGAGGAGCCTGAGGCGGGACTCGGGCCTCCCCTCGGCCTCCGCGTTCAGCAACGCCTCGAGGCGCGCCCTTCCGAACTTCGCGGGATCCGCCATGCTCACCTCCTGTGGACCTCCTCCGGAGGAATCGATCGGATCCCCCGGCTCGGGATGGCGCGACGGGGCGAGCCCGCGCCGCGTCCCGGATGATCGCCGATGTGGGCCCCCAGAGCCAGAGGGGGCGTCCACCCCTTGGACACCGGTCTCCCCGGGGGAGATGGCCGGATCGGAGAGGTTGGCCTACTCTAGAGTACGACGAACTCCGGCGAAGTGGTCGCCGGGGAGAGGAGAGCGCCCCCGGTCCGGCCGGCGGGCCGACCCTGAGCCCGGAGGATCCCGCGCGATGCCCCGCACCGAGCTTCCCGCTCCGGCTCCGATTCTCCGCTGGCTCATCGCGGGGTGCTTCCTCGCCGCGCTGACCACCCTCCCCTCCACCGCGCTCTCGGACGGGCCGGACCGTCTCCCATCCGGCGGCGACCGGGAGGCGGAGATCGCCCGCCACCTGCAGGGCCTCGGCTCCGACTCCTGGGGCGATCGTGAGGCGGCGACCGCCGCTCTCCTCGAGATCGGTCCCGACGCCATCCCTGCGCTCCGGGTCCTCGACGACCGGGGCGACCCGGAGATCCGCAGCCGGATCGACTGGCTCCTCGAGACCCTCCTGCCCCCCTACCACATCCTCGAGCTGATCCGTCTGCAGGGCTCCCCCCTCTCGATGGTCCCCACCGACTGGGCCCGAACGGCGGTCCGCCTCGGGGAGAGGATCGAGGCGACCCTCGCGACCCCGGAAGGCCCGGGGAGACGCTTCACCGCGGAGGTCGCCCGGGACGGCGATCCCCCGAGTCTCCGGATCGAGGAGATCACCACCCGGATCGGCTTCGAGCTCTCGGCGCCGGCGACCCCGGGTCGCCTCGTCGTCCTCGAGCGGGAGTCCGAGTTCGAGCTCGATGTCTCCCGGGACCGTCGGGAGCTCACCCGAGAGTCCGCCCTCTGGGTCGCACGGATCGTGCGGACCGAGGGGGAGCCGGAGTTCGAGCCGCTCGGCGACCTCGCCGAGGTCGAGGCGCTGCTCGAGCAGGGGATCACCCTCGGCTTCGAGGATGGCGGTCCGGTGGTGCTGCGGGATGCGGCCCGGGTCGCGGTCGCGCTCGGCCGAGGGGACCGGGTCCCCCCCATCGACG
>JAFMMO010000056.1 GCA_017859655.1 Pseudomonadota bacterium | reverse complement strand
GGGTCACACGGAGGCCCAGGAACCACGCGAGGGCGATCCCCACGAGGAAGACCGCGAAGGTGGCGAGGCGATCCTGCTGCTCCGCCTCCGATACGATGTTCTCGATCCGATCGAAGTAGGGTGTCAGATCGATCACCGAGACGGCGGGAGGGGGCGGCGGTGAGCGCTGCACGAAGGGGAAGGTGCCGTTCGGCAGCGGGCTCGCGTGCAAGGTGGTCATCCGCGGACCCCCGCCGGAGCCCCGCTCCATGGCGGTCTCGAGAATCCTCTGGATCGCCTGCGGGAGGTCGGGAACGGTCGTGACCCGGGTCCCCGCGGCCTCTCCGAGCCCGGGGCCCTCTTCGCCGACGGTGTCCGGGATCCCCGGGCGTGTCAGGCGGAGCTTGATGCGGATCCGATTCGGCACCAGACGAGGCGACCGGGCGATCGAAGAGGCCCCGGAGTCCGCGGAGGGGGCGGCGGATCCGGTCGACTCGCGCACGAGATCGAAGTCGGGCACCGCGGTCCGGGGGCGCCCCCACTCCTGAAGACTGCTCTCGACGAGGCGCTTCGCCTCATTCGCGATGTCAACGGTGGCTTCCTCGAGCTCGGAGATCAGTTGTCTCTCGTTGACGGCATGGATTGCGGATTGCAGCAGATAGGTCCCCGTGAAGACGAGGAGCAGCACCCCGGTGAGCTTGGTCCTCAGATTCCAGAAACGACCCATGGTCTCGCTCGCTCTTCCCTGGGGGAGCTCCCCGACCGGGGAGGGGCCCGGGTGGAGTTGTCCGGGCAAAGGATGTTCCCGAACCATGCGGGAGGACTCCCCGGGTTGCAACTCCTCGACCACAACACAAGATCCTTTATTGAAATGACTTACGGGGGCAAGCCCTCCATCGGTACCCGAGATCCGGCCCGGAACGGAGGCAAGCCTGCTCCCTATGGGGTAGGAACTGTAGCGAAGTGCAACAGTCCGGGCGTCCGAGAGCCGAACAGAAGGGTGAGGAGCGGGGAGCTCACCGGCCGCCCCGGCGGGCTCCCTCGAAGGGACAGGAGCCGCCGGTCGGGCGGGAGCGCCCCCGCAGGTGAAGGGTGAGGACCCGGGCATGAAGAAGCGTGGTCCGCAGGTACCCATCCCGCTCCCACCGGCGCGCGGAGGCGAGGACCGGCTGGCGGGAGACCTCGAGGGAGCCGAGCCGCCGAAGCCGGCGGACGAGGTCGAGGTCCTCCAGGATCGGCTCCGCGCGGTAGCCGCCGATCGCCTCGAAGGCTCGACGGCGAACGAAGATCCCCTGATCCCCGAAGGGGCCGATGCCGCAGCGGGTCCGGAGATTCGCCCCGGCCGCGATCAGGGTGCGCCGGAGGCGGCCGTGACCGGGGTCCCGCCCGGCCAGCCGCAGGGAGAACGCTCCGGCGACCACCCCGGGGCGGAGCAGGGTCCGCTCGATGATCGTTCGGAAGTCGGAGGGGAGCTCGATGTCGGCGTATGCGAAGAGGATCGCCTCCTCGTGCCCGTCCCGGGCCCCGAGGTTGAGCTGGGCCGCCAGTCCTCTCCCGCTCTGGAGCACCGTGTCCGCGCGGCGGCGGGCGAGCTCCGGCGAGCGGTCCGTGCTGCCGCCGTCCACGGCGACGAGGGTATCGACCCCCCCGCTTCGAAGGCGGGCGAGCGCGGCGGGGAGGTGCTCCTCCTCATCGAGGAAGGGGACGACCGCCCGCAGGGTGAAGGGTGCGGCTTCACCGCTCGAAGGCTCTTCACCTGTCTCGTTCCCGAATCCGGACCGTCTCAAGTGACCTCTCGCTGTCTGCTCGCCCCCCGTGGGAGGGGGCGCCACCCGAACCCCGCCGGGAAGGCCCAACGGTGCCCGACGACCTGACCCAGAACTCCGACCGGGAGATCCTCCTGGGATCCGCCGGTGAGCGGGACGACCAGACCCGTCCGATGCGCACCCCGCGTCGGACGACCCTGGGACCGTTCCGCCTCGAGGAGAAGATCGGGGAGGGGGGAATGGGCATCGTCTACCGGGCCCATGATCCACAGCTCGACCGCTGGGTCGCGATCAAGCGCATCCACTCCCGCTACGAGCGGGACGAGGCCTACAACCGCCTCTTCCTCGGTGAGGCCCGGGCCGTCGCCTCGGTGAGCCACCCCAACATCGCACAGATCTACTCGATCCACCCCGGTGAGGGGAGTGAGCCATCGTTCTTCGCCATGGAGTACGTGGAGGGCTGGTCGACCGAGAATCGGGTGCGCCGGAGCGGCCCTCTCCCCGTCCCCGTCGCCGTCGACATCGCGATCCAGGCCGCCCGGGGCCTGCGAGCGGCCGAGAAGATCGGTCTGGTCCATAGGGATGTGAAGCCCTCGAACCTCCTCCTCGACGACCGCAACCGGGTCAAGCTGGTCGACTTCGGCCTGGCGATCCAGGTGGGCGAGCTCGGGGAGACGGAAAGCGAGGACGACGACCAGGAGCGCATCCACTGCACACCTCACTACGTCTCCCCGGAACAGGCCCGGGGTTGGCGGGTCGACCACCGATCCGACATCTACTCTCTCGGGTGCACTCTCTACTTCCTCCTCACCGGGAGGGAGCCCTTCCGGAGCGAGAGCAAGGTCGATCTCTTCGTCGCCCACGCCAACGAGATCCCCACTCCCCCGAGTGCCCACCGGACGGGGATCCCGGCGAGCCTCGACACCCTCGTCCTCGAGATGCTGGAGAAGCGGGCGGAGGACCGCCCCGCGACCTACGATGCCCTCGTCGAGGCCCTCGAGCGGGTCCTCGGGGAGATCTCCCCCCGCCCGCCGGGACGGCGCCGGAGGGTCGCCGCCCTCCTCGGCATCAGCCTCCTCGCGTTGGGCGCCATCATCATCGCGCAGGGCACGCCCCGGGGAGAGGCGGAGTCCCCCTTCCAGCCCGGTCAGACCTTCGCCGGCTTCTACGAGCGGGTGGAGGACCAGGAGCGACTGCACTACGACTTCACCGCGCCGAACGCCCGTGAGCTGCATCGAAGCCGCTTCCAGGCCTACGAGGTCGATCTGGAGAGGGCCGGCACGGTCCCCCCCACCATCCACCGCGACTCCCTCGTCTGGCGCCAGTACGACCAGCCGATCCGCCTCCCCTATCTCTCCCGCTTCGACGCCATCGAGCTACGGGGCCTCCTGTTCCTGAATCCCCAGCACTTCAGGCTGCGGATCGGCGACGATGGGACCTTCGAGAACGGCGATGGCATCGACCTCACCCTGACCGTCGGGGGAGAGCCTGCGCACGATCGAGTGGTGACGCATACCTTCCGCGGGGAGGCGCAGGGGGTGACGACCGACCCCACCCGCCTCGACTTCCGGGTGAAGAGCGAGGAGTACACCCTCCGGATCACGCGGGAGCCCGGCGAGACGCCGGCGATGACGAACTTCCGCTTCGTCCTCGCCCAGGAGGGGGCCGGGGGAAGGGAGAGCGTGCAGGCGGAGTTCTCGTTCCCGATCCCGACCGACCGCATCCCCAGGGGAGCCATCGTCCTCTCGAGCCATTGGCCCGAGGAGAACCAGAACACGGTGAAGATCGAGCAGATCGAGGTGCGCGGGCTCCTCGATCGAGCGCGCCTCGCCCGGGAACAGCGACTGGGAGCACTCTGATGGCGGCAAGACTCTGGATCCGCGAAGCCCCGGACCGACTCCGCGAGGAGCGACTCGACCCCGACCCAGGGAACGACGGGCTCGTCATCGGTCGGGACGCGGCCGCGGACATCGTCCTCGCCGACAGCGCGGTCAGCCGTTTCCACGCCCGCCTCATCCCGCGCGACGGGACCTGGGTCGTCATCGACCTGGGCTCCAGCAACCAGACGTTCGTGAACGGGGATCCGATCCGGGAGAGCGAGCTCTCCGCCGGGGACCACATCGGGATCGGGGATTGCGAGCTGCAGTTCGTCGATGAGATCGAGCGTCCCGAGGAGGACGACTCCCGCACCCAGGTTGTGGAGCGCCTGCGCAGCGGCCCCCACCCCGCGGAGGAGCTCCGCGCGGCCGGCGTGCTCGACGCCCTCCACCGCCTCGGCAAGGGCATCTCCGGGCGGCCGGTCGAAAGCACCCTCCCCGATGAGGCGCTGGAGATCCTCGTCGAGCAGCTCGGCGCGGACCGTGGCGCGATCCTCCTCCTCGACGGAGACCAGCTCCTCTGCCGCGCGGCCCGCTCTCGCGGCGAGCAGGCCCTTCGCGGCTTCGTGCTGAGTCAGTCGATCTACCGGGAAGTGATGCAGTCGCGGGAGGCGATCCTCTCCGAGGACACCACCCGCGACGCGCGCTTCGCGGAGCGCCGGAGCATCATCGGCGAGGAGATCCGCTCGGTGATCGCCGCGCCCATCCCCATGCAGGGGCGAATCGGCGGAATCCTCTACCTCGACCGCCTCCAGGGGCGTCAGGCCGCGTTCCAGACCGAGGACCTCTACGGAGGCGCGGTCGCCGGCCAGTTCATCGGCGCCCTCCTCCAGGCCGGTTTCGCCGTCGGCGGGCTGGTGAAGGAGAAGGAGACCCTCGTCCGGACCCTCATCGACACCCACCCCATCATCGGACAGTCCGCCGCGATCGAGCGGGTCCGGGAGTTCATCCGCCGTGCCGCCCCCACCGAGAGCACCGTGCTCATCCGGGGGGACACCGGCACCGGCAAGGAGCTCGTCGCCCGAGGCCTGCACTACCAGTCCCGCCGCCGCGGCGCCCCCTTCTCCGCGCTGAACTGCGCGGCGATCCCCGAATCCCTCATGGAGAGCGAGCTCTTCGGGCATGAGCGCGGGGCCTTCACCGGCGCGGATCACCGCAAGGCGGGTCGGTTCGAGTCGGCGGACGGGGGCACCGTGTTCCTCGACGAGATCGGGGAGCTCCCCCTCTCCTGCCAGGGCAAGCTCCTGAGACTCCTGGAGGAGCGCTGCTTCGAGCGGGTCGGCGGCAACGCCACCGTCGAGGTGGATGTCCGGATCATCGCCGCCACGAACCGGGACCTCGCCCTCGAGGTCCGGGAGGGGCGCTTTCGTGAGGACCTCTACTACCGCCTGAACGTGCTGGAGGTGGTCGTGCCCCCCCTCGACGAGAGGGAGGGAGACCTCGAGCTGCTCATCGATCACTTCCTCGATCACTTCTCCGAGCGGATCGGCTCCGGCCGGAAGCACCTCTCCCCCGCGGCGAGGCGCCGCCTCCTCGAGCACCGCTGGCCGGGGAACATCCGCCAGCTGCGCAACGTGATCGAGAGCGCGGTGGTGCTCTCACGAGAGGCGGAGATCGGCCCGGACGACCTCACCCTCCCCCGCAGCGAGGGGGGGCCGGTCGCGGCGGGCGTGGAGTGGACCCCCTGCTCCCTTCAGGAGCTCGAGCGGGAGCACATCGCGCGCATGCTCGACCATGTGGGCTGGAACAAGTCGAAGGCCGCGGAGCAGCTCGGGATCGAGCGCTCGACCCTGTACGCCCGACTCCGAAACCTCGAGATCCACCCCCCTGAGGAGCGCCGCTCCACCCGGGAGGTCCCATGAGCATCGCCCTGGCCGTCGTCCTCCTCGTGGCTCCAGTGACCGAGGCGAATCGCGCGCCCCTCCTCGAGCCGGGGATCTACCCCGCCGGGGTGATCCTGCACGCGATCGCCCGCGCCTCGGAGCGTCCGATCTACTTCGATGGCCCGGGGCTGGGGAATGCCCGCATCGAGCTCGATCGGCGACTGATCGTGGCGCGGGGGCATCTCGCGGCGATGCAGTCCCTCCTCCACGACGCCGGGGTGTCGGTTCGCGACCTCGAGCCGGAGTCGGCGGTCCGCTCCGCGTGGATCGCCCGGGCGAGGATGGAGGGGGCCCGACGACCGATCCGGCTTCAGGTCCGGGTCATCCGGCTCGACCACGCTCCTGTGGAGGAGGTGGCCGCGCGGCTGAACGCCCTCGCCGAGGAGCGGGAGCGGCTCCTCCCTCCGGGAGATGTCCCCACGAAGTTCACACCGGACCCCCGGACGGGGTCCCTCATCGCGCGCTACACCTCGGAAGAGCGGCTGGCGGACTACCTCGCCCGCCTGGGGGAGCTCGACCGCCCCGCCCCATCCGGGGAGAAGACCCTCGTGATGCGGACCTTCCGCCCCCGCGCGGTCCACGCGCGGCACCTGCTCCCCCTCTTCGAGGCGGAGTGGGACCGCAGCGGCGGTCATCCGATCCGAGCGGCGGTCCCCGCCGACCAGAACGTCATCATCGTCCGGTGCTCCCTGCGCACCTGGGAAGCCGTGGAGCCGATCCTCCGCTCCCTCGACCACCGCTCCTGAGCTCTCGAGCCGCGCCGGGGCGTGCCCACCCCGAGCGGTGTAGCGGATCGCTACAGTCCGGGTGTCCCCCCACGCCACAGGCCCTCCCCCTCCTCGGACCTCGAGGGGAACCCTCAACCTAAGGGGCCGATTCGCCGATAGTTACAATCTCGGTCTCTCCGGCCCGGTTGGCGGCTGATTTGCCAACTCCCGGGGGCGCACATGCCGGGAGCGCCCGGACTCCGCGGACCCTCCTCCCTCCCGGGGAGCGGGGGAACCGACCCCGGGCGCACCGAGATCACCGGCCGAACGGCCAGGAAGGAACGGCAGGCAATGCACTCAGCTCGAAAGCGGATCGGTCGCAGCCGCACCGCCCCGACCCTCGCGATCCCCTCCTTCGCCGCACTGCTCCTCGCGCTCGGCATCCTCGGAGGGCCCTTCGCCGCTCCCCTCCCCGCCCAGCCGGCGGACGCGGGGGCGCCCACCGAGGAGACCGCTCCCGACACCCAGGGACGGATCACCGAGGGCAAGGTCCGCGTGCTCGACCTCCTGCGCTACATGCAGGACATCACCGAGAAGATGGTGAACTACCCGTCCTCCGGGAACGACCCCGCCTTCGGCGAGGATGTCATGGTCGAGGTCCTCGGCGACATCACCCCGCTGACCCTGCCGATGGTGAGGGCGATCCTTGAGACCAACGGCTACGAGATGTGGGAGAAGACCCTCCCGGACGGCAACATCGTCATCAACGTCCGGAACTCCGCGCAGCGGGTGACCTCGCCCGAGAGCCCCACCTCCCCCATCATCGAGACCAACGAGATCCCCGATCTCGAGAACGAGCAGGAGCTCGCCACCCTCGTCCTCCAGCTGCAGTACACCGACACCACCGTGGTCAGCCAGGCGCTCCGCGACCTCCTCGACATCGCGGGGAGCGGTCGGACGAGCGGCAGCATCAAGATGGTCCCCGTCACCTCCAGCGACACCCTGATCATCAAGGCGCGGGTCGAGGTGCTCGAGCACATCCGCGAGCTGGTGAAGTACATCGACGTCGAGGTCCAGGGGCCGACCCCCTTCCTCGACATCATCGAGCTCTCCTACGCGGACGCGCAGGACCTCGTCTCCCTCATCGAGGAGGCCCTCAGCTCCTCCACCTCCCCGGGGGCGCAGCGGCGGACCACGCCGCGGAGCACGCGCGGGGCGACCAACAACCAGGCGGGCGCCGCCAACGCGACCCTCGCCGGCGAGTCCACGCGACTCATCCCCGACGCCCGGACCCAGAAGATCATTCTCCAGAGCACCGATGAGGACGAGGTCGACCTCGTGCTGCGCCTCATCGAGGAGCTGGACACCCGCGTCCGCAGCTTCCGCCGCAACACCCACACCTACAAGGTGAAGTACCTGAAGGCGGAGGACCTCTCGAACGTCCTCAGCTCGCTCATCGATGGCACCGGCACCGGCTCCCTCTCCCGGACGAACCGCGGGACCAGCTCGCGGACCAACCGCGGCAACACGCAGGGCGTGCAGCAGCAGGTGCAGTCGACGCCGACCCGGATCGTCCCTCACCCCGAGACGAACACGCTGATCGTCCAGGCGGACCCGGAGGAGTGGCACGAGATCGAGAACATCCTCAAGGAGATCGACGCCCGCCGTCGGCAGGTCTTCCTGGAGGCCGCCCTCGTCCAGGTCACCGACTCCTCGAACCTGAACTACACCCTCGAGTTCCTCGCGGGGAACCTCGACGACCAGTCGACCCGGATCGCGGCGATGAGCGCGTTCGGGATCTCCACCCTCGACGTCACCCAGCTGCCGGACAACTTCGTCCGCCAGTTCACCGGGGCGGCGGGCGGGACCGGCCTCCTCGCCGCGATCTCGAACGAGGGGCAGCTCCCGGCGATCCTCCGCGCGATCAAGAGCGACTCGGAGTCGAAGATCCTGGCGACGCCGTTCATCCTGGCGGACGACAACCAGGAGAGCTCGATCAACATCGACACCGAGATCTTCTTCGAGACTTCGAACACGACGAACGTGAACACCACGACCGGGCAGTCCTCGGAGTCGGCGGGGATCAACCTCTCCCTGACGCCGACGATCTCGGAGGAGGTCGTCCTGCTGGCGCTCAACCTCGAGGTCTCCAGCTTCGCCGGCGCCTCGAGTTCGACGGGGACCCTCCCGGACAAGTCGACGAACACCGTGGTCTCGAACGTGACGATCCCGGACGGGAGCCTCTTCATCATCGGCGGCCTCGCCCGGGAGAACGAGTCGACGGTCGTGGACAAGGTGCCGCTGCTCGGCGACCTGCCGCTGATCGGGCGGTTCTTCCAGAGCCGCGGCAGCGACTACAGCCGGGACAACCTGTACGTGTTCCTCTCCGCCCACATCATCGACGAGGCTCGGGGCGACGACCTCGAGCTCCTCAGCGACCAGGCGATCGAGGGGGTCCGCAGCTTCGGCGACTCGGTGCGCCTCCAGCGCTTCGTCCTGCCGGACGAGAACCACCGCGGATTCGAGGGGGAGTAGGCCGGATGAAGCTCTCGATCTTCGATGACCTGGTGACGGAGGGTGTCCTCAGCGAGGACCAGCTCCTCGAGTGCCGGGACGAGGAGCGCGACACCGGTCAGCCCCTCGACAAGGTGCTCCGGCAGAAGGGGTATGTCTCCGAGCAGCTCCTGCTGGAGCTCCTCGCCCGCCGGCTGCGCCTCCCCTTCGTGGACAACCTCGCGGATGTCGAGGTGCCCACCCAGTTCGTCCAGCGGGTCCCCGCGCAGTTCGCGCGGACCTACAACCTGATCGCGATCGAGGAGACCTCGAGCGGACTCAAGGTCGCGACCTGCGACCCCCTCGACATCCACCCGATGGACGACCTCGCCTCGATGCTCGGCGGCATGGCCGAGCCGGTGGTGGCGAGCCGCGCCGAGATCACCTCCCTGATCAACCGCGCCTACCAGCGCTCCTCCGCCGATGTGGACGAGCTGCTGGAGGGGATCGAGGACGACGAGATCCTCGGCCTCGCCGCGGAGATCGAGGAGTCCGAGGACGTCCTCGACATCGCCAACAAGGCGCCGATCATCAAGCTGATGAACACGATCCTGTTCGAGGCGCTGAAGATCCGCGCCTCGGACATCCACCTGCAGCCGTTCGCCGACCGCATGCAGGTGCGCTACCGGATCGACGGAATCCTCTACGACTCCAAGGTGATCCCCAAGAAGGTGCAGGACGCCCTGATCTCCCGCGTGAAGGTCATGGGCAAGATGGACATCGCCGAGCGCCGGCTCCCCCAGGATGGCCGGACCTCGGTCAAGGTGGGCGACGGCGAGGTCGATGTCCGGATCTCCTCCGTGCCGACCTCGTACGGGGAGCGGATCGTCTTCCGACTCCTCGACAAGTCCGCGCGCCTCTATCGCCTCAACGAGATCGGCCTGACCGTCGAGAACGAGGGCAAGCTCCTGGACCTCATCGCCTGCTCCCACGGGATCGTGCTCGTCACCGGGCCGACCGGATCGGGAAAGACGACGACCCTCTACGCGAGCCTCGCCGAGCTGAACTCCGAAGAGAAGATGATCATCACGATCGAGGATCCGATCGAGTACAACCTGGACTCGATCAGCCAGATCCAGGTCTCGAACAAGAAGGGCCTGACCTTCGCGGCGGGGCTGAGGTCTCTCCTGCGTCAGGATCCGGATGTGATGATGGTCGGGGAGATCCGCGACCACGAGACCGCCGGAATCGCGGTGCAGGCCGCGAACACCGGTCACCTCGTCTTCTCGACCCTTCACACCAACGACTCGGCGGGAGCGGTGACGCGGATGATCGACCTCGGGGTCGAGCCGTACCTCGTCTCCAGCTCGCTGATCGCGGTGATCGCCCAGCGCCTCGTGCGCGTGATCTGCCCGCGCTGCAAGGAGCCCCTCGAGGTCTCCGATCAGGAGCTCCAGGCCCTCGGCTTCACCCGCGACGAGCTCCCCCACGGGCACCTCTTCCACGGTCGCGGCTGCGACGCTTGCCTCGGACGCGGGCTCTACGACCGGACCGCGATCTACGAGATCCTCACGATCAACGAGACGATCCGCGACCAGATCATCTCCCGCACGAGCGCCTCGGTCATCAAGCAGGTCGCGGTCGAGAGCGGGCACCTGAAGACCCTCCGAATGGACGGTGCCCAGAAGGTGATCAACGGCGAGACGACGATGGAAGAGGTCTTCCGCGTCACCCAGATGGACGTCTTCTAAGGACCCCGCATGCCGATCTTCCAGTACGAAGCGATCGACTCCAAAGGGCGGACCAAGAAGGGCACCGTCGACGCCGACACCGCACGCGATGCGCGGGAGAAGCTGCGGAAGCAGCAGATCCGCGTCGTCGAGATGGAGCGGCTCGACGCGAGCGGCCGCCCGAAGAAGGGCGAGAAGGCGAAGCTCCGCCTCGAGCGCAAGGTCAACGTCCGCGAGCTGGCGATCCTCACCCGTCAGTTCTCGACCCTGCTCGGGTCGGGCGTGCACCTCTCCGAGGCGCTCAACGTGCTCGTCGAGCAGATCCAGGACCGACACCTGGAGGTCGTCTACCGGGACCTCCGCGAGAAGATCGTCTCGGGCTCCGGACTCGCGGATGCCCTGAGCTTCCACCCGAACTACTTCTCCGACCTGTACATCAACATGGTCCGGGCCGGAGAGGCCTCCGGCAACCTCGATGAGGTGCTCGCCCGCCTCGCGGACTACCTCCAGAAGCAGGCGAACCTGCGGGGGAAGATCGCGGCGGCGATGACCTACCCCGCCGTCATGGTGTTCGTCGGGTTCGGCGTGGTCGTCTTCCTGATGACCTACGTGGTGCCGCGAATCACCGGCATCCTCCAGTCGAAGGACAACGTCCTGCCCGCCCCCACCGTGATCCTGATGACCGCCAGCGACCTCTTCAAGGAGTACTGGTGGTTCGGACTGATCGCCCTCGTCGCCGCCTACATCTTCGCCAAGCTGGCGATCGCCACCGAGAAGGGCCGGCTCTTCTTCGACACGTTCATCCTGAAGATCCCGGTGATCGGGACGCTCCTCCAGAAGAGCGCCATCAGCCGCTTCACCGTGACCCTCTCGACCCTGCTGAAGAGCGGCCTCCCCGCCCTCGACGCCCTCTCGATCGTGAGCAAGGTCGTCAACAACGCCCTCCTGAGCCGCGTCATCAGCCAGGTCGCCGAGCGAATCCTCGAGGGAGCGGACATTGCAACGCCGCTCCGCAAGTCGAAAATGTTCCCGCCGATGGTCGGCTACATGATCGCGGTCGGGGAGCAGAGCGGCGAGCTCGAGAACATCCTCGACCGGATCTCCGAGACCTACGAGGAGGAGATCGACCTCGCGGTGCAGCGTCTCACCGCCCTGATCGAGCCGGTGATCATCGTCGGACTGGCGGTGGTCGTCGGGTTCATCATCATGGCGGTGCTGCTGCCGCTCCTGCAGTTCGACTCGCTCTGAGCCTCACCCGGGCCGCCCGCCTCGGTCGGTCCGCCGCACTCGACACATGACCCTCCGGATCGGATTCCGGAGCGGAGAGAAAGGAACCTGCCGTGAACCAGCGCAGGGAGCAACGCCGCGAGAGCGGCTTCACGCTGATCGAGCTCATCGTCGTGATCACGATCATCGGGGTCCTCGCCGGGACCGTGGTGGTGAGCGTGAGCGGCAAGTCCGACAAGGCGCGCGCCGAGCGGGTCAAGGCGGACTTCTCCGCGATCATGTCCGCCTGCGCGATGTTCAAGGAGGACCATCGTCGCTACCCGGACACCCTCGATGAGCTGATGAACCCGCCCGAGCTCTCGAACGGCGTGACCGAGGAGTACCTCGCGAAGCCGCCGCTCGACCCCTGGAGCATGGAGTACTACATCTACGAGTTCGAGGGGAACGACATCATCCTCGTGAGCCTCGGCGCCGACATGATCGAGGGCGGCTCGGAGTGGGATGCGGACATCCGCTCCGACGAGATGAACCAGCCGCAGTACTGATCCCGAAGGCGGATCCCGAAGGCGGATCCCGAGGAGAGCGCGCGCGATGGTGACGAGAGGTTCTGACACCGGACGAGCCACGCGTCCCCCGCGCCCGCTCCCCGCCGCCGCGGGATCGGTCGGGAGCCCCGCCTCGCGCGAGGGGTTCACCCTCGTCGAGCTGATCATCGTGATCACCCTGCTCGGGGTCCTGACGGCGAGCGTCCTGCCCAACGTGACCGGGATCTCCCCGAAGTACCGGCTCCGCACCTCCGCCCGGACGATCGGCGCCCAGATCGGCTGGGTCCGCTCGATGGCCGGCGGGCAGGGGCAGGAGCACTACCTCCGCTACGACCTCGGGGATCAGCGCTACTGGGTGGTCCTCCCCCCCGGGCCGGACGAGGATCCGGAGCTCGACCTCGATGAGCGGGACACCCTGCCCCCGAGCTGGCTCGAGACCGGCTGCGAGATCGTCGAGATCCTCTTCCCGGACGGCTCCTCCGAGGACAACGGCATCGTCGACGTGCGCCTCGATCCCTACGGCAACGAAGGCTCGCACATCGTCGTGATCCGGAACGAGGAGGGGACGATCCTCTCCGTGAAGTTCAGCGCGCTCGTCGGATCTGTGGACTACCACAGCCAGGAGATCCAGTTCGAGGAGTATTGATGGACCGCAGGACAGAGCGCGCCCACCGGATCCGCTCCGCGGGGTTCACCCTCATCGAGCTCGTGCTCGCCGTCGCCCTCGTCGGTGGCTCCTTCATGAGCCTCCTCTTCCTCCGCACCTCGGCGGTGGAGAAGGCGGGCCGCTTCAACATGGAGCGCCGGGTGCAGCGCCTCGCCCAGGAGAAGCTGGACGAGATCGTCTACGGCCTCGAGACCGCGACCGCCGGAGACTTCGAGGAGGAGCCGGACTGGACCTGGGAGGCGGAGATCTTCTCCCTCGCGACCACCGACACCCTCCACCCCCTCCTGCAGGCCTCCCTCGTCGTCTTCTGGACCATCGACCTCAACGACGATGGTGAGGAGTACACGCTCGACACCCGCTTCTTCGTGGACGCGGAGCATCCGCTCTTCGAGTACGCGACCTTCGACACGGAGGAGGGGTTTTGAGGCCTCAGGGTCCCGACCAGCGGCGCCGCGGTCCACGCCGACAGGCCGGCTTCACGCTGATCGAGCTGATCGTCGTGATCGGGATCTTCGGCAGCGTGATGGCCATCTGCTACTCGATCCTCGACTCGACGATGCGCGCGGATCAGCGGATCACCCGCAACACCCGCAGCGGCAAGGTCGGCCAGGGGATCATCCAGCAGATCCGCCGCGACCTGCAGGGTGCGGTCTGGCGCAGCTACGGCCCGGAGGTCTTCATCGGAATCGACGGCGGAGAGGCGGAGGGAGCGGCGGACGAGCTCCACTTCCTGACCACCGCCCCGGTCCCCTCCCCCGAGGACGACTTCGATGTCCGGGTCAGCGAGGTCGCCGGTGTCGGCTACGTCCTCAAGCCGGGGGAGGACAACTGGAACACCCTCTTCCGTCGGGTGAAGTGGGAGATCGCGGACGCCCCCCTCGACGACGGAGAGTACACCGAGGTCTACGGCCTCGTCCTCGCCCTCGACTTCCACTACCTCGGCGAGGCCGAGGAGTGGCTCGATGAGTGGGATGCCTCCACCCTGCTCGCCGAGCTGGAGAACGAGAACTACGACACCTTCCTCCCCTTCAACGATCAGGAAGAGGCGGATGAGGAGCAGGCCGCCCTCGACGCAGCCGAGACGGGCGACCCCACGGCCCTCATCGACGACGGCGAGGAAGAGGAGGTGGAGATCCCCCTCCCGCTCCCGCGCGCGGTGGAGGTGGTCCTGTACCTCGGGGTCGGAGACGAGCGGGGACCGTTCCTCGACGAGGACGGGAATCCCATCATCGAGAGGGTCTCCGCGATCATCCCGATCATCACCTCCGAGGTGATCGTGGTGGAGGACCCGAACGAGACCGAGGAGGAAGAGGACCCCTAGGACCTCTCCCCCGCCCCCCCCGGTCTGTCAAAGAGGGGGGAGGCGCTGTGCCATCTTCGCACACCGAGGCGGCGCCCCGCCTCCCCCGCCCTCCCCGAACGATCCCTAAATTACCATTATGGATAGACTTAAGACGGACCAGCCGGTTCGACCAAGTGGCATCCCGCTTGCTTCATTCCCTCAGGCCACGGAGGCCGCGGGGGAGCTCCCTCGCGACTCGCGTGCCCGCGGGAGCCCCCTTCGACCGGTCCGGGAGGCCTCGGGGCGTGTGGACAGTTCCCCCGCCTCTGCCTACAATCTCGGGCCTCGTCGACGGCGCGCGCCGAACCCGGAGATCTCCGGGTGCTCCTTCCCACGGGAGCGGGGCGGGCGGCGGCGGATGAATCCGAGGGTCCTCTTCCCCCCTGGAGCACGGTCTCACACGATTCCGTGACGGTTCGGGGCGAGGATCCGGGTTCGCCCGGGACGGCCGTGAACCCGATCCGTGCCTCGCACCCGATGCCCAGCATTGGGATGCCGGGTCCGGCGGGCTCGGTCTGGGTGCTCACGGGCGACAGGAGAGCTCGGCCCCCTTCCCCCGGGAAGGAGCAAGGCCGGGTCATCCGGAAGACGAGTGGACCGGCGGACATCCCGGCGGACCCCAAGTCGCGCACCTCAGGCCGCGGAAGAAGCGGCACAAGGCACGGGTCTCCGATCCTGTGCTTGCGGACCCGCGTCTCGGTCCCTGAGGGCAGGCCGGAAGCTCGCGCAGTCGCCACCTCCGTCACCCCTCGTCCGCTCCGTCAGGAGCCGGGGAGGAAGCGGGACCCACCGGTCCCGACCGGGGGCCGGGCTCGCGAGTCTGGGGAGCGGATCGCCGTCGCCGGTGCGACGCGACGAACCCCTCCGGCCCACGGAGACGGATCAGAGTCGGAGTTCCGCCCGGAGCGGGTCGGAACGGTAAAGCAGGGAGATACGAGCATGACGAATTCCGTCCGCGTCCCGAGTCTTCAGGCGGGGTGGTGCGCACCGAGGGGTCTCGCCGTCCTGGCGTGCCTCGTCGGGCTGGGCACCCTTGCCCTCTCCGGGTGCAACGGTTCGCTGGGAATTCCCAACCTCACGCAGGCGGCGGCGCCCCTCCCGGGTCTCGCCTGCTACTCCGGCCCCCGCATGGTGACCCCTCGCTACGCGCACACGGCCACCAGCCTCGAGGACGGCTCCGTCCTCATCGTCGGGGGGAGTGACGAGAGGCTGCTCACCGCGGTCGACACCGTCGAGATCTTCGACCAGTCGGCGCGGGTCGATCTCTCGCTCCCGATCCCCGAGTCCATCTCCGGCGACTTCCTCGACCAGGACATCGACGGGGACATCATCACCCTCGCGAACGGCGGGCGCTTCTATCACACCGCGACCTCGATCATTGACGGGAACGTCATCATCATCGGGGGGACGGACAGCATCTTCTTCGGCGACGCCGAGGAGAACTCGGAGATCTTCAACCCGCTCACCCGCTCCTTCGACAACGCGGACCTCATGATCGATCCGGACGACGACCTCGTCGTCCCGCGCCTCCTCCACACCACCGACAAGCTGCCGAACGGCAAGCTGCTCATCCTCGGGGGCCAGGAGTTCGAGATCGTCACCGTCCCGAACCCGGGTCAGGGGGGCGGCTCGCAGTCGCAGCCGGCCTACACGAGCACGAACATCGTCGAGATCTTCGATCCCTCCACCCTCTCCTTCGAGACCGCGGTGGATGTGAACGGCCTCGATGTCGAGCTGACCACCCAGCGGGGCCGGTCGAACCACACGACCGCCGCCTTCGCCGGCTTCAACCAGCTGCTCGGGGACGGGGACGACCTGATCGGGATCTTCGGCGGCTACGAGACCCTCTCCGCCCAGTCCCTCGCGGCGCCGGAGACGCTGATCCCGTGGCAGGAGATCAACACCAAGCTGACCGCCATGGACTTCTTCTTCACCGGCGGGGGGAACATCAGCTTCGCTCAGGGTCTGGTCCTCGCCTCGCGCACCAATGGAGCGAAGGGCTTCAACCTCGGTCGGGAGCACCAGTCGACCCCGAGCGGGACCCTCGGGGTCTCGAACGCGGTCCTCCTCCTCGGCGGGGACAGCGACTACTTCAGCTGCCCTGAGGGCTCCGTGGCCGGCGGCGGACTCTCCACCGACAACTCGGACCTGATCGTCGCCACCTACAGCGGCTTCGGCCCCGCCAACGGGGCCCAGTTCGTGCGCGTCGACACCGCGCCCCAGGACAACTGGACGATCGACGCCGCCGCGTTCTGCTGGCCGCCGCCGATCCTCATCAACTTCAACCGCTCCTACGCGGACTACGTGATGCTCGACATGCGTCGCGTCGCCGACAACCAGCTCTACAACGGCAGCGTGATCGTGGCCGCCGGAGGGCAGGACCAGAGCTTCGCCATGCCCTGCGCGGCCCAGATCGACAACTCCTGCATGAACCTGATCGAGGGCTTCACCTTCTTCGATCCGTTCTTCCATCCGGGGATCTTCCAGGACGACCTCGACGGCGATGGCGAGCCGGAGGTGTTCCCGTGGCAGTTCGAGGACTTCGGGACGAACCTGAACCCGCTGGGCCTCGCCGGCTGCTGGCTGATCTACGACGAGGACATCCCCACCGGGCAGGACCTCACCGGCTTCCTCGATCCGGACCCGAACGTCACCGGCGAGACCGTCTCCCTGAACCAGGCGCGCGTCTACCACACCATGACCCGGATCCCGGGCGAGGACGGCCTCCTGGGCACCCTCGACGACCGGATCGCGGTGATCGGTGGAACGAACGAGTACTGGCCCGGCGGAACCGGCCTCGGGGACGATGCCCTCGCGAACTCGTGCGAGATCTTCGTTCCGCCCGATGCCGGGCCGACCGCCCCCTGATCGCCGCACCCCCGGCCTGCCTCCGCCGCTCCGCCGGCGGTCGGCCGAGGTGCTCCGATCTCCGACTCCGCTCTCCTTGATTCGGCGTGGGCCGCTCTCCGTCGCGACGACGCGCGGAGAGCGGCCCACTGTCGAGACAGGGGAGGCACCATCTCCCCAGCGCGTGCCCGGCTGCGCTCCCGGGCTGCGCGAGTCCGACTCCGAAGGAGTCCCATGAACCCTCGCTCCCTCCTCCCCATCCTCGTCCTGACCGGGGGGATCGTCGCGGCCCTCCTCCTCGTCCGGCCGGGCGGAGACGACCCCTCCGCCTCGACCGGCGTGACCGCGGAAGCGGAGCCGGCCGCAGCGCCGGAGTTCCCGCCGATCCCCCGACCGGACGACCGGGAGAGCGTGGACCCCTCCTCGCTCAGCCCGTCGCAGGCAGACCTCCGGGCCCGCCTCCTC
>JAFMMO010000055.1 GCA_017859655.1 Pseudomonadota bacterium | reverse complement strand
CGCCGCCGGAGGACCCTCGCCCCGCAGGAGTCGCTGGGACCGCCCCCCTCGCCCTCCTCTCCCGACGCCGCGTCCCCGCCACCACTCCCGACCGACCGGTCCTCGATCCGCGCGCGGATGACCCCCGGGCCCCGCGTCGCACCCCCGAGGGGAACCGATTCGAGGTGAGGCGGGTCTTCTCCGACTGGACCCTCTCCTTCTGCTCCGATGGGTGGGTCGCGGGAAGTCGGGGCGACGAGACCCTGTGGCTCGCCTGGCTCGAGCCACCCCTCCCCGGCGCGCAGGGCTGGAGGCTCGTCGGAGCGACGCCGCGCGTCCCCCCGCTCGGACGGCGCGGACCGGACCTCACCGGAACGATCTCCGACGCCGGGACCTGCGTGGTCGAGAGGGCGGATGCGGACCGCGCGATCCTCCGCACCGACCGCGCGTGGGTCCTCGCCGCGACGGGGCCGGTCCCCTTCGCGTCCCCGGTGCCGCCCCTCGGGGGGCTGCGCGCCTTCTCGGTGAGCGCGGCGGGCGATGCGCCCCCCGACTGGGCGGCGCTCTCCACCGTCGCCTCGGAGCTCGTCACCCCCACCACCCGCCGCTCGATCGGCGGCGCCTTCGGCGTGGCCCTCTTCCCGGAGCGGATCGACCTGCTCGTCTACGACCCCCGCCTCGTGTCGGCTCATCTCCTGCGGATCGACCTGCGGGCGGGCACGACGACTCCCGTTCCCCTCCCCCCCGCCGTCACCATGGAGGAGGACCGCGCCGCCCAGTCTCCCATCGCCATCGCTCGCTTCGGCGACGACACCATCGTCTGCGCCCACGGCCAGCTCTGGTGCGCCGCGGAGGGATGGCGGCCCCTGCTCCCCGAGCGAGAGAGCCCCCCGGCGGCGTGGCTCCCCAGCCACGCGTGGCAGCTGCCGCCGGTCCTGGCCCCCGGCCGCGTCTGGATCGGCTGGCCCTGGGGAGAGATCGAGGAGTGGGGGCCTCGATGATCGATGCGCGCCCTCCCCACTCCCCCCCCGTCGATCGGCGGGCCTCCTCCCGCCCCCCCGCGGACGAGCCGGCGCTGCGACGCCTTGCCTCCCGACTGCGATGGGGGTCGGCCGGGACCGCGGGCTGGGCCGGGCGGCAGCGCGGCGCCCGCCTCGGTCGCGCCGGGGAGTTCGAGGAGTTCCGCCCCTGGCGTGAGGGGGAGGAGCTGCGCTCCCTTGACCTCTCCGTCTATCGCCGTCTCCGCCGACGGGTCGCGCGCGTCGATCGGGAGGACACCGCGCTCCCTCTAACCCTCATCCTCGACCGCAGCGCCTCGATGGGGATCGCGCCGCGCGACCGCTGCGTGCGAGAGCTCGCCCTCTTCGCTCTCCTTCTCGCGCGCGCCCACGACGAGCCCTGCGCGGTGCACCTGCTCACCGCCTCCGGGACTCGGACCATCCCTGACGCCGGACTCCCGGCCCTCGATGCGGCCCTCGCGACTCCGCCCCTCGGAGGAAGCGTCGACCTCGCGAGTGCGCTCGCGCGACTCCCCGCTCCGCGCCACGGTCCCGGTCGCGTCCTGCTCATCTCCGATGGGTTCGGGCTCTCCGAGCCAGCGGAGCTGACGCCGCTCTTGCGATTCGGCCGCCCGATCTGGCTCGCGCCCTGGACCGATGAAGAGCTCGCCCCCCCCGCCACCGGCCGCGCGCGACTGGTCTCGGCCGAAGACGAGCCGGCGTGGACCGGCGTGATCGACCCCGACACCGTGGCGAAGTACACCGCCCACCATCGCGCCTGGTGGCGTCGACTCGCCGCCTCGCTCGAGCGCGCGGGAGGATCCGCCCATCGCTGCCGGGCGGAGGGTGGCGCTCTGGAGGCGATCCCGCGCGCGACCGCTCCGGGGGGATGGCTGCGCCGATGAGCGGACTCCCTCCCACCCTCCTGATCCTCGTCCCCGGCGTCCTCTGGCTCCTCCCCGTCGCCCTGCTCCCCCTCCTCCGTCGCTCGCCTCCGGAGCGGAGGGTGGCGAGCACCGCGCCGTGGCGGACCCTCACCGGGGCAGGCTCCCGCTCGAGAGCCCTCACCGAGGTCGTGTTCATCACGCTCCTCCTTCTCCTCGGCAGTCGTCCGATCCTGATCCCCGGGCCCGGGAGCGAACCTCGCGCCGCGGCGGTTCACCTCCTCGACGGAGAGCGGGTCCTCGACCTCGACCGCGCCGCGCTGGGGAGCGCGCAGGATCCCTCCCTCCCGCTGGAGGACCTGAGAGTCCGGCGCGGCGGTCGGGAGTGGCGCATCGCACCCACGGAGAGCGAGAGCGGGATTCTCCTGCCACCCGGCGTGGTCTCGGGGGAGGCCGCTCTCCACCTGAGGTGCGGAGGCGAACAGCTCCGCGTCCCTCTCTGGATCCCCCCGCTCCCGGCCCCGACCGCAGTGCTCGACCGAAGCGGGAGCGAGGGAGTGGCCCGCGCCCTCGCTGCCCTCGCCACCGCCGGGCGGATCGTCCTCCTGACCGAGGAGACTCCCCCCGGCTCCGCCGGGCACGGATCCCCGGTGGTCGTGACCACGGTCGATGACGCGGCGGCCCCGGGCGAAGGACCACGGATCCTCATCCCATCCTCCGGGATGGCACGGACCCGCCTCCTCCCCGAGATCGATGCCCGCTCGACCGCCGGTCTCCTCGACGGCCTCCAGCCGCGCCGCTGGACGATCCTCGAAGCGGTCGACCTCCAGCCCCTGGGGCGGCCGGTGCTGCGGGATGCGCAGGGTCGAGCGCTGATCAGCCGGGAGCCGGGGAGGATACGGATCTCATTCCGCCCGGAGTGGAGCGACCTCCCCGCGCGGGATGACTGGCCGGTGCTGCTCGGGCGCTGCGTGGAGGCGCTTCGCCCCACCCCGATCCCCACGCCGCCGCGGTCCCGCCTCCCGAGCCTCGCGCTCCTCGGCGCCGCGCTTCTCCTCCTCCCCGCCCTGCAGCGCGGCAGCGGTCCAGCCCTCATCCTCGCCGGGCTGATCTCCCTCGGCGCCCTTCTCCCGTCCAGCCTGCTGCTGCCGCTCCCCGAGGTCGAACTCCCCGCCGGTCGGTCGGCGCCCCCCTGGTCCCGGCTCCGCCAGGGGATCGATGCGCTGCCGGGCGGGGGGCGACTCCTCCTCCCCCCGGACCTCCCCGTGCCCGCCGAGCTCTCCGCGCTCGCGGCCCGCCTCCGAGCCCGGGGCGTGCAGCTCGTCCCCTCTCCCCGGCCCTCCGCCGCGTGGCAGGTCGGGGCGGAGCTCGCCTTCGTCGGGGAGCCGATCCGGCTCACCGGCCCCGCCGGCCTCCCCCTCACCGTGCAGGCTCCGCCGGACCCCACGGGGAGCGCCGCGGGGGAAGAGCCGGACCGACGGACTCTGGACGAACGAGGCGAGGGACTCTGGGTCCCGCATCGCCCGGGGGTCTGGCTCGTGGAGGACGACGCCGGGAACGCGGTGGCGATCGAGGTCCGCGCGCCGCTGCCGGTGCTGTCGATCGGAGCGGAGACGACCGCCGTCCGCGCCCTCTTCGGAGATCCACGCACCTGGTCACTCCTCCCCGCCCGCTCCTCCGCGGAAGCGCTCCGCCGGGAGCTCCCTCCGGCCCCGGGAGGGCTGATCCTCTGGGACGGCGCGACGAGCGCAGAGGCGGAGCCTCCACTCGTCGCCCGGCTCGAGGAATGGGCCCGCCGCGGAGGGGTCATCTTCACCGTCGTGGCCCCCCCCTTCCGGGGGAGCGAGGAGAGCCAGCTCCTCGACCGGCTCCTCCCCCACCCTCTCCCCCCGCCTCCCCGACCGCCTCGACGGGATCATGGCGTCCTCCTCCTCGATCTCTCCGGGAGCATTCGCGGCGAGGCACTCGAGACCCTCTGGAGCGGAGTGCAGTCCCTCATCGAGGAGACCCCCCCCGAGGATCGCTGGGCTGTCGCCGGATTTCGCGAGGAGACCCGCTGGATCCTCCCGCCCGGGGCGCCGCTCGGCCCCGCCGCGACCGCCCGCATCCGAGCGGCGACCCGGACCGGTGGAGGAACACGCCTCGATCGGGCGCTTCGCTTCGCGGCTTCCGCGATCGAGGAGAATGAGGGCGTCCGACCCGGGATCCTCGTCATCTCGGACGGTCGGACGAGCGGCGCCGAGTGGGGGCGGATCTCCGAGACGCTCGTGGCCGCGGGGATCGAGGTCTCCGCGCTGCTCGTCGGCCCCCAGGCGGATGCGACGGTCCTTCGCCCCATCGTCACGCGAACCGGAGGCCGGTGGGCGGAGGCCGCGGATGGTGCATCGGCGCTCCGGGTCCTCGCATCGATGCAGGAGGAGGAAGGGGACGGCTGGAGATCGGTGGTCGCTCCCCTCCGCCCGGTCGACCCCGTCGACGCGCGTTGGCCCCTCGACCTCCCGCTCCTCCCCCGGCGCTGGAGCACCGAGGCGGCGCTCGCCCCCGACACGCGCCTCACCTGGGTCGACGGCGAAGGCGCGCCGCTGCTCGTCGAGCGCCGAATCGCGCGGGGACGCTCCCTCCTCCTCCTCGCCGGACTCGACCGCACCTCACTGCCGCCCGGCCCGGCCGCCGAGGAGCTCCGCGAGATCCTCGCGCGCGGTCTCGCTCGGACGATCGTCGAGCGCCCCCCCGATCTCCGCCTCTCCTTCGCCACCGTCGATCGATGGGGCTCCCCCGCGACGTGGGTCTCGCGAGACCCCGGGGAGCCCATCCCCGTCGAGGCCTGGATCGTGAGCCCCTCGGGGGAGCGGACACCCGCCCCGGTCTCGCTCGGCGCCGCCGGAGGGACCTCGATCCCCGGGCCCGTGCCCCGGGGAGGTCGAGCGGAGGTCGCCGGCGCTCGCTCCGGTCCCCGACTCGGGACGCGATCCGAGGCGGTCGATGCGTGGTGGACCATCCTCCCTCAGCTGCCCGAGGGGACCGACCGTGGTCGTGTGTCGTTCGGGTCTCTCATCCTCATCGGCGTCGCCCTCCAGCGGGCGCTTCGTCGCCTCGAGCGTGCTCCCATCCCGACGGAAGGTGGCGGCCGGCCGCCACCCTGGCCGACCATCGCCAGTTCCGTGAAGTCCGAGCGCACCTCCCTCACCGGTGCGACCCCGCCGCCACGGCCCTAGGCCGCGTCCCGCGCGCCATTTGGGAGATCTGCGGGCCCGGCCCCCGGACAGGAACGGGAAGTGCATGCCACAACTTGCCTCAGAGAAAGCACTTACGCGTCCCTCTCCGGTCATTCCTGACGCGCGAGAGATTCGCGTCTGTTCTGTCTGACGCGCCTCGAGGCTCGTCACGGGATCTCCCGCGGATCCCCGGCGAGAAGTGAATCGGCCGCCCAGGATCCCGGCGGCCCGTCGTCAACGAAGGAATCGACGTCATGCGAACGCACGTCCGCTCCATGCCGGAGCGCGGTCTCCCCCCGCGCGCCCGTCGTCTGCTCATCCTCGGTCTCCTCCTCCTCTGCCCGCTCGCCGCGGACGCGCAGCTGGTCCTCACCGGCACCGTCACGAGCAGCAGCGGCGGTGTGGTCGGGGCGGACATCGACATCGTCAACGCCCTCGGCGTCCCCTATTCGCTCTCGGGAGACCTCACCGGGGTCGGAGGGGCCTTCAGCCTGACGATCCTTCAGGGACCGACCTTCCCGGCCTACTCCGCCGGCGCCCACACCATCGAGATCAACCCTCCGCCGGGGTATCTCGAAGTGACCCTCGCCCTCAACCTGACCCTGAACGCCTCAGGGGGGACTCAGAACCTCGGCAACTACTCCCTGACGACGGGGTGGGTGATCCAGGGGCAGATCGTGGACGAGCTCGGCGTCGGGATCCCGGACATCGACGTCGACATCACCCCGGACTCCGGAGGAGATCCCCTCCCCCTGCTCAGCGGGGACAAGACTGATGCGAACGGCTTCTTCCAAGCGACGATGGAGCAGCTCTTCAACCTCGAGTACCGGGTCGCGTTCAAGCCGCCCCCGACGCCGGGGCTGCCGCCGACCACCTGCCTCGGGCTCTCGGCGAACCCGAACTGTGCGGCCGGCCTCCTCCCGCTGCGTCTCCCGCTTCAGCCGATCTTCGGCCCGACCGACCTCGGGGTCCTCACCATGCCGGCCGCGGCGTGCCTCACCGCCCGCCTCGTCGACATCAACGGGGCGCCGATCCCGGGAATCGACACCCAGGTGACCGATCTGACGACCGGGCTCACCGTCCCCCTCAACAAGGACGACAGCGACTGCCTCGGGGTCGTGAAGGTCCTCGTCCCCCTCGGGCCGATCGACCTCCTCTTCCGGGATCCCGTCCCGGAGGATCCCCCCTTCGTCATCGACTACGCCCCCGTCTTCTTCGAGGAGATCATCGTCACCGGTGACCTCGACCTCGGGGATGTGACGATGCTCCTCGGGCGGGATGTGACCGGCTCGGTGCTCCTCAACGGAGCCCCCCTCGCCGGAGCGGAGATCGAGTTCGCGCTGGTCCCGAGCGGGAACCTCGTCCCCCAGTCGAACGACGTGACTGATGCGGCCGGCACCTTCGCCTACTGGGTGGGCGACGGGTCCTACCTGGTGGAGGTCGATCCTCCGCCCCTCCTCGTCCCGACCGTGGTTCCCGTGCGGGTGCCGTTCACGGTCAGCGCGACCTCGACGAGCCTCGGGGCGATCAGCCTCGTGAACGGCCATCAGGTGACCGGCCGCTGCGTGGACGAGACCCTCCCCGTCGGCCTCGGAGTGGCCTCGGTGGATGTCGAGTTCCGACGCTCCAGCGACGGCGTCTCGGTGGAAGCGCTCCATGAGAACGCGAATGCCACCGGCAACTTCGCGGCGACCCTGCCGCCGGAGGTCTACGACGTCCTCCTCTACCCGCCGGTCGGCAGCGGCCGCGCCCCGCGGGTCCTCCCCTCGGTGAGCCTCGCCTCCACCGCCGCGCCCCTCGGGGACATCGTCCTCTCGGCGGGCGTCTCCGTCACCGGGCTCGTCACCTCCGGGGTGACGCCGGTGGAGGGAGCGAACGTGGAGATCGTGGGCGGCTTCCACCGTCCCGCGACCACGGCGCTCGACGGCAGCTTCGGCTTCCAGCTCCTGCCGGGGGTGTACGACATCCTCGTGACCCCGCCGGCGGGCTCCCTCGATCCTCCGCTGACCCTCCGCTCGATCGGGCTCTCCGCCGACACGATCCTCGACCTCGACCTCGCGATCGGGCCCGACCCGCTGCCGCTCCCCGACTGCATCGGCGATGCGGACAGCGCGACCCTCAGCTGGGGGGAGACGACGATCCAGCCGGAGATGATCGAGGTCCGCCGCGACGGCGTCGCGGTGGCGACCCTCCCCGGGGACGCGCTCGCCCACGTCGATGGGTCGATGCCGCTGGGAGCGTACTCCTACGAGGTCGTGGCGATTCGGGCGGGACAGTCTGCGGGTGGAGCCACCTGTTCGGTCGCCATCGGCAACCTGAGCTTCATCCGCGGGGACCTGAACCTGAGCGGCAGCGTGAACCTCTCCGACGCCGTGAACGGCCTCTCCTACCTCTTCCAGGGGGGGACCCTCGCCTGCCTCGACGCGGCGGATCACAACGACAACGGAGCGGTCAACATCGCGGATGTCATCGGCGTGCTCTCCTACCTCTTCACCGGGGGCGCCCCGCCGGCCGCTCCCTTCGGGGCCTGCGGCCCGGACCCGACTCCGGATGCGCTCACCTGCCTGAGCACCAACTGCCCCTGACCCGGGGGGCACTCCGGCGAGACCCTCGCGACCGAAACGAGAGCGGCCCCGTCCTCCGGTGGAGGACGGGGCCGCTCGCAATCCCGGAGACCGGCTTCGTTCAGTCGTCGCTCCGCTTCACCTCGAGGTCGGGGTCGACCTCGAGTCCGAGCCGGTCGAACTCGAGACGCACCGAGCGGAAGATCGACTCCACCGAGGAGTCCGGGACCCTCCGACCATTCACGAAGATGACCGGGGTCCGGAGGATCCCGAGGCGGGTCGCCTCGGCGATGTCCGCCTCGACCTGCCCGCGCGGCCCGGGATCGGCGAGGGCGCCCTCGAAGCGCTCGAGGTCGAGGCCGAGGTCGTCCGCCCACTTCAGGATCGGCGCGGTCGCATCCGCGGTGGAGGGGTCGAGGGTGCTCCAGGTGGACTGCTCCTCGAAGGCGCGCTCGATGAAGGCGTGGTAGGCCCCCTGCTCCCGCGCTGCCTCCGCCGCGACCGCCAGCTCGTGCGCCTGCGGATGCAGGGTCAGGAGCGGCTTGTGGCAGAACACGACCCGCACCCGGCCCTCGTGGAACTCGGGCATCCGGGCGAGCCAGCCATGGAGCTCGCGACAGCGCCCGCACTGCAGGTCGGTGAACGCGACGATGAGGATCGGCGCCTCCTCGGCCCCGAGGAACGGGCGCCCCTCCACATCGAGGAGGTGGACCGGAGGCTGCGGCACCGGGAGGTGAATGACCAGATCGGCGGCCTCGCGGAGCTCCCTCGCGAAGAGGAGCTCCAGATCGAAGCGGCGCTGCTGCTCCAGATGAGCCCGGATCGACTCCCTCACCGCCTCGAAGGGCTCGACGATGCGGGTCGCGTTCGCGCCGTAGAACTCCTCCACATCCGCCGCCGTCACTTCGCGGGTGCGGGTGTCGAGCCAGCTCTCGAGGTACGCGCGGGTGTCGACCTCCGCGGCCGCCGCGGCCGCCTCCAGCAGGCGGGAGTTGATGAGGAGGTCGAGCTGGAACTTCCGCTCGTGGTAGGCCGCGAGGTCCGCCTCGTGCTCCTGATCCTCCCACTGCTCCCGGAGGCCATCCGCGAAGATCGGGGCTCCGTCGACGACGGCGAGGACCTCGCCGCGCCCCGGCTCCGCGGAAGGATCGCGGAAGTCGAAGCGCCACTCGACCTCGGCCGCGTCCACGAGCGAGTTGAGGTACTGCTCGCCACGGGCCGCGATCCGCTCGGCGCGGAGATCGGCGACGATCCACGGACGGGCGTGGTCGAGGTCCGCCCCGTAGCGGTCCGGATGGCGCTTCCCGTAGGACTCCACCTCGAGCGGGGTGGGCTCCTCGACGCGCGCATGGACCTGGGTCGAGAGGAGGTCCTCCACCGTCACTCCGCGGACGGCGGCCTCGCCGTCGAGGAGACGATCCTGGATCGCGCGCGAGATCAGCTGGAAGCGAAGCTCGAGCCGTCTCCGCTCGACGCGGTCCAGCCCCTGCGCCGCGGCGGCCTCGATCCGATCGGCGCCGATCCGCTCCCCGTTCAGGATGGCGATGACGCCCTCCTCGATCGGATCCTCACAGTCCTGCTCGCGGGCCTCGTCGTCGGATGCGGGGCTCAGTGCGGGACTCGATGCGGAGCTCCCTGCGGGGCCCGGCGCGGCCACGCCGAGGGCCGCGATCCAGGGGAGGAGGGCGAAGCCGGCGAGCAGGACTCGGCGTCGGGCGTGGATCATCACTCCCCCTCCTCCCGGCTCGCGCCGAGCGCGCGGGCGCCCGTCCGGTCCTTGGAGCGCGGCGTGATCCAGTCACTCACCGGGAGGAAGCTCTCCGCCTGAGGCTCGATGCGAAGGATCGAAGCCCCGAGCGCGCCGGTTCTCTGATTGAGGCCGAAGCTCACCGGCGGGGCCAGCCCGGTCCGGAAGTGCTTCAGCCCCTCGATCGCCTCGGTCCACGAGTCCCGGGAGACCCGCTTCCCCGAGCGCTTCAGGCCCTCGACGAAGATCCGCGCCGCGGCGAGCGCCGGCCCCTGCTGCGCGGGGTGGTCGATCACGAGGCTCTGCTCGGCGGCGAGGTCGAGCACCCACTGGAGCTCCTCCTGCGTCGGCTGCCCGCTCGGGTAGGTGACGTAGGTCCCGCGGGCCACGGTCTCCGGCAGGGAGAACGCAGCCCGGCCGAGGGTCGACCCAGTCGTCAGCAGGGGCCAGGCGACCCCCGCCTCATCCATCGCCATCGCGAGGGCGATGATGTCGCCCGGGACACCGAACATGAGGACCGCCTCGGTCTTCCGCTCCGCGAGGAGCGCGACCACCTCCTCCGCCGCGAGCTCCCCGATCGGGTAGGAGAGCTCGGCGGCGAGCGCGCCGCCGAAGACGGCGATCTGGTCGACCACGCCGTCCCGCGCCTCCCGGTGCACCCCGTCATCGATGAAGACGAGGGAGTAGCCGGCCTTCGGGAGCTCGGGCGCCACGGCCGCGAACTCCACCAGCACGCGAGCCTGCTCGTAGTGACCGGAGAGGAGCTGGAACGCGGTGCGGAGGGGAGGATCCTGAGGCCGGGGGGGGATCGTCAGCGGCGCGACGAGGGGCACGCCCGCCTCCTCGACGAGGAGGTACAGATCCTCGGCGCCGACCGGCACGAAGCAGGCGAGGAGCGCGAAGACCTCATCCTCCTCGATGAGCCGGCGCGCCGCCTCGACCGCGCTCTCCTCGGTCTCGCCGGAGTCCGCGTAGACGACCTCGAGGGTGCGTCCGTAGACGCCGCCGCGTCCGTTCGAGTTCGCCACGAACGCTTCGAGGGCGCGGCGCACCGCCTCGCCCCGCTCCGCGCGCGGGCCGCTCAGGGGGAGGAAGCAGCCGAGCCGGACCCGCTCGGCGGTGAGGCCCGGGTCGAGGTCCAGGTCACTGCCGAGGATCCTCAGGTAGGAGACGAGGTCCGTCCCCTGCTCCTCGGTGAGGGTGTAGCGCGGCATGCCCGGGTGCAGCGGCCTCCCCGTCGGGTCGACCCCCTCGGTGATCGCTCGCAGCACCGACTCCGCGGTATGGGCGGGGCGATCGACGCCGGTGAGCGGCGAGGTCGCGGGGCGCAGGAGGTCGCGCCAGCGGATCGGGGGCGGCGCGACGCCCCCCTCCTCCGTCCCCTCACCCCGCCCTCCGTGGCAGTTGGAGCAGGGGAAGGTGGTCGCCGGGAGGGTCAGGTCGCTGCTGGAGAGCAACAGGTCGATCGGCGGTCGCCCCTCTCCGGCGTGGTAGATCGCCCGCCCTCGCTGGACGCCGTCGGGGAGGGTGTGCCCCTCATCGGCCAGACCGCGGTCCTCCGGCCCGAGGGCGCAGATCACCGCGAGGAGGATGGCGGGGAGAATCGAGTGGGGCGGGATGGACCGGGTCATTCCCCACCCCCCCCGGTCGCCTCGCTCTCGAGCGGCTTCGGTCGGGGCCGGTCCGGCTTCTGCCAGGGGCTGCCCTCGTCGGGACGGAGCACCGGCACGACGAAGAGAGGGAGGTCACGGAAGGTCCCCCCTCGGCTGAGGACCTGGAAGAGGACCTGGTAGCGGTCCCGGGCGAGGAACTCGTGGGTGAAGGCGTAGGTGCCGGGCTCGACCTCCTCCGCCACGTACCGCTCCTGCCGGACCCCCTGCCCCTGGATCACCATGACGTGGACGTCGAGGAGCCCCGGAACCGGGTCGCCGGTCGCCGAGTCGAGCACCCTGAACCGAAGCTCGCGGGTGTCCCCCACCGTGAAGCGCTGGTCGGAGAAGAGCGACTCGATCGTCACCGGCAGCGCGGCCGGCGGCGCGCTCTGGTTCGCGGGGGGCAGGACCTCCAGCTCGAACCCGTGCACCACGCGCGGCTGGTCGAGGACGAAGGGGACATCGCTGCGCCCCGGCACGGTCGGGCGGATGTAGGTGGTGTAGACCCCCGGCGCGGTCTCCTGCAGGCTCCGGTCCAGGATCTCGAGGCCGCGCGGCTCCCGGCCGTAGGTCTCGAAGTTCCCCATCGAGGCCATCATCCCCTCGATGTAGAAGTACACGAGCTTGTCGGCGGGGTTCGCGATCATGACCGAGCTGCTCTCCGGCGTCTGACGGATCATCCGGGTGACGGAGCTCGAGGTGGCGGCATCGGAGGGCGGGAGCCGACCGATGGCCAGATCGGTCCGGATCACCTCGCCCCGGGCCAGCCGCGAGAGATCGACCAGGATCACTCCCCGAGAGTCGAGCCCGCGCACGTAGGCGAAGTTGGAGGAGAACGCGACCTGGTCCGGCGTCCCCGCGCCACGCAGGAAGCCGATGCGCTCATCGGTCGCGACATCGATGATGGTCACGGTGGAGTTCTCGATGTCGCAGGCGAACAGGAAGCGCCCCGACGGATCGATGTCGAGGGAGAAGTTCGGTCCCTCGGTCTCGATGGTGCGCAGGACCCCCCCGCCGCCCGGATCCACCACGAGGATCCGGTTCTGCAGGGCATCCCCCACATAGAAGAGCCCGCTCGCCGCGCTGTGGCGCAGGGCGTAGGGACGCCCCTCCACGAGCTCGGTCCCGAGCAGCTCCCTCCGGTCGACATCGATGATGGCGACCTCGCCGCTGCCGCTGCTCGTCACCGCCATCGTCGCCCCATCGTCGGAGAGGATGAGGCGGTGCATCCCGATCCCCACCCGAATCCTCTCGAGGACCCGACGCTTCTCCGTGTCCACCGCGAGCACCGCGTTCGAGGCATCGAGCCCCACCCAGAGGACCGATCCATCCGGCGAGACGACGAGGTCGCGCGGCGCGAGCCCCTCCCCCACCTCCACGAACCCGATCGAGCGGAAGGTGGTGAGGTCGATGAACTCGACGCGACCCTTGCCGGGGATGCTGACGTACAGGCGCTCGCGGATGGGGTCGATCACCCAGGCCTCGCCCGGTCCCTGCAGCTGGATCAGGGAGTGCAGCTTCGTCCGGGAGAACTCGATGAGCGGGTCCACCACCGAGATCGTCGAGTCGGGATTGAGCAGGAGCAGGAAGTAGCGATTGAGGTCGATGTCCGCGCGGATGCTGAGGAGCCCGCCGAGGAAGGTGGAGACCAGCTCCTGGATCTCCTCGGTCGTCGGCTTGAGGGTGCCGCTCCGGCGATGGACCCACGAGAGCGGGTGGAGGCCGGTGATCGGCTCACCGCTCGTCGCATCGCGGATCGTGTAGGAGAGCCGCGCCTCGTCTCCGACGACGAGCTGGGTCGCGCCATCGAGGGGGCTGACCTCGAGGGTGACCTCCACACCCTCGCGGACCACGGTCTGGACGAGGGGTGGCGACTCCGCTGGGGGCTCCCCCTCCGCCGGGTCCTTCGGGGTGGGGTCTTCCGGGGTGGGATCGTCAGCGGCGGAGTCTCCCGCCGCCGCGGGAGCGCTCGCGGGTGCGACCGGCTCCTCATCCCCGCCCCCGAATGCAGGAGGGTGACGCTCGCCGAGCGACGCGATGATGAGCGACGTGGCGAAGATGACGGCGTATGGCTTCCAGGACATGTCGGCTCCCCGATCGTCCGGATGCTCCTCATGAGAGAGGACACCCGGAGAACCTCGAGTTCGGAATCGTCGATGACGGATCCTCGGAACGCAGCGGACCGGCGCCAGAGGCGTCGGGCATAACGTCGGACCCTACCGAAAACTACAACGCGGGAGCGACTCGGTCGAATCGCCCCCGCGCCAGGTTCGTAGGATCGCTCCCCCGTTGAGGCTACGGACAGCCGGGGTGGGAGACGCAGGAGAGCCCGTCCGAGGTGGGATCGGTCCCGCAGGCGGGGTACGGCGCCGCGGGGAGAGGGCCCGCTCCGAAGACCGCCGCGACCGAGGTGATGACATCGGAGATGTCGATCGCGCCGTCGTCGTTGGCATCGTGGGCCGCCTCGCAGGAGGTCGCGAGACCCTCGAAGAGGACCTGCAGCGTCCGGATCGCATCGGAGATGTCGAGGCTGCCGTCGAAGTTGACCTCGCCCCGCACGAACGGCACCGGCACCACGCAGACGACCGCGCACTCGGCGGTCGCGAGGGGCTCGGCGCAGGAGTTCTCTCCGCCGATCGAGATCGTCCCCGCGAGGGTCGGACCGAGGGGCACCTCCACCGTGGTCGCGGTTCCCGGGAGAGTCGCCACGATCGCGCCGTCGAGGCGCACGACGAGGCTCGAGGCGGTGGGATGCACCGACCACGAGGCGGTCGCGATGCAGGTCTGGTCGTCGACCGTGCAGGTCAGCCCCGCCACCGCCTCCGCAGAGACGGGCGGACTGGAGAGAGAGACGCACGCTTCCGACGCGGCGAGGCCACCCGTGACGGGCCGGACGCAGAGCGTGTGCGGCCCCTCCGAGGGGAGGCTCACCGCGGTGGAGGACTCGCTCCCGGGCAGCGTCTGGAGGAGCGCCCCGTCGAGGAGGACCTCGATCGTGTCGAAGGCCTCCGGGTTGGCCCAGGAGGCCGAGGCGAGGCGGGTGCAGGGATCCGTGACGCTCGCCGTGAGGCCGGTGACGGTCGCGGGCGTGACCCCCACGTCGCAGGTCGCCCCGGTCGCGACGCTCCCGCCGCCGGTGGCGGACAGCGTGTAGACCCGCAGGCCTCCCGGTGCGCCGCCATCGAGGTAGGAGGTCGCGGAGCCGGGGAGGGTCGTCAGGAGCACCCCGTCCCTTCGCACCTCGATCGCGTCGTAGGGGGCGCCATTCGTCCAGGCGAGGCTGGCGGCGCCCGCCGACCCGGTGCAGGAGAGCCCGGTGATCGGCGGCAGGGCGACATCGGAGGAGCAGCTCACCGTCGCCGAGAGGGCGCCGGAGAGGATGCCCCGGACGGTGTAGACCCGCGTCCCCGCCGGCGCCGAGGCGTCGGTGTGGGAGGTCGCGCTCCCCGCGAGGCTCGCGATCAGGGCCCCGTCGCGGAGGACCTCCACCGCATCGTAGGAGGCGCCGTTCGTCCAGGTGAGCTGGGTGGACCCGACTCCGCCCGCGCAGGCGAGCCCGGTCACGGCTGCCGGCGAGACGGTGACGCTGCAGGCGGCGGCCGCGGAGGAGACCCCGCCCGCCCGACCGAGCACCGTGTAGGTGCGGGACCCCGCCGGGGCTCCCGCGTCGGTGTGAGCGGTCGCGGTGCCGGGCAGGGTCGCGATCACGCTCCCGTCCCGAAGGACCTCGAGCTCATCGTAGGCATCCCCGAGGGTCCAGCCGAGGGTCGCCGATTCCACCCCACCGGCGCAGGCGAGGCCGGAGACCGAGGCGGGGGGGAGGTCCACCTGACAGCTCGCGGTCGGACCGGAGAGCCCGTCGATGATCGGCACGAGCTGGAGGAGCCTCACCCCCGCGGGAGCGGCGGCATCCAGGTAGGAGGTGTCGGTCCCCGCGATCGTCGCGAGCAGGCCTCCGTCGCGGAGGACCTGGATCGCGTCGTAGACCTCCCCGTTCGTCCAGCTCAGCCCGATCGAGCCCGAGCCCGCGGTGCAGGAGAGCGCGGCGATCGCCTCCGGGGCGACGGAGACATCGCAGGTCGCGGCGACCGCGGCGGCCCCGTCGCTGCCGGGAGTCAGGGAGTAGGTCCGGAGTCCCCCCGGCGCCGCGGCGTCGAGATGGCTCGTCACCGTCCCCCCGAGGGTCTCGATGAGGATCCCATCGCGGCGCAGCTCGATCGTGTCGTAGGTCGCCCCGTTCGACCAGCTCAGGGTCGCGGTCCCCTCGGACGAGGTGCAGCTCAGTCCGGAGACCGGGGCGAGCGTGACCGTCACCGAGCAGGACACCGAGGCGGAGGGAGTCGCGGCGATGATCCCGCGGACCTGGTAGGCGCGGAGGCCGGCGGGAGACCCGCTGTCCGTGTAGCCGGAAGGGCTCCCCGGCAGCGTGACGAGGGCTGCTCCATCCCGAAGGACCTCGATCGAGTCATAGGTGGTGCCGTTCGTCCACGAGAGCGTGGCGCTCCCGACTCCTGCGATGCAGGCGAGCCCCGAGACCGCGGTCGGGGTCACGGTGACGGTGCAGGACGCCGGGGACGCTTCGACCCCGCCGCTGCGTCCGACGACGCCATAGCTGCGCACTCCCGCCGGCGCGCCCGCATCCACCGCTCCGGTGCTGTCACCGGCGAGGGTGGCGACCGTGACGCCGTCCCTCCTCAGATCGATGGCGTCATAGGTGGCGCCGAGGCTCCAGGAGAGGGTCGCGCTCTGCTCACCCCCGGCGCAGGAGAGTCCCGTGACCGGGGCCGGGGGGAGGTCCGCCTGGCAGGTCGAGCTCGCCCCCTCGATGCCGTCGATGGAGGGGCGCAGCTCGTAGATCCGGACGCCAGGAGCCACGGCGCCATCCAGATAGGAGTTGATCCCCCCCCCGACCGTGTCGAGGAGGAGGCCATCCCGGAGGATCGCGATGGCGTCGTAGGCGTCGGTGTTCACCCAGCTCAGCTGGGTGAAGGTCGAGACGGGGCCGCAGGTGAAGTCGGCCACGGCCGTCGGAGAGAAGGGCAGGGTGCACCCGGCGGAGGGGGACTCGACCGCGGTCCCTCCCGGGCTGGCCTCCGGGCGAACGACCACGGAGTAGGCGTGATTGCCGCCGGGGGGCGCGGGGTCGGTGGCGCCGGTGGCCGTGGCCGGGAGGAGGAGGATCTCCACTCCGCCGCGGAGAACGGCGATCGCGCCCGCGCCGGCGGGCGGCGTCCACGACAGGCTCGCATCCGCCCCGACCTGCGCGCAGGCGAGGCCCGTGACCGGAATCCCCGGGCGGGTGACGGAGCAGAGCGTCGCCGGTGCCGACGCGCCGGCGCTCCTCGCCACGATGGAGTACTCGTAGCTCCCCGGGAGCACCGCATCGGAGTGGCTCGTCGCGGTCCCGGGCAGACTCGCCACGAGCTCCGCCCCGCGGAGGATGTCCACGCCGTCGTAGGTCCCCTCGTTCGTCCACGTGAGAGTGACCGTCCCGCCTGTCTCGACGCAGCCCGCCGCGGAGACCGACGGGGGCGCGTTCGAGAGTCCGGAGCAGGCGAGGAGCGCGGCGACGAGGTCGAGCCGCGTGGAGGCGCCGTCGAAGAAGCCCCCGAGCTCGTAGCTCGCGCCGACCGTGATCCAGCTCCCCGAGTCGTTGAAGACGGCGCAGTCGTACACGGGGCCGCTGTTCGACTGGATCGTCAACGCCCCTCCCGCGGGGACGAGGCGGTCGATCCAGTTGTTCTCCCCGGTGTAGACGAGGTCGATGCCGGTCAAGTCACAGACTCCGGCCTGTCCCGTTCCGATGACGGTGGTCAGGTCCCCGCCGGAGACACCGTCGCTCGTCGCGTTCAGGGAGAAGAGCGCGTGCAGGGGATGCTGGGCATCGAAGAACCAGGTGTCGGCGCCCTCGAGGTAGAGGAAGGAGCCGCCGACCCCGTTCGTCAGGTAGTCCTGCAGGAGCGCGGCGTCGGCGGAGCCGAGGACCGCGTTCGAGGGGAAGACGCCGAGGCAGGCCCAGACGCGATCGAAGGCATCGAGGTCCGGGACGGAGGTGAGGGAGCCGGTGAGGATCGTCTCCCGGCCGTTGGCGGCGAGCGCGGTGGCGAGCTCGCTGCCCCCGTTGACGGCGCCCCCGGCCGGACTCCAGACGAGGTCCCGCGCGTTGCCGAGCAGGACGACGTCACAGCGGCGGGAGGTCGTCCGATCCGCCCCGATGACCCCGAGGACATCGATCTGAGCCAACGTGCCGTTGATCCCGGTCAGGACCGCGCTCGTGGTCCCGCCGGGCAGGGACGCGACGGTCGCGCCCTCGAGGCGCACCTCGACCGCGTCGTAGGCCTGTCCGTTCGTCCAGGTGACGGTCACCTCGCCGGGGGAGGACTCGCTGCAACCGGTGACAGTGGGGGGCTGAGTCCCGAGGACGATGTCGAGGGAGGCGGCGGCGTTGAGGCGACCGTGGCCGAAGTTGTTGTCGAAGCCGGGCGTATCGATCCCGGCGGGCCCCACCTCGTCATCCGCCCCGCTCCGGAGGATCGTCCGCACCTCCGCCGCGGTGAGGGTCGGGTCGGCCGAGAGGATCAGCGCGGCGACGCCGGCCGAGAGCGGCGTCGCGGACGAGGTCCCGTTGAAGTTGCCGACATAGTCGCTGGTGGTGTACCCCACCCCGGCCGAGATGTCGGTCGTGGTG
>JAFMMO010000254.1 GCA_017859655.1 Pseudomonadota bacterium | reverse complement strand
TCGCGGAAGACCGAGGCGGGGGAGAGGACGCGGTTGCGCGCCCCGGCCAGCCTCAGGATCTCCTGGAGGCGCTGGAGATCGCTCCCCCAGTCCACCTCGCCAGGCGCCCGGTAGCTGCGGACCCGCTGAAGGCGACCGTCCTCATTGGCGTAGGTGCCGTCCTTCTCGAAGGGGGACGCGGAGGGGAGCACGAGGTCCGCGCCCTCGCTCCACGCTCCGGCGCGGAGGGTGAAGACCGCGCGACGCTTCGCCTTCCCGATGGCGCCCGCCCAGGAGGGATCGAGGTCCGGGTGGGGGAAGCCCGCGAAGACGACCAGGGTGTCGATCTCGCCCTTTTCGAGCGCGCTCTTCAGCGCGGCGGCGCCGCCGGAGAAGACCTGGTCGCCGAGGACCGCCTCGACCCCCACGCGGTTCGGGGCCTTCTCGGCGCTGATCGTGAAGCCACCGGGGAAGCACTGCGCCGTGCCATCCCGGCTCGTCCAGCCGCCGACGATCGCCCCGGTCGCGAGGCGGCCGGCGAGGTGGGCCTCCTCGCAGGTGAGGAAGGGGTCGACGAGGACCCCGACGCGCCCGGCGCCTTCGCCGAGCATGTCGGCGAGGGCCTGGTGCGCCGTCCCGTCATCGATGGGGTTCCCATCGAGGGAGCAGCTCGTCACCCGGTCGTCCGCGAGGTCGTACCGGTAGTCGTAGCGACCCTCGTCGCACATCCACCAGGTGTTTACCTCGGGGTTCTCCCGGGGCACCAGCCGCTTGAGGAAACCGTCGAGGGACTGGACCTCGACATTGCAGCCACGGGCGCAGCCCGCGCAGACCGAGTCGGTCTTGCGCATGTTCCAGACCCGGGCCTCGAACTTGAAGTCCTTGGAGATCAGCGCCCCGACCGGGCAGATGTCGACGACGTTCCCGGCGAGCGGGTTGTCGATGGGGACGGTGGGGAAGGTGTCGACCACGGAGCGGTCGCCCCGCTCGACGACGCAGAGCTCACCCGTGCCCGAGACCTCGTCGCAGAAGCGGACGCAGCGGGTGCAGACGATGCAGCGGTTCCCCCAGATGTCGATGCTGGGACCGAGCTCCTTGGTGTGCCGGATGTTCTTGTCCTCGTCGAACCGGCTTCGATCGGGACCGTGATCGTAGGAGTAGTTCTGCAGGACGCACTCGCCCGCCTTGTCGCAGACCGGGCAGTCGAGCGGGTGGTTGATCAGCTGGAACTCCATCACGGCGTTCCGCGCCTCCACCGCCATCGGGCTGTCGGTCTGGATCTCCAGCCCCTCCGCGACCCGCTCCGAGCAGCTGATGACCGGCTTCGGGGAGCGGTTCGACTCGACCATGCAGATGCGGCAGTTCCCCGCGATCGACAGGCCCGGGTGGTAGCAGAAGTTCGGGATCGGGACCCCCAGGGCACGCGCGGCCTCGAAGATCGTCGTCCCCGCCGGGCTCTGCACCGCCTCGCCGTTCAGGACCCAGTTCACCATCGAGGTCTCTCCACTAGACATGGAGGCCACCTCCGATCCGATCGGGGTGTCGTGCCTTCACCGCCGGACTCCCGCCGTTGTCGATGCACTGGAGGAACTCATCCCGGAACTTCTGGGTGAAGGACCAGGCCGGGAAGGCCGCCGCATCCGCGAGCACGCAGATGGTCTTGCCGACCATCCGTCCGCAGATCTGGTCGATCCGCTCGAGGTCCTCCCGCTTTCCGTGCCCGTACGCGATCCGGTGGACGATCTTTTCGAGCCAGCCGGTGCCCTCCCGGCAGGGGGTGCACTGGCCGCAGGACTCGTGGTGGTAGAACCGCATCACGTTCACCAGGGCGTTCACCATGCAGGTCTGGTCGTCCATCACGATCACCCCTGCGGAGCCGAGCATCGATCCCGCCGCGGCGAGGCTCTCGATGTCCATGGCGACATCGCACTCATCCGCGTGAAGCACGTGGGCGGAGGACCCGCCGGGGATCACCGCCTTGAGCTTCCGCCCCTTCCAGATCCCGCCGCAGGTGTCGTTGATCAGGGAGAGGAGGTTGACCCCCATCGGGAGCTCGTAGGTGCCGGGGCGCTCGACGTGACCGCTCACGCAGAACAGCTTGGGACCCGGGCTCCGCTCCGGACCGACCTTCTTGTAGGCCTCCGAGCCGATCTCGAGGATGTAGGGGAGGTTGGCGAGGGTCTCGACGTTGTTCACCACGGTCGGGCAGCCGAACAGGCCCTCGATCGCGGGGAAGGGCGGCTTGAGCTTCGGCTGCCCGCGCTCTCCCTCGAGGGAGGTGAGCATGCCGGTCTCCTCGCCGCAGATGTAGGCCCCGGCGCCGCGGTGGACCGTCACGTCCAGCTTGAAGTCGGTCCCGAGCACCTTGTCGCCGAGGTACCCCTTGGCGTAGGCCTCCTCGATCGCCTCCACGAGGCGACGGTAGGCGAAGACGTACTCCCCGCGGATGTAGATGTAGGCGGTGTGGATCCCCACCGCCCAGCAGGAGATGATGATCCCCTCCAGGAGCTGGTGGGGGTACTTCTCCATGATCACCCGGTCCTTGAAGGTCCCGGGCTCCGACTCATCGGCGTTCACCGCGAGGTACTTCGGCTTGTCGGTCTGCTTCGGAACGAAGCCCCACTTCACCCCGGTCGGGAAGCCCGCGCCGCCGCGCCCGCGGAGGTTCGACGCCTTGACCTCCTCGATCAGGTCGTCCGGCGCCCAGTCCCGGATCGCCTTGCGGGCGGACTCGTAACCGCCCTTGCTCTCGTAGAAGGCGAGGGTGTGGGAGGCGGGGTCATCGGTCCAGCGCGTGAAGACCTTCTGGAAGCTCACCGGGCACCTCCTCGGGCCGCTTCCTGGCGGCACTCCTCGATGATCCCGTCGACATCCTGAAGCGTCAGATTCTCGTGGTAGTCGTCGTTGAGCTGGAACATCGGAGCGGTGTCGCACGAGCCGAGGCACTCGACCTTGCTCAGCGTGAAGAGCCCATCCTCCGTCGTCTCCCCGACCTCGATGCCGAGGCGCTTCGCGACGTGGTCGCACACCTCCTGGGAGCCCCGAAGGGCGCAGGAGAGCGTGGAGCAGACCTGGATGTGGTAGGTCCCGGTGCCGGCGCGTCGGAAGTGGGTGTAGAAGGTGACGACCCCGAAGACCCGGGCGGGCGAGATCCCCATCAGGTCGGCCACATACTTCATCTCCGGCACGCCCAGATTCCCGAACTCCTCCTCCGCGATGCGGAGGGTCGGGAGGAGCGCGGCCTGCTTGTCGGGGTACCGAGTGAGGAGCCACTCGTAGTGCTGCATCCCCTTCTCGGAGAACTTCAAATCGCTCATGGCTATCTGTCCAGCTCCCCTGCGATGACGTGGAAACTCGAGAGGACCGCGACGGCGTCGGAGATCATTCCCCCCTCGACGAGGCGAGGGAAGATCGCGTAGTTGAAGAGACTCGGCGGCCGGATGCGGATCCGCCACGGGGTGTCGGTCCCGTCCGACTGGATGAAGAAGCCGAGCTCCCCGCAGGGCACTTCGGTGCAGGAGTAGATCGCCGCCCCCTCCTCCGGTCGGATGCCGTGTCCCAGCATGACCAGCTTGAAGTGGTGGATCAGCGACTCCATGTCGTTGTAGACCGCGTCCTTCGTCGGGAGCGAGGTCTTGAAGTCCTCATGGACGACGGGGCCATCCGGCAGGGTGGAGAGGGCCTGACGGACGATCGAGATCGACTGCTCGATCTCCGCCATCCGCTGCTGGTAGCGCGCCCAGGAGTCTCCGGTGTCCTGCACCGGGACCTCGAACTCGTACTTGTCGTAGCCGCTGTACGGCTTGTCCCTCCGGACATCGAGCTCGAGCCCGCTCGCCCGGCCGATCGGTCCGGAGAGTCCCCAGCTGAGGGCGCTCTCCCGGTCGACGACGCCGACCCCCTGGACCCGATCCTTGAAGATCCGGTTCGAGGAGAGCATGTAGTGGATCTCCGCGTGGAGCTTCGGGAAGTCGTTCACGAAGCTCCAGACGAGGTCGCTGAAGTTGGGGGGGACATCCCGGATGATTCCGCCGACTCGCGTCCACGAGGTCGTCAGCCGCGCCCCGCAGACCGCCTCGATGATGTCGTAGACGACCTCGCGCTTCTCGAAGGACCAGAGCATCACGCTGAACGCCCCGAGGTCCATCGCCTGAAGTCCGACGCACAGCACGTGGTCCGCGATCCGTGAGAGCTCGCAGAGGATGACGCGGAGAGCCTGGCAGCGGGGAGGCACCTCGATCCCGAGGAGCTCCTCCACCGCGATGGCGTAGCCCACGTTGTTGTTGATGGCGGACAGATAGTTCATTCGGTCGGTGACGGTGACCCACTGCTGATAGGTCATGTTCTCGGCCAGCTTCTCGAAGCCGGTGTGGAGATACCCG
>JAFMMO010000054.1 GCA_017859655.1 Pseudomonadota bacterium | reverse complement strand
GAGCAGGTCGCGACGATTCTCCGCGATGGGTTCGACCGACCGGTCATCGAGCTGGTCACGCTCATCGGCCATGTCGACCGACGGGTCCGCTTCGGCGCGCAGTGGGCGATCGCGGAGCTGGGAGAGGCGGGCGAGCGGACTCTCGCCACCCTCTTCCAGAGAGGGACGCCGACGATCCAGCGGCACGCCCTCTGGGGGCTCGGTCAGTGCGGTCGGGCCGGCCTCCTCGGGCGCGATGGGATCTCTGCGCTCATCGGCGGCACGGCGGCGGCCAACCCCTCGGTGCGGGCGGTGGCCTGCCAGGTGATCGGTGAGATCGTCGAGGCGCAGGGGGCGGAGGTCTTCTCCCTCGCCGCCTTCGATGCCGTCGTCGGATGCCTTCAGGACCCCTCCGGTCGGGTCGTCGCGCGCGCGGCGGAGGCGATCGGGTTCATCGGGGCGTCGGAGGGGATCGCCCCGCTCCTCGCGGCGGCCTCCCGGGCGGCGGACCGGGACCCCACGCTGCGGAGCATCATCGCCAGCGCGCTCGCCGCGATCGGAGACTTCGAGGGGATGCTCTCCCTCCTCGGCGGTGACGAGGAGCCGCTCGATCCCGCGGCTCGCCGCGCGATCCTGCTCTCACTGCGCAAGGGAGGGGATCCCCGGATCACCCACTTCCTGCGCGACGCGGATGCCTCCCTCGTGACGGAGGCGGCGCGGGCGATCCACGATGTGCCCATCGCCGACGCCCTGCCCGCCCTCGCGGGTCTGGCGCCGACCCTCCTCACCGGTCGATCCCTCGGGGAGCGCCCGCCCGGGGGGGGGATGGCGTTCTCGCATGAGGTCTTCCCGCTCCCCGCCGGGGCGAACGCCGCCGAGGTCGACCCCCGAGATGATCGCTGGGTGCAGGGGGCGCCCGAGGTCATCTTCGATCTCTCCCGGGCGGACGGCGGCCGTCAGCTCGGAGAGCGCTATGTCTCTCGGATGCGCGGGTCCTTCGAGGCGCCGGTCGCGGGGGAGTACCGCTTCGCGCTCTCCAGTGACGATCAGTCGGTCCTCTACCTGCGACGGGGAGAGGAGTGGGCGGAGATCGCCCACCTCGACTCCTGGGTCGATGCGGAGAGCTTCGAGGGCCGGGACGGGCAGGTCTCCGAGCCGATTCTCATCGAGGCGGGTGCGTCCGTCGCGCTCGAGGCGAGACAGGTCGAGGGTGCGGGGGGGGACCACCTGCGGATCGCGGTCCGGCACCCCGATGGGGCCTGGGAGCGTCCGATCGGCGCGGAGCCGGAGCTGGCGGGGAACCTGCCGCTCCTGCGCCGCGTGATCTCCGCCGTGCTCGCCACCGGTGAGGATGCGGATGCCGCGGCGCTCATGGCTCTCGCCGCCGATCCGGGGGTTCCGGCGATCGCCCGGCGGGAGGCGCTCGCCAGCCTCGCCCAGTGGCTCGAGCCCGAGCCTCGCGAGCGGGTGCAGGGGGAGATCCGCGCGCACCAGCCCGGGATGACCCCTCTGACCGATCGGAGCGAGGAGGGGCTGCGACGGGCCGTCGGGGCGACCCTCTCCGCTCTCGCCGCCCGGGGGGGCGGGGAGCTGGGTTCGGCGGCGGTCGCCCTCGCGGTCTCGATCGGCGTCGATCTGCCCCTGGAGGTGTGGCGCTCCCTCCTCGAAAGCCCCCGCGAGAGCGGGGCGACCCGCATCGCCGCTCTCGATCGCCTCGTCCGGGAGTCGGGAGACCGGTCCTCGGCGCTCGCGGGAGCCCTTGCCTCCGACTCGATTCCCCTGCGCATCCGGGCCCGCGAGTGGATCCAGGAGCCGGAGCTCCGCTTCGCCGCGATCGATACCGCCCTCGCGTCCGGTCCGCTGCGCGAGCGACAGGGGACGATCGCCTCGATCGCCCGCAGCGACGATCCCCGCGCCGCCCCACGCCTCGCCGCGCTCTTCGAGTCCTTCCTCGAGGGCAGCCTCGACTCGGAGCTCCGGCTCGATGTCCTCAGCGCGGCGCAGGAGCGTGCGGAGTGGGTGGGGGACCGCCGCCTGGATGCCTACCGGGCAACCCTGCCGGAGGGGGACGAGCTGGCGCCTTATCTCGTCGCCCTCCGCGGAGGCGACGCGGCGCGGGGGCGCAGGGTCTTCCGGGAGCATCCCGTCGCCCAGTGCAGTCGCTGCCACATCGCCGCCGGTGACGGTGGAGTGGCCGGCCCGCGGCTCGATGGGGTCGGCTCCCGCCTCGACCGGCAGGAGCTCCTCGAGTCGATCATCCTCCCCGCGGCGCGCATCGCGGAGGGGTACGAGGAGGCGGCCGCGGGCGCGAGTGCGATGCCCCAGGTGCAGTTCGCGCTGGAGTCCTCGGAGATCCGCGACCTGGTCGAGTTCCTCTCCAGCCTGAAGGGTGAGGGGGACGGCTCTCCGTGACCTCGGAGCGCGCGCGGCGTGACCATCGGGGACGAGGTGTCATTCCTGATGAGGGGGTCTCTTCGAAATGTGGGTTCGCGGGCTAGGCGACTCTCCCCCCAGTGGTAGCATCGTGTCCGAACGGGTTTCATTTGATGGAGCGCAAGGTCCTTCAGGGTGTCCGATACCCCGGAGGTTCGACGGATTGCACGGCCCTGAAGGCTGCACGCGGTTTCCTTCCGCTCACTCCTCGATCCCCTCACCTGGGATCGAAGGCGCCCTCTGCCCTCGTCCGGGGGTGCTGGCGTTGAGGACTTCTCCATCTCCCGATCGTTGTGAATGACGCCTCTCGGGGAAGGGCCACAGCCTCCTCGACGGTCGACGCGACGAGTTCATGGATATCCCAACCCGGTCACGCTCGGAAAACACGTTTCAGGCCCGGTTTGCTCCTCACTCCTCACTCCTTTCCGGACGGGTCTGCTACGCCGGCGTGGCCGGGTGTTTCCTTGAACACCCGCCTCACCCGCTCCTCCTCCTCCTCTCCAGCACCCTGCCGAACCCTCCTCCATTCCGGGAGAGCACTCCGATGTCCACTCGCATCATCCGGGGGGATGCGCTCCGTCGGGATCGCCGACGGCTCGTCCGTCGGTCCGCACCGCTCGCGGACCGCCTCGGGATCATCTTCGAGAACCGGGAGTGGCTCCTGCCGCTCTTCGAGGTCCTCAATCGGGAGGGTGTCCCCTTCGACCCGATCGATGTGAAGGACGCCGCGTTCTCGCTCCTCGAGCCGGATCGGCACGCCTGCTACCTCAACCGCGTCTCCCCGAGCTCCTACCTCCGGGGGAACGGCCCCGCCATTCGTTACGCCACCGCCTACCTCGTCGCCCTGGAGACGGCGGGCACCCGCGTCGCCAACGGCGCGTCGAGCTTCGCCCTGGAGACCTCCAAGGTGCGCCAGCAGCTGCTGATGGAGCACCTCGGCGTTCCCACCCCCCGGAGCCTCGTCTTCAATGACCGGGAGCGGATTCGGGAGCTCGCCCGGGACTTCGTCTTCCCCGCGATCATCAAGCCGGACACGGGGGGGAGCGGCGCCCTCATCCGCCGCGTGGAGAACTTCGCCCACCTCGAGGCCCTGCTCCTCGATGTGGAGCTGGATCTCTTCGGACCGGAGCATCTCCTGCTCCTTCAGGAGTTCATCCCCTCCCGGGACGGATCGGTCATCCGGACCGAGTTCATCGACGGGGAGCTGGTCTTCGCCATGCGCGTGACCCCGAAGAACACCTTCAACCTCTGCCCGGCGGATGGATGCAAGAGAACGCCTGCGGATGCCGATAAGGACGATGGACGCGCCGATGTGCACTTCGAGCTCTTCCGGGAGATCCCGGCGGAGGCGGTGGCGCAGGCCCGGGAGATCGTCCGGGAGGCGCGTCTGGACGTCGGAGGCGTGGAGTACATCGAGACGGCGGATGGCCGCCGGGTGTTCTACGACATCAACGCCACCAGCGTCTATCGCGAGGACATCCAGCGTGAGGCGGGCGTCGACGCCTTCGGCAAGCTCTGCGGGTTTCTGGCCCGGGAGCTCGCCAAGGAGAGGATCAAGCGCGCCTCCTGATCGATCCGTGAGGTGGAGACGATGGGCCGCAGCTTCGACGCCGTGATCATCGGCGGGGGGATCATGGGGGCGTGGATCGCCCTCGAGCTCGCGCAGCGTGGCGCCGGGGAGATCCTCCTCCTGGAGAAGAGCTCGCCGGGCGCCGGCTCCTCCGGCAAGTCCGGAGCCATCCTCCGCCAGCATTACTCGCACCCCACCTCGATCTGCATGGCCCGACACAGCCTCGATCGCTACGCGCGATTCGAGGAGGAGTTCGGCATCGACATCGGCTTCCACCGCACGGGCATGGTCTTCATCGCCGGCGCGGACTCCGCCGCCGACATCGAGGAGAATGTCGCCCTCCAGCGACAGCACGGGGTGGACGCCTCCGTCATCGGGGCGGACGAGCTGCAGGAGCTCGAGCCGACCGGTCGCTTCACCGAAGGGGAGTGCGCGGCATGGGAGCCCGAGGCTGGCTACGTGCATCCCCTCCGGGCGGTGTACGGCTGTCTCGAGGTCGCCATGCGCGAGGGTGTCACGGTGCGGACCGGAGTCGCCGTCCGTTCGATCGAGGTGGTGCAGGGGCGGGCGAGCGCCGTCCGACTCGACGACGGCGAGCGCGTCGAGGCCGGCCACATCATCAACGCGGCCGGCCCGTGGGCGAGGAAGCTGCTGGAGCCCCACGCCGGCGACCTCCCCTTGCGTGCGATCCGCCCGGAGCAGGCCTACTTCGAGCCGCCGTCCGGCAGCATCGAGAAGCGGACGATCTACGGCGACATGGTGACCGGTCTCTACTGGAAGCCGGAGGCCGCGGGGTGGACCCGCGTCGGATGCCTCAGCTTCGACGCTGACCCCGAAGTCGATCCCGACCACTACGACGAGGGCGTCGACGGCCGCTTCATCCAGCGCTGCCGCGCGCGTCTCTCCGAGCGCCTCCCCCACTATCGGCGCAGCGCCTCCTGGGGAGGCTGCGGAGCGCTCTACACCGTGACCCCCGATGCCCGGGCGATCATCGGCCCCGTCGCGGGGATCGCAGGGCTGACCCTCGTGAGCGGATTCTCAGGCCACGGCTTCAAGATGGGCCCCGCGGTCGGGTGCGGTGTGGCAGGAATGGTCACCGGAACGGAGACCGGACCGCTCGAGCCCGAGTTCTTCACGGTCGACCGCTTCTCGCGGGTCTCGACCCAGGGGGGCCGCTACAGCTTCGGGATCCTCGGCTGAGCCTTCCCCTCTAAGAGCTTTCAGAGAATGTGCTTAGGCAAGCCGAGTCCTCCAGAGGCGAGGTCCGGTCCGGCGCTGCGTTGCCGTTTCCTCGGCCGCTCGCGGCCGGGTTGGCGACATTTCCGCTGATCACCTCCGGATCACCTACTTGGCTTGACCCGGATGAGCCACTAAGATCGGGACATCCGAGGGGATATATGCGCAGGCGATTCGTCGCTCGGCAGCGAAGGACCAACCCCTCAGGTGTTCGCGGGCTCGAGACGAAGGGCGCCAGGCGTCTTCGCTCACAGCTCCGACAGTGGCTCCCGGGGGACCGGGGGATATGGACGCCGCCGACCGGAGACCCCTCGCGGGGGACCGCCGGACCGGGCTCTTCCCAGCGTCGACCTCTGTCGTGGGATCCGATGCGGATCTCGGGCTCCGCGCAATGCGCGATCAACACTGATTCCATGCGACCCCTTGGGTCTGGAGGCCGTCGGCTCGGCCTCCCGGGGTTGAACGAGGAGATTCCGACCGGAAGCGAGGCCTGCCCGACCGCGAGAGCGGCCGGCGACCTCCCACCACTCCGGTTCTCCGCGGTTGCGGAGGTGAACCTTCTCATCGCCGCCAGAGGAGACTCCGGGGGCTGGGCGAACAGACATTGGGAATTCGAGTGAGGCGATCGGGCGGGGAAGTATTCCCTCCAGCCTCGCGGGAATGAACTGATACGAGGGTTCAAGGTTCCACGAAGGGTTCGGACCGCTATGAGCGGTCCGGGGCATCGGCCTATCCGCCGAGTGCTCGGACTTGCGGTCAGACCCGGCGGGAATCTGGGGTGGAGGGGTGCAGGGCACTCCCCGTTTCGATTTGAAAGGAACGAAGGCTATGAAGCTTGGGCTTTCTGTGGGCAGTGTCCTGGCGATGGTCCTCACGACCACGATCGTTTTTGCAGGGGGCGGTGATCCCGCCTACATCCTGAGCGCGACCGACGCCAGCGGTGCCACGGGTGACGCGATCACCCTCGATATCGCCATCGACTCTTCGGCGGGTGGAGATCTTCAGGGCTGGTCCTTCGGCCTCTGCAGCGACTCCGCGGCCCTTCAGGTCGACAGCCAGACCCTCGGTGCCGACTCCGACCTCGCCAACAGCGGCGGATTCGTCAACCAGAGCCTCACGGCGGACGGCGTGACCCTGGGGATCGTCGTCAACCTCCTCGGCTCCGTCGTGATCCCGCCGAGTCCCGCGGTCGACGTCCTGCACGTCAACTACACGATCCTCGGCACGGCCGACACCTCCGCGGACTTCTGCAACACGCTCGGAAGCCCGCCGGTCGCGACCGTCGTCGTGGTGGGTGGTCAGTCGATCTCCCCGTCCCTCGACAACGGCCTCGTCGACGTCCTCGACCCGAACCAGCTCATCATGAGCTCCGCCACGGGTGTCCTCGGTGAGACCGCCGACACCTCCGTGAGCTTCAACAACGTGACCCTTGGTGGGGCCGACGCCGCCTCGCTCTCGATCGCCTACGACGCCGCGATCTGCAGCCCGATGAATGTCGCCAACGACGCCGGCGCCGATTTCTTCTCGGTCCAGCCGTCCGCCGCCGGCGAGCTCGTCATCGGCCTGATCATGGACACCTCCGGCACGGGCGCCACTCTCCCGGCCTCCCCGTCCAACGCTTCCCTCGCGACCATCACCTGGAGCTGTGACACCGAGGGCACCTCGGCGCTCACCTTCACCGACGGTCTCGGCAGCCCGCCGTCCGAAAACACCCTCGTCTTCGGTCAGGGCCCGACCTACCAGCCGGCGCTGATCGACGGCAGCCTCTCGGTCGTGAACTTCAACTCGTTCACCCGCGGAAACTGCAACAACGACGGCACCGTCAACGTCGCGGACGGGATCTACCTCCTGAACTACCTCTTCCAGGGTGGCGCCGCCCCGGCGTGCGCCGACGCCTGCGACACCGACGACGACGCCGACATCGGCGTGCCGGACGCGATCTCGATCTTCAACTACCAGTTCCTCGACGGCCCGGCTCCGGCTGCTCCGTTCCCGGCGGCCGGACTCGACCCGACCACCGGTGACGGCCTCGGCTGCGACGGCGACGCCGACGATCTCTAAGGAGCACTCGCAAGAGAGATCAAGAAGCTACAAGGGGGCTGCTGCCTCCACCGGATGATCAAGCGGATACTCCGACCCCCCACGAGGAACCCTCGTGGGGGGTCGCTTGAAAGGACTCAGGCATGAGGCCCGCCGTTTCACTCTGCAGCGTTCTTGCATTGCTACTCTCCGCCACCGTCGCGCTCGCCGGCGGAGGCGACCCCGCCTACCTGCTCAGTGCCAGCGACGGAAGCGGTGCGACGGGTGACGCGATCGCCCTCGACATCGCGATCGATTCGTCCGCCGGCGGGGATCTTCAGGGCTGGTCCTTCGGCCTCTGCAGCGACCCCTCCGCCCTTCAGGTCGACTCCCTCACCCTGGGCGCCGCGTCCCTGATCGCCGACGACGGGGGCTTCATCCAGCAGACCCTCTTCTCGGACGGGATCACCCTCGGAGTCGTGGTGAACCTCCTCGGCTCCACGGTCATTCCGCCGAGCGCTTCGGTCGATGTCGCCCAGGCCGGTTACACGATCCTCGGGACGACCGACACCGCCGCGACCTTCTGCAACTCCCTCGGGACTCCCCCGGTGGCCACCGTCGTGGTGGTCGGCGGACAGTCGATCAGCCCGGTCCTCGACGCGGGTCTGATCGATGTGCTCGATCCGAACGAGCTGGTCATGAGCTCCGCGACCGCGATCCTGGGCAACAGCGTCGACACCGTCGTGAGCTTCAACAGCGTCGCGGCTCCTGAGGCGGACGCGGCCTCGCTCTCCCTCACTTACGACGCCGCGATCTGCACCCCGACGAACATCGCGAACACCGCCGGCGCCGACTTCTTCGCGGTCCAGGCGACGGCCGCGGGCGAGATCGTCCTCGGCCTGATCATGGACACCGGGAGCGGAACCCCCGCGATCCCGGCCTCTCCTTCCCAGACCGACCTCGTCACGATCACCTGGAGCTGCGACGCCGAGGGAACCTCGGCCCTCAGCTTCACGGATGGCCTGGGCAGCCCCCCGGCGGACAACGAGCTGATCCTCGGTCAGAGCGGGGGCTACCAGCCGACCCTCGTCGACGGCTCCCTCACCGTGGTCAACTACAACCCGTTCGTCCGCGGGAACTGCAACGACGACATCGTGGTCGATCTCGGCGACGCGATCTTCCTGCTCAACTACCTCTTCCAGGGCGGACCGGCTCCGAACTGCGATGACGCCTGCGACTTCGACGACGATGCCGACCTCGGCATCCCGGACGCGGTCGGCATCCTCAACTACCAGTTCCTCGGCGGAGCGGCCCCGTCCGCGCCGTTCCCGGACGCCGGTCTCGATCCGACCCCGGGCGACGGCTTCGGCTGCAACGGCGACGCCGACGATCAGTAGGAGCGAACCCCCGAACATCCTCGAACCCTCACGAGGAAAAGGCGGCCCCCGGCGAGCAGCGCTCGCCGGGGGCCGCTTTCCTTTCCCCTTCGGCGCGGTTTCGTGGCCGACGCGTGGAGAGTGGGGTCAGAGGTGGGGCGCGACCGCGCGGAAGGCCTCGATCGTCTCGTCGATCGCGCCGTCGTCGTGGGCGGCGCTCACGAAGCCCGCTTCGAAGGGGCTCGGGGCGAGGGCGACTCCCCGCTCGAGCAGACCGTGGAAGAGGACGCGGAAGCGATCTCCGTCCGCGGCCCGCGCGTCGTCGAAGTTCCGGACCGGCTCCGCTCGGAAGTAGAGCGAGAACATGCTCCCCACCCTGGGCAGGGTGTGCGGGATGTCCCGCGCCGCGAGGACACCGGCGATCCCGTCCGTCAGGCGGCGCGCCGCCCGCTCGAGGCGCCCGTAGATCGTCTCTTCGTCCTCGGCGAGAGCGTCGAGGAGCGCGAGGCCGGCCGCGACGGAGAGCGGGTTGCCGGAGAGGGTGCCCGCCTGATAGATCGGACCCGTGGGGGAGAGCTGCTCCATCACCTCCCGGGAGGCGGCGATGGCGCCCACGGGCATGCCCCCACCGACGATCTTCCCGAGGGTCGTGATGTCCGGGGTGACGCCGTAGAGGCCCTGGGCGCCTCGCGGGTGGACGCGGAATCCGGTCATGACCTCGTCGAAGATGAGGAGGGCACCGTGCTCCCGGCAGAGGTCGCGCAGGCCCTCCAGAAAGCCCGGGACGGGGGGCACGCAGCCGATGTTCCCGGCGATCGGCTCGACGATCACCGCGGCGATCTCCTCGGGAGAGCCGGAGAAGATCGCCCGGACCGCCTCCAGATCGTTGAACGGGGCGAGGCGCGTGAGCTCCGCGAGGGCCGCCGGGACTCCCGGACTCGACGGATGCCCATGGGTCGCGGCCCCGGAGCCCGCGGCGACGAGGAAGCTGTCCGCGTGGCCGTGGTAGTTCCCCTCGAACTTGATGAACGCATCCCGACCGGTGATCCCGCGGGCGAGCCGCAAGGCGGTCATCGTCGCCTCGGTCCCGCTCGTGGTGAGGCGGACCATCTCCGCCCCCGGGACCCGCTCTGCGATCCGTTCGGCGAGGAGGACCTCCGCCTCCGTGGGGGCCCCGAAGCTCGTTCCCCGGGGGAGGGCGCGCTCGATCGCGCCGAGGATCCGGGGATGGGCGTGTCCCAGGATCATCGGGCCCCACGAGCCGACGAAGTCGATGTAGGACCGACCATCCTCATCGGTGATGCGACAGCCGGAGGCGCTCCGGATGAAGGGCGGGGTCCCGCCGACCGATCCGAAGGCTCGGACCGGCGAGTTCACGCCTCCGGGAATCGAGCGCTTCGCGCGCTCGAAGAGGACCTCGTTCCGTGAGGGACTGGAGCTCATCTTCCTCCTCGGTGTCGGGGGAATCCCCTTCGGGAGGATACCGAGCCCGGGCGTCCGCCGGGAGCGAACCGGGCGGGTCCCTCCCTTGCAACCGCTCTCTCCATCGCTTCCACTCGTCCCTTCCTCCGAGCGCGGGAAGGAACCCCCACCATGCTCAAGCTCCTCCTGATCACCCTCGTGCTCGCGGGCCTGACGACGAGGCTCGCGGGCGCGGACCGCATCACCGGCCGACCGTTCGCCACGCGCGCGGTCGTCCACGCATCGAACGGCATGGCGGCGACGAGCCACCCGCTCGCGACGCAGGTCGCCCTCGACATCCTCAAGCAGGGAGGGAACGCGGTCGACGCCGCCATTGCGGCGAACGCATGCCTCGGCCTGATGGAGCCGACCGGGTGCGGGGTGGGCGGAGACCTCTTCGCGATCGTCTGGGACGCGGAGGAGCGCCGGCTGCACGGGCTGAACGGGTCCGGCCGCTCTCCGAAGGAGCTCTCGCTCTCCGCGCTGCGCGAGCGGCTCGAGCGGGAGGGTCATGAGCGGATCCCGAAGTACGGCGTCCTTCCGCTCTCGGTTCCCGGGGCGGTCGACGGGTGGTTCACTCTTCACGAGCGTCTCGGGCGTCTCCCGATGGACGCGATCCTCGCTCCCGCGATCGAGTACGCAGAGCGCGGCTTCCCCGTCAGCGAGCTGATCGCGCACTACTGGGAGATCAGCGTGCGGCGGCTGGCCGATCAGCCGGGCTTCCTGGCGACCTTCTCCCGCGAGGGCAGGGCACCCGGCGAGGGGGAGGTCTGGCGCAACCCCGCGCTCGCCCGCACCTACCGGCTTCTGGCGGAGGGAGGGCGGGATGCCTTCTACCAAGGGGAGATCGCGGAGCGGATCGTCTCCTTCGTCCGCGAGCACGGGGGCTACCTCTCGCTGGAGGACTTCCGCGCGCACGCCTCGACCTGGGTCGATCCGGTGTCGACCTCCTACCGGGGCCACGAAGTCTGGCAGCTCCCGCCGAACGGCCAGGGGATCGCGGTCCTTCAGCTGCTGAACATCCTCGAGGGCTACGACCTGCGGAGCTGGGGTCCCGAGAGCGCCGAGTACGTCCACCACTTCATCGAGGCCAAGAAGCTCGTCTTCGAGGATCGAGCGAAGTACTACGCGGACATGTCGATGGCGGAGGTCCCGGTGGAGGGGCTGATCTCGAAGGAGTACGCCGCCCGGCGCCGGGCCCTGATCGATCCGACCGCCGCGCGCCGGCGAGTGGCGGCGGGGAACCCCGCCCTCGAGGAGGGAGACACCGTCTACCTCACCGTGGCGGATCGGGAGGGGAACATGGTCTCCCTGATCCAGAGCAACTACCGGGGCATGGGGAGCGGCGTCTGCCCGACCGGGCTCGGGTTCGGCCTGCAGGACCGGGGCGAGATGTTCACCCTCGAGGATGGACACCGCAACATCTACGCGCCGGGGAAGCGTCCCTTCCACACGATCATCCCGGGCTTCGTCACGAAGGACGGTGCGCCGTGGTTCAGCTTCGGCGTCATGGGGGGGGCGACCCAGCCTCAGGCCCAGGTGCAGGTCCTCGTGAACATCATCGACTTCGGCATGAACGTGCAGGAGGCGGGGGACTGGTCGCGCATCCTCCACGAGCGCTCCTCGGAGCCGACCGGGGAGCGGATGGTCGACGGGGGCGTGGTGAGCCTCGAGAGCGGCTACTCCTCCGAGGTGATCGCCGAGCTCGAGTCTCGCGGGCACCGGTTCGTTCAGGGGAAGGGGGGGTTCGGGGGATACCAGGGGATTCTCCGAGATCCGGCTTCCGGGGTGTACTCTGGGGCGTCCGAGTCGCGCAAGGACGGCATGGCCGCCGGTTTCTGATCCCGCTCCCCGACGACGAGGAGGCCCCGTGCTCCGCTCATTGATCCTCATACCGCTCCTCGGGCTCCTCTTCACGCCCGTCGACTCGAACGAGCCGGGGCGGCCGGTCGTGAAGGCGATCTCCCATCCGGGAGGGGAGGGGGCGCACCTCCCGAACCTCGCGCTCGGTGCGGACGGACGGCTGTACCACACCTGGGTGGAGCCGCGGGAGGGGGGCGTCACCGAGCTGCTCTTCTCCGTCATGGAGGAGGACGGTTGGTCGAAGCCGCGACCGATCAGTCGGGGCAGCGACTGGTTCGTGAACTGGGCGGACTTCCCGGCGATCGCCGCGCTCGAGGACGGCACACTCCTCGCTCACTGGCTCGGGCGGATCGATGTCGGCGTCTACGCCTACGGGGTCCGGATGTCCCTCTCCACCGACGGGGGGAAGACCTGGGGCGAGCCCTTCTCGCCGCACTCCGACCGGTCTCCCACCGAGCATGGCTTCGTCTCCATCGTTCCCAGGGGGGAGCACTTCGAGGTGGTCTGGCTCGATGGTCGGGAGATGACCGGGGGGCATGGTCACGGCGGTGGGCACGGCGGGGAGCTCGATGGCGCGGAGGAGCCAGGGGCCATGGCGATCCGTACCGCACGGGTGAGCCGCACCGGCGAGGTGACCGGGGAGCGGGTCCTCGACGACCGCACCTGCGAGTGTTGTCAGACCGCGGCGGTCATCCTCGGTGAGAAGCTCATCGTCGCCTTCCGGGATCGCTCCAAGAGCGAGGTTCGTGACATCTCCTTCGTCGAAGTGCCGCCGGGAGGAGAGGCGCCGCACTCCCGGGTTCTTCACGCGGATGGCTGGAACCAGGAGGGCTGCCCCGTGAACGGGCCCTCGCTCGCGATCCGGAGCGGGGACGGGCCGGAGGCACGGTCCGAGCTCGGAGCGGTCTGGTACACCGAGGCGGAGGGTCGGCCGAGGGTGCTCTTCTCCCGCGCGAAGGGGGATCTCTCGCGCTTCTCTCCCCCCTCCGTCCTGGACGGGGGGAACCCGGTCGGTCGGGTCGACCTCGCACCCCACCCCGTCTCGGGGTGGATCGCCGTCTGGCTCGAGCGAGGCGACGACTCCGGGGAGATTCGGATCCGCTCGATCGATGCCGATGGGAAGCCCGGAGACAACCTGCTCGTGGCGCGCACATCTCCCGAGCGCGGCGCCGGCTTCCCGCGTCTCGAGGCGGTGGGAGAGCGCGTCATCGTCACCTGGACCGAGACCCGCTCGACGGAGGGGGGGCGGGCCTATCCCGTGGGTGTCCGCTCAGCTGAGCTGGAGTTCCCCGGGGAGAGCCCTCCGGCGCCCGGTCGGCAGCCGTAAGGCGGGATGAGCCGCTGGAATCCGGCAGCCCCCATCCCACGAAGAACAGATTGCCGGGATCGTCGCACCGACGGGCCCGAGAACTGGAGGAGGAGCCATGAGGAGAGCGCCGCGTGAGATCGTCGAAGAGGGAGGCCTGACCTCGGAGAGCGCCTACTTCGGGCGTCGCGAGGTGCTTCGCGCCCTCGGCTTCGGGGGGCTCGCGGTCGCGGCGTCCCCGCTGCTCCTCGGGCGGGGCGCAACCGGGCTCCTTGCCCAACCCGCTCCGGAGACTTTCCCCCCCGCGGTGGGTCCGAAGTACGACGACCTGTTCCCCGCGAAGCGGAACAAGACCTACGACTTCGCTCCACTTCCGGAGACGCCGGAGAAGATCTCCGGCAGCTACAACAACTTCTACGAGTTCACGACCGACAAGGCGCGGGTCTGGCGGATGGCGAAGGACTTCGTCGCCTCTCCCTGGACCGTCCAGGTGAAGGGCGCGGTCGAGAAGGAGTTCTCCTTCGATCTCGATGACCTCTTCCGCTGGTTCCCTCTCGAGGAGCGCCGCTATCGCTTCCGCTGCGTCGAGGCCTGGGCGATGCAGGTCCCCTGGACCGGCTTCCCCCTCCGTCAGCTGATCGATCGGTGCAAGCCGCTCGGGAAGGCGAAGTACGTCCGCGTCGTCTCGATCCTCGACCCGGAGCGTCTCCCGGGGCAGAAGAAGGACACCCATTGGCCGTGGCCCTACTACGAGGCCTATCGCCTCGACGAGGCGAGGCATGAGCTCGCCTTCGTCGCTCTCGGCATCTACGGCCACGCGCTCCCGATGCAGTTCGGGGCCCCATGGCGGATCGTCATGCCGTGGAAGTACGGCTTCAAGTCTCCGAAGTCGATCGTCGCGATCGAGTTCACCGAGACCCGCCCCGGCACCTTCTGGAACGACGCCGTCCCCAAGGAGTACGGGTTCTTCTCCAACGTGAACCCGCTCAAGCCGCACCCGCGGTGGAGCCAGGCGACGGAGCGGGACATCGGCACCCGCGATCGCCGGCCCACGCTCCCCTTCAATGGATACGCGGATCAGGTCGCGAAGCTCTACACCGGCGCCGAGTTCTAGCCCCTCCTCACCCGGCAGGCCCGGGTCCCCGCCGTCCGGAGGACGGCGGGGACACTCAGGTGAACCCGACCCCGCTCAGGAGGGTCGGGGGCCCCGGTGTGTGTGGTCACCGGGGCAGGGGGGGGGGAGGAGGTCTCTGTGGTGGTCTCAGGCTGCGTCCTCCGGTGCCTCCGGGAGGAGCGGGGACCCCGGCCGCGCGGTGTCTCTGCCGAGCCCGCGGCGGTCCCGTGATGTCGACCCGCTCCTCTCCAGGGTGCTGGCTCGCCGCCGGTCGCCGGAGGTCGTCGGGCTCTCCCCCGGTCTCGATTCGAGCCGGAAGTGGAGCCCGCGGTCCTCGATCTCCAGGATCGGCAGCGAGCGCGAGGGATGTTGGGAACCCTGTGACACGAGGAAGGGAACACCTCTCCAGAGAGCCGGGGGGGGCCCGACTCTCGGCTGCACCTCACGACTCGGCCCGCGATCACGGCGGCTGGATCCACGGGTCGCGATGAGGGAGGCAACATCGGACGCGGGGCGTGCAGCGGGCATCGAGGCGGAGGGATCTCCGGAGACGAGGGCCGCGAAGAGCGGTCCCCATGATCCGAACGACCGAGCAGCCATGGAGGTTTCCTTTCGTGGGCCCTTGCGGCCGGAAGGCGGAGTTCGGGGAGGGGTTCGAGCTCCCCGGGTGTTGTGAGTGGTCCGCAGTGAACGAAAAGAACCGCCGGAGGCCCTTGTGGGCTCCCGGCGGTTCCGAAGCGGGTCGACGATTCGCGCTGTCACTTCCGCGCTATCTTCGTCCAACCTCCTGCTCCGCGCCGGGGCCGCTCATCCACGTGCGAATCTCAAATCGCTGCGTGGCGGCGGGGACCGTACAAATCTGCTGCCCCCGCACCTGAACCTGCGAATACCAGACTCCCGCCGCGAACGCCGCAAGGCGGCCCGCGTCGGAGAGGAGTCCGGTGTCGTTGGTCAGGGCGAAGGAGCGCATCGTTCTCTGGTGCCTTCCGGCTTGGCGTCGGGTCGGCGGCGCGGCCGCGATCCGTCAGGTGTATCGTCGAGGTGCAACCGACCGCATCGGCGACCGAACCTCGCACGATCTCAAAGCTACGACCGGGATGACCCACTGTCAATCCACCGATTCGGCGGCTGCCGCCAATCGACCGTTCTCGCCCACAGGAGTGCGATGATTCCCCTCTCCCCTCTCCGAGCGGAGGCCGCGAAGGAGCGGGGAACGGCTTCGGACGGCCGCCCGCCCCGCTATACTCCGGCCCCTTCTCGGGGTCCGACGGGGCCTTCGGAGGAAGAACGGACTCGGACCGATGGCGGGGTGCTGTGGCGAACGGCGAGCGCGAGTGGATCGTCGGGAGTGACGAGGCGGGAGAGCGTCTCGACCGCTGGCTCGCTGCGCCGGACCGGCTCGGCTCCCGGAAGCGGGCTGCCGAGGCCCTCGAGCGGGGCAAGGTCTCGGTGGGGGGGGCGACCCTCGGGGTCCGGGATGGAGGCCGGCTCCTCGCGGGAGGAGAGCGGATCGAGCTCTGGATCGACAAGCCGGGGACGGGACGCCGGTCCGCGTCGCTGACCGACCGGGTCGCGCGGGAAAGACGGGGGACTCGCAGAGCGGGCCTTCGGATCCTGCACGAGGACGCCGACCTCATCGTCGTCGACAAGCCCGCCGGGCTCCTCACCGTGGCGCGACCGGGCTCGGAGCGGGCGGACGACACCGTGATCTCCTGCCTCGAGGCTCTCCTCGATGCCGGAGGGCGACGCCGACTCTTTGTGGTCCATCGGATCGATCGGGGAACTTCCGGGCTCGTGCTGCTCGCGCGGCACCGGCGCGCGGCGGACACCCTCATCGCGCAGTTCCGGGAGCAGACCCCCCTTCGACGCTACTTCGCCATCACCGCGGGGGGCCCGAGCACCACCGAGGAGGAGTGGACCGATCGCCTCGTCACCCGCGGCGGGGCGCGCCTCGTCCGGGTCGCCCGGGAGGGGGAGCCGGGGGAGGCGGCTCGTTGTCGGGTGAGCGTCGAGGAGCGGCTGCCCCAGGGAGGCTGCGTCCTCGAGGCGACCCTCACCACGGGGAAGCGGAATCAGATCCGCGTGCAGGCCGCGCTGCGCGGCGCCCCGCTGCTCGGGGACCGGCTCTACCGCGACCTGGTCCCCGACGGTGCTCCGCCGGAGCCGGTTCACAGCCTCCGCCGGGGTCGGCTCGCCCTGCACGCCCGCGCGCTCGGGTTCGAGCACCCGGCCACCGGGGAGCGACTCGAGCTCGAGTCGGAGTTGCCGGCGGACCTCCAACGCTGTCTCGAGCAGCTTCGTCGTGGGGATGGGGGGCAGTCATGAGCAGCCGCAAGAAGCCACGCGGTCGGCGGCGGGAGTCTCGGGAGAGGACCGGGCGCCCCGAAGCGCAGGGGCTGGGGATTCAGAGGCTCCGGGTGCCGACCGGCGCGGAGGCGCTGGCGATTCAGGAGCTCGCCGAACTCGGCGTCGTCGCGAGGATCGATGTCCCGGGGTGGCTGCGCTTCTCCGGCTCGGCTCGTCAGCTCGCCGCGATCCTCGGAGGAGGGCGCTGCGCCACGCACCTCCACTCCCGGCTCGCCGCGGGGTCGCCGGACCGACTGGCCGCGGCGGTCGAGGCGCTCGGAGCCTCGACCGAGCTCCCCTCGGGCGCGACGATCGCACTCGATTCCGAGACGGAGATCTGGCGGGGGCGGCTCCCCGCGGAGCGCCGGGCGGCGACCGAGGCGGACGCCGGCTGCATCGGAGTCCTGCGCGTCGGAGCGGGTCGCAAGGGAGAGTCGGCGCTCTTCCTCGATCGCCTGATCCCGAGGGGAGAGGTGGGCGATGCGAGCGCGGCGGCGGCGCTCCGCCTCGGGGGATCGCTGGAGGCGGGCGCGGTGGCGCTCTTCCCCGGGCGGGATCCCGGGGTGCTGCGGGAAGGCTGGGTGCGCTCCACCTCCTGGCACCGCCCTCCTCTCCTCCGCGCGCCGGGCGCCGGCGCCACATCGCTCGTCGAGGCCTTCGGCCAGCTCGCCCCATCGAGGCGGGAGAGCGACGCCGAGTGGACGATCTTCACCGACGATGCCGGCGAGCGCGCGCGCCTCGAGGAGTGGGGGGGAGAGGTGGAGCTCCGCGGTGAAGCGGACTTCCCCGACTGGGTCGCACATCGCATCGCCGGCGCGAGCCCGCTGCGCATCGTCCAATCCTTCGGCGGTACGGAGGACGCTCGGGTGGCGGAGCGGCTGCGCCTCGCCCGCGCGGCGAGCCACCTCCTCATCGGTCGCCCCGGGGCGTCCCTCGAACCCCTCTTCCCCGGTGAGCCGCCGGCGGGCTCCCGCGCGGTGAAGATCGAGGCCGCCAGCGGGGAGCGGGAGTGTCTCTGGCTCCCCGGCGGGAGCGCCGGGCTCGGGGGGCCCCGCCGCGCCGCGCCGGGAGCGAGGGAGGAGGTCGCGATCGGAGAGGAGTCCGTCGCCCGAGTCGTCGCCATCGTCGCGGAGAACGACCGCCTCCGCCGGCGCTGGCCCGAG
>JAFMMO010000253.1 GCA_017859655.1 Pseudomonadota bacterium | reverse complement strand
CGACGCCGAGACCGGAGAGCTGCGACATGAGGTCATGTCCGATGCCACCGGAGCCTGGGCCTCATCCGCGCTCCCCCTCGGCAGCTTCCTCGTCCGACTCGACGCGCCCTCCCTCCCGGCGGGCACCGTCGCTCCTCCCCCGGTGACCCTCGCCGTGACTGCGACCGGCGCGAGCCCGGCCGCCATCGACTTCGTCACCGTGCCCGCCACGACCCTCGCGGGGACGCTGCTGACCACCGGGGGCTCCGCCCCCATCGCCCCGGTCGGACCGGAGGGCATCGTCGTGCCCGCCGTCGTCGTCGAGGCCCCCCTGACCGTCGTCGACGGCGTGTCCGCCGTCGTGTCGGAGGTCGGAATCGGAGAAGTGGCCCGATTCCCCCTCGCGACCGATGGCACCTTCACCCTCGAGCTCCGGGATGGCTCCTTCATCCTCACCTTCACCGGTCTGGACAGCGACACGGTCGCGCCGATCCCCCAGCACCTGACCGTCAAGGACGGACTCGTCCACCTCGAGGGGATCGATGTGCCCCTGAACGCGGCGACCCAGTCGTTCCAGTCGACCGCCGCCGGCGTCTCCGCGACCCTCACCGGGAGCGTGCTCCTCCAGGGCGCCGGGGTCGCGACGCGGGTCCTCGCCCTGGACCCGGCGACCGGGGGCACCCTCGCCTCCGCGGACACCACGCCCTCCGGCGGCTTCACGCTCCCCCTCTCCGATGGCTCCTACGACATCGTCATCACCGACCGGCTCCCCGCGGGGCAGGTCCGACCGGCGCCGCTGCGCGTCACGGTCGAGGCGGGCGCCGACCCGACGCGCCCGATCAAGGAGAGCTCCGGCCTCCTCGATGACGGCGTGGTCACCCTCGCCATCGCGGACGCGTCGGTGAACCTCTCCGGCTTCGTCTTCGCGGCCGCGGACCTGACTCAGGTCCTCCCGGATGTCCGGGTCGTGGCCCGCAAGGGCGGAGAGGTCGTCGCCCGCTCGGTCACCGACCTCGATGGCGCCTGGACCCTCCAGCTCCCGGTCGGGACCATCGAGGTGATGCCGATCCTCTCCACCGTCCCCGCCGGCTTCCTCCCCGCGCCCCCGGTCCGCCTCGAGGTCGCGATCCACAATGGCGTCGCGGAGATCGTCTCGCAGGACGGTCCGATCGCAGGGCTCGACCTCGCGCTCGAGGCCGGCACACCGAACCTGACCGGAGTGGTCCGCTTCGACTTCGATCGCTCCGAGACGATCGAGGCCGGAGAGGTCGTCTCCGCCGAGCTGACCGTGACCCGGGCGGGGACGAGCATCGAGATCCTCTCCGCGATCACCGACCCCTTCACCGGGGAGTTCTCCGTCAGCCTGCCGAACGGGATCCATGAGATCGCCATCGACCCGAAGTCGATCCCGGCCGGCGCCGCGCCCCCGCCGCCGGTGCGGGTCGCGGTCACGAATGACGGGGTCACCCTCGCGGATGGGACGAGCGCGCCGGTCGGCGTCGTCGAGCTTGAGCTGATCCAGCGCAAGGCGACCCTCCCGGGCACGGTCACCCTAGACTCCTTCGGAGTCCCGGTCGAGCTGCTCCTGCGCGATGCGGGCACCGGGCGCATCGTGAACCGGATGCAGTCCCGCGCGCTCTCCGGCACCTTCGCCATGCCGCTGTACCCGGGGACCTACACCATCGGGATCAACCCGCAGACCCTGCCGGCGGGAGCCGTCGCCCCCCCCGCCGTCCCGCTGTCGGTCGGTCCGACCGGTCAGATCAACAGCGGCTCCTTCGCCGCCATCCCCTCCCTCGACTTCCAGCTCTCCCGCGTGTCGGTCGAGCTGATCGGCCTCGTCTCCGTCCTGCGGAGCGGGGTGCTCCTCCCGGTCGAGGCCACGGTCCAGGTGCGCGACCCGATCTCGGGGACCGTGCTCACCGAGGCGGTGAGCGACCCCGCCTCCGGGGAGTACATCCTGCTCCTCGGACCGGGCACCCACCGCCTCGGGGTCGACCCCTCCGACCTGCCGCCCGGGGTCGTCGCGCCCGCGCCGGTCAGAATCACCGTGACCGACCAGATCGAGGGGCCCGGGGTCCTCTCGAACACGCTCGACCTCGTCTTGGATGACACCCGCCTCGCCGGCGCGACGATCTCCGGCACGATCTTCACCGCGGGAGGCGTCGACATCGGGATCCCCGCCACGATCGCGGTCCATGCGCCCCTCGCGGAGAACCTCCCGGGGAGCGCCTTCCTTGAGGTGACCGCCGCCGAGGACGGGAGCTTCTCCTTCGACCTCTCCGACGGGACCTACGTCGCGGAGGTGCTCTCCGCGTCGCTGCCCGCCACCGCGGTCCCGCCGACTCCCGTGATCTTCAGCGTTCAGGGCGCGAGCGTGATCGAGGGTGACACCACCGTCGACCCCCTCGCGGGGGTGAACCTCCCGAACGACGGCACGATCCACTTCGCGATCCAGAACGCCGCCGACCTCGGTGCCGGGATCACCGGTGTCGTGGCGAGCCCGTCCGGCGTCGAGCTCCCGCTCGTGCGGATCGTCGCCCGCAGCGGCGCCACCGGTCTGCCGGTGGCGGAGGCGCAGACCGGCATCGCCGATCCGAGCTACCACCTGCTCCTCCCCCCGGGGAGCTACACCCTCGAGCTCGACCCGGCGACCCTGCCCTTCGACCCGTCGCAGCTCGGCGCCAACCTCCTCCCCCCGTCGGCGCGTTCCCTCGTCATCCTCGATGACGGCGGCATCAGCGTCTCGACGGAGGGTGGCGCGGTGCTCCCCGAGAACACCGACGGACTCCACGAACTCGACTTCCACCCGGTTCCGGCGGAGCAGACGCTCAGCGGATCGGTCCTCGACCCCTCCGGTGACCCGATCGGCGCCGCCTTCCGACTCCTCGACCTCGATGGACACCTGATCGCGGAGGGCTTCGCGATCGAGGGAGCGTTCGACCTCCCCCTCCCGGCGGGGAGCTTCACCGCCGAGCTGCGAGCGGACTCGATCCCCCACGGGCTGGTCGCCCCCGCCCCGATCGCCCTGCATGTGACGGCGAGCGGGATCGTCGAGTGGAGCGGGACTCCCGATGACGGAGTGATCATCTTCCCGCTCCTCGAGACCCTCGGCACGGTCAGCGGTACGGTGCTCGACCCGGGCTCCCTGCCCATCGGCGTGGTCGTCACCGCGACCGACATCCTGACGGGCGCCCTCGTCGAGACCACGCAGACCGTCGCCACGACCGGGGACTACACCCTCCAGCTCCCTCCCGGTGCCTACCGGATCGGGCCGGCGCTCGCGAGCATCCCCGACGGACTCGTCGCGCCGACGGGGGTCGTGGTGATCGTGGATCCGGGCACCGCGATGGAGGGGGTCGACTTCACCCTGGCGCTCGCCGGCGCCACCATCCGCGGCAGCGTCCTCACCGGCGACGGAGTCGTCATCCCCTCCCTCGTGCTCCTGAAGGACGCCGCGAGCGGTGAGCTCGTGACCTCGGTCGCGACTTCGCCCACGAGCGGGGACTACATCCTCCATGCTCCCGCGGGGGCCTACGCGATCTCCATCGCGGCGGACTCCCTCCCCTCGGGAACCCTCACCCCCGCCTCGGTCCCCGTCCAGGTCAGCGCGTCCGGCGCCGTCCTCGAGGGCGATGAGACGGGAGCGGCCAACGGAGTCGACGATGGCATCATCCGCTTCGAGCTGGTGGACACCGCCGCCTCCCTCACCCTGAGTGGAACGGTCGTCCTCTCCAACGCGAGCGGGATCGTTCCGATCGCGGTCCCGGTCCTCATCGAGGATGCGCTCAGCGGGGATCCCCTCGCCTCCGCGCTCTCCGACGCCACGGATGGGACCTGGAGCATCGCCCTGCCGAGCGGCCTCCACCGGGTCCGCCTTGCGAACGGCGCGCTCCCGGCCGGCTTCCTCGCCCCGACCCCGGTGCTCGTCGAGGTCGACGCGACCGCCGGGACGAGCATCCAGCAGGTCTCCGGCGTCCCGATCTCCTCGACGACGATCGACTTCACCCTGACCCCCGCGCCGAACACGATCAGCGGCACCGTGACCGAGGTCGACGGCTCCGGCGGGGTCGTCGGCGCCTTCGCCACCGTGGTGCAGCTCCTGACCCCCGGCGGGGGGACCGTCATCACCAGCGCGGCGACCGATGCCCTGGGTGGCTTCGCCATCGCCGTCGCGGACGGGACCTACCTCCTCTCCGTCGCGTCGGAGAGTCTCCCGGTCGGATACGCCGCGGCGCCGCCGGTCCTCGTGACGGTGAACTCCGGTCTCGTGAGCGAGAGCTCCGGTCTGGTGGACGATGGCATCGTCGAACTGACCGTCGCCCAGAGCACGACCGCGGTCCTCGGAGTCGTCGTCGACGCCGCCGGGGAGCCGCTCCACTGCACGATCCGGGTGCTCGACCCGGTCTCCGGCGCCACGGCCCTGCAGGCCCCCTCCGCGG
>JAFMMO010000053.1 GCA_017859655.1 Pseudomonadota bacterium | reverse complement strand
GACCTTGCGCTCCGGCTCGACCTTGCGCCCCGGCTCGACCTCGCAGATCGGGATCGCCGGGGTCGCATCGATGGAGGGGAGGGGCGGGACTCCGCTCGCACCGCCGGAGGGGGTCCGGTCGACGAGCTCTTCCTGCAGGGTGTCCCACTCGCCGCAGTCGGGGCAGCGGCCGAGCCAGCGCGGCTGCTGGGAGCCGCATGCGTTGCAGATGTGGATGGTGCGTCGTTTCGCCACAGGGGTTCCTTCCGGGAGGCCAGCGTGGGGAAGGGTATCCGCGCCTCGGCGGGAATGACAGGAGTCGGAGGGTCCGGCACCCCTCCGCCTCCCGGTCGGCTACGATGCGCACCCCGGCCGAGGATGCCGGGGAGCCCCCTGCGGAACGGAGCCCGATGCTGCCCAGGAAACTCATCGCCACGGCGGTGGTCCCCGACTCGACCGGCCCCCGCGGGCAGAGTGATGAGATCTCCCCCGGAGATGAGCTGCACCTCTATCAGCGGGGAGAGGACTTCCAGATCTGCGTCGGCAACTGGGAGCTGATGACGAGCCGGGCCACCTCCAGCGAGATGCAGCTCGCCGAGCTCGCCTGCGATCGGCTCGCCGGGAACCCTGCGCCCCATGTCCTCATCGGTGGTCTGGGCATGGGCTTCACCCTCCGGGCCACCCTCGATCGTCTTCCCGAGGGAGCGCGGGTGACGGTCTGCGAGCTGGTGCCGGAGGTGGTCGAGTGGAATCGGGGGGTCCTCGCCTCCCTCGCGGGGGAGCCGCTCGCCGACCCCCGGGTGGAGGTTGTCGTGGGCGACATCGCCCGCACGCTGGAGGCGAGCCCCCGCACCTTCGATGCGGTGATCACCGACATCGACAACGGTCCCCACTCGAAGACCGGCCCGAGCGAGGGTTGGCTCTACTCGAAGATCGGGCTGCGGACCCTGGCCCGCGCGGTGCGACGGCCCGGCGTCGTGACCATCTGGGGAGCGGGCCCCGCCAAGTTCTTCCCGACGAATCTGCGCGCGGCGGGCTTCGAGGTCGAGGAGATCCGGACGCGGAGTCGCGATGGCAAGAAGGGCGCGCGCTTCGTCATCTGGGTCGGCGTCCGTCGATCGCAGGGCGGCGGAGAGAGTCCTCCCGAGCGGCAGTGACCCGCCCGCGAGCCCCCGGAGATCAGGTCGCGCGCTGCTGCCGGTAGCCCTCGACCAGACCTCGGAAGACCTCGCCCCGCTCCTCGAAGCTCCGGAACTCATCGAAGCTGGCGCAGGCGGGGGAGAGGAGGATCACATCTCCCTCCCGGGCGACCTCGGTCGCGCGCCGGAACGCATCGGCGAACCGCTCGACCACCTGCACCTTCGCCGCCTCCACGCCGCCCTCGTCGAGGGCCCGGGCCAGCTCGTGTCGGCTCCGCCCGTAGCAGATCGCGCCGGTCGCGCGCTCCCGGACCATGCGGGCGAGCTCGGTCAGGTCCCCCCCCTTGTGATGGCCGCCCGCGAGCAGGATCGACCGGGGGGAGAACGCCTCAAGAGCCGCGCAGGTCGCCTCGGGGGTCGTCGCCTTCGAGTCGTCCACGAAGCGGATCCCCGCGATCTCCCCCGCATCCTCCTGGCGGTGCGGGAGGGGGAGCTGTCGCGCGATGACGGGCTCGAAGACGGAGCGGTCCGCGCCGAGGGCGAACGCGAGGGCGCAGGCGACCGCCGCGTTCTCGACCTCATGGCGCCCCTGTCGGGGGAAGGCGGAGATGGGGACGAGGGGGTGCACCTCCTCCGAGCCGTCCTCGTCGATGAGGAAGGCGCAGAGGTGTGCGTCCTGCACACCGACCCCCGAGCCCTGGGGGCGGTCCGCCCCGCACGAGACGACCGGGCGTCCCGCGAGGAGGGCGCCCGCCATGAGCTTCGTCTCACCCCGGGGGAGAGCGGCGATCTGGAGGGCGCGGGGGAGGGCGGAGTTCGCAGACCGCAACAGCTGCTCCTTCGCGGTGCGGTAAGCCTCGTAGGTCCCATGCCAGTCGAGGTGGTTCGCGCTGATCTGGGTGATCCCCACGGCGGCGGGCCGGGGGGTGTCCGGCCCCAGCCGGGCGAGCTGGAAGCTGGAGAGCTCGACCACCACGCGATCGTCCGGGGTCATCCGGGGGAGGTCGAGGAGGAGGGAGCCGCCGAAGTTCCCCCCGAGGTGGGTGCGATGCCCGCTCTCCTCCAGGAACTCCGCCAGGAGACGACAGGTCGTGCTCTTCCCATTCGAGCCGGTGATCCCGGCCACATGGGGAGAGGGGCACCAGGAGAGGAAGACCCCGACCTCGGTGACGAGCCGCGCGCCGGCGCGGGTCGCGGCGGAGAGGAGCGGGTTCCCCGGGCGGATCGCGGGATTCACCACGACCCAGTCGGTCTCGGTGAAGTCGGTGATGTCATGGCCCCCGAGGCGACGACCGGCGAGGGGGACATCACCGAGGATCTCGAGAGCGGGCCCCAGCTGGTCCGGGGTCCTCAGGTCGGTGACCGTGACGGCGGCGCCCTGCTCCGCGAGGAAGCGGGCCGCTCCCGCCCCCCCGCCGAAGCCGCCCAGGCCGAAGACGAGGATCCGGACGCCGTCGAGGTCCGCGGGGTCGCGGTCCGGGGCGGAGAAGGGCGGGTCGAGTCGATCGCTCATCGGTCGCCTCCGTCTCCTGGGGCGGGTGCATCCTTCGGGAAGCTCAGCCCCGCCGCCCGGGCGGACTCCTCGAAGCGAGCCTCCATGGCTCCCAGGCTCTGGGGACGGAGGGTGCACTCGAAGAGGTGCTCATCGACGATGGTCCCGGGCCACACGAACTCCGCGAGGAGATCGATGGGGAAGTACTGGTACCACGGAGCGTTGAGCTCGACCTGCTCCGTCACCGGCGCGTAGGAGGTCTCCCCGAGCTCGGTCGGCTCCCAGCGGACCATCACCTCCCGGGTGCCGTAGAAGTCGAACGGCATCCGGAGTGGGGTCTCGCCGAGCGAAGCCCCGTCGACGAAGACTCGCGCCCCCGCCGGCTCGGAGCGGATGAGGAGGGCGCGCTCCACGCAGCCGGTGAGGGAGAGGAGCAGGAGGGCGAGCGCGGCCGGGAGCCAAGGGGGACGAGCAAGGGGTCGCATCGATGGTCCTTCCCACGGGGTGGCTCGGCTCGCGAGGAGAGGAGCCGCGGCTCTCTCCCGGGCCTCGCGGGGGTCAGGATATCGAGGGGAGGCGCCGCTGTCACCGCGACCCCGCGGGGTCTCAACAGTCTAGGGGGTCCGGGGTCGGGTCGAAGCCGGGTCCGGGGAACGGGGGGGGCGGGGGAGGTCCGCCGGTGAAGAGGTAGCTGAGGAGGTGGATCGGATCGGCGATGTTCAGCGTGCCGTCGTCGTTGGCATCCCCGGCGTCGGGGCAGGCCAGGGGGGGCGCGCCGGTGAAGAGCGCCGCGAGGGTGGCGATGGCGTCCGCCAGATCGGTCCCCCCGTCGAGGTTCGCATCCCCGCGGCGAAACTCCCCCCCCGGGAGGGGCGGGAGGAGGAACTCGATCCCGCGGATCTGGCTCCCGCCCGACCAGGAACCGAGGAACGCCCCGCTCTCGTCGTACTGACGCACCTGGCTCGTGAAGAAGGTGGTGACGAAGACGGTCCCGTCCTCGCGCACCGCGATGCTCTGTGGACCGCCGGGGACGGTCCAGATGTCGATCGGCGCGCCGTCGCAGGTGAAGCGGCGGACATCGTTGCTCGCGCCTCCCGCCACGAGGAGCCGGCCGGAGTGGTCGAGGGCGCCTCCCATGACGCTGGACTGCCCGGTGGGAAAGCTGCCGAGGGGAGTCCCGTCGGGGGCGAAGCGGTGCACATCGTTCGAGCTCTGGCCGGTGACCAGGAAGCCGCCGTCCGGCCGGAAGATGATGCAGTTCGCCCCGGCGAGCCCCGGCGAGGCGTGGGTGGTCACCACCGACTCCGTGGTGAGGTCGATCTCGAGGATCGTGCTCGTGTTGAAGGAGCAGAGGTAGTAGTGGCCGTTCGGTCCCATCGCCGCGCCGGTCGGGCCGGAGACCGACCCGATCCCCATCGATCGGATGAAGTCACCGGTCCCGTCGCAGATGAGCACCTGGTTCGAGAACTGGCTCGCCACGGCGAGCTCCCCGCTCGGCAGCTCGGTGATGCTGCGGGGGCCCGAGAGGCCGGGGAGCGTGAAGGACCCGTCCGGGGTCCCGTCGGAGAGGAAGCGGAAGATCTCATGGGTCCCCGAGCTGGAGACCCAGAGGTTCCCGGTCGGCGGAGTATCGGGAGGGCAGAGCTGCCCCTCCAGGGGGGCGGCAGGGAGGAGCAGGGCGAGGAGCGTGCCGATGCGGAGGGCGGCGGACAGGCGGCAGCGGGTCGGTCGGGTCATCGGCTCCTCCGGGTGCGGGTCCGTGGAGGATACCACGGAGTCCGAGCAGGTCTCCCTCCGGGCCCTCGCATCGCCTACGATTCGCGTCCGTCCGGTCGGGGTCCGACCGGCCGTCAGGATCAGGAGGAGTCGATGTCCGAGAGCGAGCCGGCCTCCAGCGCGCCGCGCAAGTGGTACGAGGATGGCCTCCCCTTCGCGTGCACCCAGTGCGGACACTGCTGCCGCATCGAGGGCTATGTCTGGATGTCCACCGAGGAGATCGCCCGGGTCGCGGAGCACCTCGGCCTCGATGTCGACACCTTCGGGGAGCGTTACCTGATGCGCGTCGGCAAGCGGTGGAGTCTCAAGGAGAAGCCGAACTTCGACTGCGTCTTCTGGGATGAGGGGTGCACGATCTACCCGGTCCGTCCTACTCAGTGCCGCACGTTCCCCTTCTGGCCCGAGAACCTCCGCAAGGTCGACCAGTGGCTCGAGGTCGTGGAGGAGTGCCCCGGCTCCGGCTCCGGCCGCGTCTACTCCTACGAGGAGATCGAGCTGCTGCGCCTCGGGATCGGGGAGACCGGGGGGGCACCCCCGTCGGCGGGAGGGCCGACCGAGGCGGGGGAGGCGGAGTGATGCGGTCGCCCACGCGGCTCGCCTCGTGTCGGCGCCGCGGACTCCGCGGCGAAGCTCGATCGCTGTCCGTCCTGCTCCTCTCCCCTCTCATCCTCGTGGCCCTCGGGTGCACGCCGACCCCGGATGGGGAGTCGTCGCCTTCGCCCGGTGACCGCACGGTGGAGATGGGATGGATGCGTCGCCTCGATGAGGCGGTGGACTCCGGCCACTTCACCGGCGACCTCCTGCGGCGGGCGATCCAGCACCCCGATCCGTTCGTCCGGCGGGAGGCGGCCCGGGCGATCGGCGTGCTGCGTCCCCCCGAGGCCGTGGCCCTCCTGACTCCTCGAGTCTCCCGCCCGGAGTCTCATGAGGTGCGCTGCGCCGCCCTCCAGTCCCTCGCGCTCCTGCGGCGGGGGGAGGCGTACGGCGCGCTGCGAACCCTGGTGCGGGAGGATCCGGTCGCCGAGATCCGGCGACTGGCGGTGTTCGCGGTCGGTCGACTCGAGGGGGATGGGATCGCGGAGTCCGCGATCGAGGTGCTCATCGACGCGCTCTCCGATCCCTCTCCCCTCGTCCGTGGAGAGGCCGCTCTTTCATGCTGGCACACCGGGGAAGCGGCGGCCCCGGCCATCGAGCCGCTCATCGCCCTGCTGGGAGACCCCGAGGTGGAAGTGCGCTGGCGGGCCGCCTACGGCTTGATGCGGATCGACGACCCTCGCACCGTCCCTCCCCTCGTTCCCCTTCTCTCGGCCGGGGATGAGCGGGAGCGCACCTTCGCGGCCTGGGGGCTGCGCCAGCCGATCGATCCCGACCGGGAAGAGCTCCTCCCGGCCATCGCCGAGCTCCTCCGCGACCCCCGGACATTGTGGACCGCCCGCGTCGAGGCGCTGCGCACCCTCGGGGCGTTCCGGGCGGAGGTCGAGGCGTGGGCCGAGCCGGCCCGCGACATCCTGCTCGCCGAGCTGATGCGCGATCGCCGGCCCGCGGTGCAGGAGGTCCTCCTCGAGGCGCTCGCCTCGGGTGGCGGCGAGATCGAGGCACCGTTCATCCTCGCCGCGCTCGAGCGGACCCCGGATCCCACCGTCCGCCGAGCCGCAGCCATCGCCCTCGCGCGCTGCAGCGGGGATGAGAGCCTGCCGGTGCTGGAGGCGATGGCGGGGAGTGAGGATCCGCTCGATCGGACCGCGGCCGCGACCGCGCTCGGGATCGTCGGGAAGGGGGGGAGCACCTCGCTGGCGAGCCTCCTGCGTGATCTGGATCCGAGGGTTCGGACCGCAGCGGTGAGCTCCATCGGCTCGATCGAGGCTCCGTTCCGCTTCTCCCTGCTCAGGACGGTGCTCGAGGACCCCGACCTCGCCGTGCGGGCCACCGTCGCCGAGGTCTTCGCGAAGGAGCGCCCCCCCGGCTGGGACGAGACCCTCGTGAAGATCTGGTGGGACTCCGGGGCGCGCGAGTTCTGGGAGCTTCGGGGTACCATCCTCGAGAAGCTCGCGGAGAGCTCCCCCGATCTCGCGACCGTGATCGCGGAGGCGGCGCTGGAGGATCCCTTCCGGGGAGTCCGCACCATCGCCTCCCGCGTGCTCGGGGTGCCGATGCCGGATGCGGACCGCGCGCCCCCTCCTTCGTCGCTTCCTTATGCCCGCCTCGACGACCGTTTCGAGGTCGATGCCCCCGTGCGAGCCACCATCCGGACTGCGCGGGGCTCCCTCGTCGTCGAGCTCGATCTGGAGGCGGCCCCCCGCCATGTCTCGGGGTTCGTCGCCACCGCGCTGGAGGGTGGATACGACGGCCTCCACTTCCACCGCGTCGTCCCCTCCTTCGTCGTCCAGGGCGCGGACCCCCGTGGGGATGGTTGGGGTGACTCCGGATACCACCTCGTCGATGAGATCCACCCCGAGTCCTACCACCGAGGGTCGATCGGCATGCCGAAGCTGTGGGATCACACCGGGGGGAGTCAGCTCTTCATCACGCACCTGCCGACCCCGCACCTCGATGGTCGGTACACGATCTTCGGCCGCGTGATCGAGGGGCTCGACACCATCGACCTCATCCGGGTGGGGGATCAGATCCTCGAGGTGCGCGTCGATCCGTCGACCCTGCCGGGAGGCGGGCGTCGCCGGGCGAGCTTCTGATCCCTCCGGAGAGCGCGGGAAGGAGATCTCGCCGATGGAGACCATCGCGATCGTGGTGATCGTGCTGATCGCGCTCGTGCTGGGGGCGGATCGCCACGACCGGCCGTCGAGGCGTCGAGGCTCCGATGAGGCTGCGCGGTCACCGGAGCCCCCCCCGTCGTCTGCACCCCGGCTCGGGAGCGGTGACTGGTACTTCGTGCGGAGCGGAGAGGCGATCGGGCCGATCCCCGCCTCCGAGCTGCGCCTCCTCCATCGCGACGGGCACATCGGGGCTCGAACCCTCGTCTGGAGGGGGGGACTCGATGGCTGGATCCCTCTCGAGGAGCTTCCGCCGCCGGAGGGAGACTCCGTTGTCCGATGACCCGGCCGCCTTCGACGGTCCGACCCGGCTCGCCCTCCCTCTCGAGGCGTCCTTCGAGGGGGCCATCGCGGGGTCGATCGAGGGGTCCACCGAGGGAGCCGGCGGGGGCGAGGTCGCGCTCGCCGCCGCGGTCGAGGAGCTCCGGCGGCTCGGGCTGGAGGGAGCGGGGCTGCGGATCCGCGGCGGGCGCTTCACGATCCGGTTCGAGGGTGAGCGTCGCCCCGGGGACCGGCTGGATGCCGAGCGGAAGAACGAGATCCTCGAGCGCCTCCAGCAGATCGCCGACGCCGCGGATCCTCGACGCCCGCTCTCATCCACCGCGCGCTGCCTCGAGGTGCATCCCGAGCACGTCGTGGAGACGCGCTTCGAGTGCGTCGTGGGCCGGATCGTCCCCCGGGGGATGGTCCTCCCGAGGGAGTCCGATCGTCCCGGCAGCAACCGCGCATCCGCCTCCCGGCTTCGATCCCTGCGGCTCGGCGTGGGGCTCCTCCTCCTCGCCGTCGCCTTCGGGATCGGGACCGGCTGGCACGATCGCGTCCTCGCGCCCTCTCCCCGAGCCCTCGCCATCGAGACCTCGACCTTCGGGGCGCGTCTCGCGATCGAGGCGGGGCACTCCCTCGGCACCTACTGGGTCCGTGTGCTTCGCGGCCCCCGCTTCCCTCGGGACCGGGAGGCGCGGGATGTCTGGCGCGACCGGATCGAGGCTGCGGGGGATCGCGCGTCCGCGCTGCGCGCTCACGAGCTCCTCACGGTGGGGGGGGAGGCGACGATCCAGCTCCTCGACGAAGAAGGGGCGGTCCTCCGCACGGCCCGCATCGACCTCGGCCCCCTCGTCCGCGGGGCTCCGGCGACCCCGTCCGTCCCTCTCCCCGCCTCCTCCCGGGCGGCGGTCCTCCAGCTCGAGCCCGGTCCGCTGCGCTGACCGGCGCTTTTCCCGGATCTTCCCGGAACTCCTCCTCAAGGGGAGGTCCGATCGTGTCGAGATCCTCAACGGGGACTTCGATCCCCGGAGAGGAAATCCCATGGACCGTTCCCTGCGCACTCCACTCGCCCTTCTGGCGCTCCTGCTCCTGCTTCCCACGACCGGCTGCGTCCAGCAGGCGGTGCGGGAGGTCCGGAACGATCTCGTGACCCCGACCCCCCAGGGGCGCTCGACCGTCCTCGAGCTCAAGATCGAGAAGTACGAGGACCTCAGCCGGGAGTTCCCGGATGAGCCGCTGTACCCGGAGCGCCTCGCGCGTCTCTACTGGCTGCAGAAGGACCATCGGACCGCCCTGCGCCACCTCGACCGCGCCATCCGCCTCGACCCGGAGAACTCGAAGTACGAGTACCTCAAGGGGACGATCTACGCCGGGATCGGGAACTACCGCCTCGCCAAGGCGAGCCTGCGGGAGGTGATCGAGGGAACCGGCGCCGAGTACACCGGTCCGTACATCCAGCTCGCCGAGATCTGCCTGCGCGAGGACAACCCCACCGAGGCGCGGACCTACCTGCAGCGCTGCCTCGAGGTCGATCCGGGGTTCCCCACCCCGCACTACTACCTGGGGGCGATCGCCCTCGGCCAGCGGGATCAGAAGGGAGCGATCGAGCACTTCGAGCAGTACCTGCGTCTCGGCGCGGGACCGCAGTTCGAGGAGGTCATTCAGACCCTTCGAAACCTCCAGCCGGAGCTGCGCGTGCACCACATTCGCTGAGAGTCATCCCTGCCCTGGGAGCGGACACGGGTCCGGGCGCGGCTTCGCGTCCGGGCCCGTTTCGCATCCACGGGACGCGAACACGCCGGGATGCACCGAGCACCGGGATGCACCGAGAGCATGCCTCGAGATTCCGGTGAAGACCGGAGAGCTGAGTGATGAGAAAGGGAAAAGATGGATCGGGGGAGTGGGATATTCATCCCCCGACCCGTGAGGAGGTGTGTTCCCGGACAACTCCCTCTACGAGCTCACCATTGCTGGTGAGAACGCTCCGAGAACGCTCGATTCGTCCAGGCTCGGTCCTGCGTGAGCAGGCGGCTGCTCCGAGCACTGTTCGCTGTCTCGTGAGGGCGAGAGGAGTCCGACACCGGATCGGGCGGCGGGGATCCTGAGGTGGATCGACCCACGGCTGGTTCACCGGGCCGGTCGTCCGGGAGAAGGGGCGGGCGCCCGCAACTCCGCGACCGTGGCCTCCGACCCAAGGGCTCCGGAGAGCACCTTAGGAGGCTCCTCCTCGCGGGTCACCGATCACCACGTGGGCGATCAGTGGCCATGCACGAGTCAGTTCATCGGCCCTCAGCATGAGGGGTGCAACCTCCGGACGCAAGTACTGGATTCGCAGCTTTTCCGGCTGGTCCCGGAAGAGGCGACCGAAGGTCGAGCGGTCCGATCCATGACGGATGAAGGCGAACGCGCCGTTCCGGATCGGTTCGGGGCCGCCGAAGACGACGAGGTCCCCGGCGCGGAAGGGCGGTGCGGTCATGCCTTCGCCGCGGACCCGGAGCGCGAAGGAGCGGGTGCCGGCCAGCTCCGGGATGCGCAAGGTCCCCTCCACCGTGGCGATCGGCTCCCCGTCCCGGTCGAACTCACAGGGGTAGTCCGCCTCGTCTCCCAGGAGGATCGGGATCCCGCCACCCGCCGGGTCAGCCTGGATCGCATCGGAGGTCAGTCGGTGCACGCGGACGGAGAGCCCGCGGATGATCGACTCCTGACGCTCGAGCAGCAGGAACGGATCGAGCTGCAGGAGACGGCTCGCCTTGCGGATGAAGTCTCCCTCGAGGCCGCTCCTGCGTCCCTCCTCCACCGCGAGGACATACGCCTTGGTGTGGCCGGTCCGACGGGCGAGGTCATCGATGGTCAGGTGGCGCCGTCGGCGCTCCGATCGAATCAGCTTCCCGATCTCGGCGTGGAGGTCACCCAGGCCGAGCTCCTTCTGCCGCTTCGGGGAGAGCGCATCCGCCTCGGGTGCGTCCGCCGCGAAGAAGGCGGCGGGGGAGAGGTCGAGGACCTCCGCGAGGCGCGCGATGACCTCACTGTCGACGCGACGCTGTCCCTTCTCGATCCGCGTCATCTGGGACGGGGAGACGCCGATCCGCTCGGCCAGCTCCTTCCCCGTGATCCGGCGTTCCTCGCGGAGCTCCTTGATGCGGGCACCGATGTCGATCAAGGGCCACCGCCTCTCCTCACCGAGAAGCCGCTCGGCTTCGCACTCGCCATCACGAGCCCCCCGACGATTGGAGGACCCGTGCGATGAGGAGGAGGTTCGAGCCGTTGAAGAGGGCATGCAGGACGATGCAGGTCGTGATGTTCCCCGTGCGGGCGAGGACGACGGCGAGCAGCATGCCGAGGAGGGAGATCGGCAGCAGGGCTCCCAGGGAGAGGTGGATCAGCCCGAAGGCGATCCCCGAGCCGATCACCCCGACGCGTGTTCCCCAGCGGGACTCCATCCACCGGAAGAGGAGGGAGCGGAAGAGGAGCTCCTCGACGATCGGCGCCACGACCACCGTCATCGCGCAGATCGAGAGGATCAGTCCGAGCTGTCCGCCCTCGATCGCGGTGCCATAGCTCGATACGATTTTCTGGGGTGCGGCGTCGAGCCCGAGCTTCGCGAGCAGGATGTTCCAGAAGGCGGAGACCGCCACCAGGCCCGGTCCGAGGCAGAGGAGGATCAACGCGGCGTGAGGGAGCGACTCCTTCAGCCGACCGGGCCCGATCCCGAGGGTCACGAGTGGCTGCTGCAGGAGCCTCGGCAGGAGCAGCAGGCCGCCGGCGAAGGTGAGGCTCCCCACCCCCAGGCAGAGGAGGCGGATGGCGAGGAAGGGGTCGACGCCGGCCGGTCTCGCCAGCGCGGAGACCGGCAGGCCGATCCGCAGCTCGATCGCAGCGGCGAGCAGATTCGCCGCGAGCACCGCGAGGTTCTGGGAGAGGAACCAGAACCCGAAGGCGAGGATGATCTCCCCCTCTCCCCAGCGGGGGCGGGGGAGGCGGCGCTCCGGAGCTTCACGGTGGAGGAGTCGCAGCGTGATCAGGGTGAAGGCGAGGCTCGCGCCCGCGACGAGGAGCCCGAAGAGGAGCAGCTGCGGCGGCAGCTCCGCGAGGAGGGTCTCGAGGTTCTCCGCCGACGCGGGGTCCTCGCTCGGAGGGTCCTGGACGAGCGCGGCTCCGATCACTCCCCGATCACTCCCTCGGTCGGGCTCGAGGCCGTGGCGTAGAGTCGCTTGGGGATCCGCCCGGCGCGCGCGGCGAAGTAGCCCGCGTCCAGAGCCCTGCGCATCGCGTGGGCCATGGCGACCGGGTCCTCGGCGCCGGCGATCCCGGTGTTGAGGAGGACCCCCTCGGCGCCGAGCTCCATCGCGATGGTGACATCGCTCGCGGTGCCGACCCCGGCGTCGATGATCACGGGGACGCTGAGGGTCTCGAGGATGATCCGCAGGCTGTTCGGGTTGACGATCCCCTGTCCGCTGCCGATCGGCGAGCCCGCCGGCATCACCGAGGTCGCGCCGGCGTCCTGGAGGCGCAGCGCCATCACGGGGTCGTCCGAGGTGTACGCGAGCACGCTGAAGCCCTCGCCGACCAGGGTGCGGCAGGCCTCGAGGGTGCCGACCGGGTCGGGGAGGAGGGTCTTCCGATCGCCGAGGACCTCCAGCTTGACCCAGTCCCCGAGGCCCAGCTCCCGGGAGAGGCGGGCGACCCGAACCGCATCCTCGGCGTCGAAGCACCCCGCGGTGTTCGGGAGGATGGTGTAGCGGCCCCGGTCGAGGTGGGCCATCACCGGGTCCTCGCCCCCCTTGAAGTCGACCCGACGGATCGCGACGGTGACCACATCGCAGCCGGAAGCATCGAGGGCCGCGATCATCGTCTCGGGGTCGCGGTACTTGCCGGTCCCGACGAAGAGCCGCGACTGGAAGGTACGGTCGCCGAGGGTGATCGGCGGGGGGGAGAGGGTGGCGGCCGGGCTCTCCGGCCGGGTCCGCGGGGCGTCGGGAAGGGTGGTGTCGCTCATGGTGCTAGCCTCCTCCGACGATCGTGACGATCTCGATCTCGTCGCGGTCGTCGAGCGTGTGGGTCTCGTAGGTGGAGCGCGGGACGATGCTGCGATTCACCTCGACGGCGATCGCCCTTCGGTCGGCGGTCAGCCCCTCGGACTCGAGGGAGCGGACCAGATCCTCCACCGTCGAGGAGGGGGGGATCGTGCGCTGCTCTCCGTTCAGGGAGATGGTCGGCATCGGGGGGCCTCCCTCGCGGTCGGGGGCGGAGAGTTCGTCCAGGGAGTTCGGCCAGGGAGTCCGTCCAGGCCGGGCCTTTGCGCCGAGGGCTGACCCCGGCCCGCTGTGCTCGGGAGAGAGGAGCCGGCCCCGCTCTTCCTGCCCCGAAGAACGGGGGCCGGTCCTGCAATTCGACTTTGTGCGCTCGCGGTGGAGTGCGGTCGCGCGCTACTGGGCGCGGACGTAGCGGTAGTAGACCTCGAGGGTCATCGCCCCGATCGCGGTGGCGTAGACGCGGCCTCCCGCGGCTCCCCACTCTCCGATCGGATCCCAGCTTCCGTCCTCGCAGCCGCCGACGCGCTGGTTGCGGACGAGGGCCTCGATCATCGCCTCGTTCCAGTCCTTCCACTTCGTTCCGCCGAACTGGAAGAGCGCGTAGGTGGCGTAGTACCAGTAGTACATGTTGATCTTCGACTGCCGTCGCCCGGTCTGAGGGGTCCACTCCGGCAGCTCCTCCATCAGGAGGTCCACCCCCATCTTGAGCTTGTCCTCCCGCCGGGTCTGACCGGCGAAGAGGCGGCAGAGGACCCCCACCGCGGTCATGCAGGAGAGGTCCTTCGAGAAGGGGTACTCGTCTCCGTAGAAGGAGAGCAGCTTCGAGCCCTCGTCTCCCGGCGACTGGTAGCCGGTCTTGCCGGAGCGGCTGCCGGTGCAGGACTCGATCCAGGCGATGGCCCCGTCGATCGACTGCTTGTAGTCCTCGGGGGAGAGCTTGATCAGCTTCAGGGCGGAGCACGCCTTGATCGCCTTGAGGGCGAGGACCATCCAGCCGCTGACCGAGGTGTCGTTGTAGCCGTCGACGTAGCCGTACTTCCACCCGAGGCGGGCGGTCTTCGTCCCGGGGTTCTGGGCGCTGAGGATCCACTCCGCGGCGGAGGAGACCGGGCGGGCGAGGCGGATCTTGTCCTGACTCATGACGAGGAGCTCCGCCATCGCCATCGACGCGATCGCGTGGTTGTACACCCACTCGTCGACCGCCTCGCTCGGGGCTCCGAAGAGCCCCTTCGTCTTCTCGTCCCCGCTCTTCACCTGCTGCTTGAGCATCCAGTTCATGGCCTTCTTCATGACCTCGCGGAACTCGGGATACTCCCCATCCTTGTGGGTGTGTCCGTAGCCCAGGTACGCGAGCATCGCGAGGCCGGTGACCCCGATGTCATAGCCCTCGAAGCCGACCCCTCGTTCCTCGTACGCCTTGGTGGCATCCGCGTGGGTGCAGATCGCGCCGTACTTCTGGGAGTCGCACTTGGAGAGGAAGTCACTCGATGACCAGCTGCCGTCGGGGTTCTGGTGGCGTCGGAGCCAGTGGAGCGCCGCGAGCACGGCGCTCTCGGTCGCCTCGCTCCCGCCCTCCCGGTTGAGGGAGCCACGACCGAACCGGTTGCCGTAGGCCCCGGCCCCCGCCCCGCTCGTCCCGATGGCGTCATCGATCGAGGTGTTCGAGAGGTTCTTGTTCGTCTTGTTGTTGAGGTCGGTCCCCTTGGGGGTCTTCGAGATCTTGTCCGGCTTCAGCTGCAGGAGCGGGTTCTTCTCCTGGGGCTTGAGGATCTCCGGCTTCCGGTCGATGTCGCGCTTCTTGTTCGGGTCGTACTCCTCGCGCTTCGTCTCGCGACGCACGATGGTCCGCGCCTGCTCCTCCTCGAGGCTCTTCTCGAAGACGACGATGGTCGCCGCGATGAGAAGGAAGACGACATGGACGAGCACGGCGATCAGCCAGTAGGGGGAGTCCTTCAGCCACTCCGGGAGGCGGTTCTCCGGCTCCTGGTACTCGGCGTGGCTTTCTTCGTAGTACTCCTCGTTCATGCCGTGTCTCCCTTCCGAGGAAGCCTGCCCGCGCTCTCCCCCCCGGCGTGGCGCCGGGTCTGAGGTCGGCCGATCCGCCGGGCGCGCTCCGAGGAGGAGCGGTCGGGGGAAGGCGGAGCGGCGACGGGGGTGGAGGTCCGGGTCGGTCGGAGGGGTGCTCCGACATCGATGGAGCCTAACGGGGGATTGCCGAAATCGCAATCCTCGAAATTGCGCTTTTGTCACTGCCATCGGGGACGGGTGACGGAAATCGCTACGAAATATGGGTTTAGGATCTAGGGTAGCCAGTCTCGGGGGGGCAGGAAGTCCTCGAGAAGGGAGGCCTCCGGCGAGCCGGGGGGAGGAGAGTGGTCATACTCCCAGGCGACGAGGGGGGGCATGGACATCAGGATCGACTCCGTCCGGCCCCGACTCTGGATCCCGAAGAGGGTCCCCCGATCGTGGAGGAGATTGAACTCCACATAGCGACCTCGGCGCAGGAGCTGCCACCGGCGCTCCGCCTCGCTGTAGGCGAGCCCGCGCCGGCGTTCGACGATCGGGCGGTAGGCCTCGAGGAATCCGTCACCGACCGCCTTCATCACCGAGAAGGCGGTGGCGAGATCGACGGCGGGGGAGGGGCTCTCCGGGGGTGCGGTCGGTCCGAGGTCGTCGAAGAAGACCCCGCCGATCCCCCGAGCCTCCCCGCGGTGCGGGAGCTGGAAGTACCGATCACACCACGACTTGAACGCCGGATACAGCTCCGGTGAGACCCTTCCCAGCCGGTCGTGGGCGACCTGGTGCCAGTGGGCGCAGTCCTCGGCGAAGGGGTAGTACGGGGTCAGGTCGAAGCCTCCCCCGAACCACGCGATCGGGGCTCCGCCGTCGGTCGTCGTGAAGAACCGGACATTGCAGTGAGAGGTCGGGACATAGGGATTGCGGGGGTGCACGACGAGGGAGACCCCCATCGCCTCGAAGGGGCGCCCCGCGAGCCCGGGACGCGCCGCGCTCGCAGCGGGCGGGAGCTGCGCACCGTGCACATGGGAGAGGTTTACCCCGGCGCGCTCGAAGACCGCTCCGTCGGTGAGGACCCGGGTGTCGCCTCCTCCCCCTTCCTCCCGCTGCCACCGATCCCCGCGGAATCGGGCTTCCCCGTCGAGCTCCTCCAGGGCGGAGCAGATCCGGTTCTGGAGCCCGGTGAGGTAGGGGAGCACGGTCTCCCGGTCGATCTCCATCGCCTCCTCCTCCTTCCCTCCGATGTCGGTGAGGATCGTAACCGAGACACCCGAAAGGGGTCAGGAGATCAACGAATGTGGTGGGGAGAGGCGATTTCTTCCCCCCGTAAACCCATTCGCTGAAGCGGGTTGCGTGAGGGAGAGACGGAGGCCGAAGAATCTCCCAGAATTGTGCTTTACACTTTGCAAAGCACAAGCTACTCTCCCTGCGGCTCGACAGCCGGAGAGAGTTTTGGGAGTGTCGGGCCCATGGAGTTGGTTCCCAGTGATGACGCGGCGTACCTCTCTCCGGCCCTCTACACCCCCCGCGGGTGAACGAGAAACCTGGCTCCCTCACCGGAGCTGAAGCGCCGTTTCCGGGTCGAGCGACTCCCCGCTCCCCGGAGCCACAACTTGCCTTCCAACAAGGCCCTCTCCGGAATCGACCCAGTTCCGGAGGGGGCTCACTCCTTTTCTGGGGCTCTCTCCGCTTCCGAGGGCCCTCTGCGCTCGACCGAGATCCCGTCTCCCGGGGCGCTCGCGCGCCGAACTCCCTCCCCGAAGTCTCGAAGCGAGACCCCCTCCCGGCTAGACTGCCCCATCCACTCGGTCGCGCCATCTCCGGAAACGGAGGGCTCTCCGGCGCATCCGGTGGCGTTCCCGCGACGAAGAACCCCCACACCGGGTGAGGAGCTCTCGAGCGCGAGGGACACCCGCTGCCCTCGATCCCGTCGGAGGAGCCTTGGCCGGACCCGCGGACACCCCGCAGAGCATCGAGTTCCTGGAGCCCAGCACCCTGCTGATCGAGTGGGGGGACGGCCATGAGAGCCTTTACTCCCACCGCCTCCTGCGGGAGCGCTGCGAGTGCGCGGCCTGCATCGACGAGTGGACCCGGGCGCCGATCCTGGATCCGAGCACCCTCCCCGCGGACATCCATGTCCAGACCGTGGAGCGGACCGGTCGCTACGGGCTCAACCTCCACTTCTCCGATGGACACCGCACCGGGATCTACGCGTTCCGCACCCTGCGCGGCCTCTGCCCCTGCGGGGAGTGCGCCCCCGAGAAGGAGATCTCCCCGTGACACGACTCCTCGGCACGATCCTCGCGGTCGTCGCCCTGCTCACCTGCGGGTTCTTCGTCAACGAGGCACTCCGTGTCTTCGGGGTCCTGGGAGAGGACAAACCCGGGGGGCCGCCTCCCGGGGTGATGGGAATGGGCTCCGGGGGATACCCCGGCGCCGGGGACGACTCCGCCGTCGCGGTCGAGGTCACCGCGGCGATGAAGAAGACGGTCCGGGAGCGGGTCTCCGGGAGCGGGATCCTCGAGCCCGAGCGGGAGGTGGTCATCTACGCCCGCGTCGAGGGGGAGGTCGAGGAGCTCCTTGTCGAGGAGGGAGCGCAGCTGGAGGCGGGAGCCGCCCTCTGCGCCATCGACGAGTCTCCGCTCCGCATCGCCGAGCAGCTCGCGAGGATCGAGATGCAGCAGGCGGTCGCGAGCTTCGACCGTCTCTCCGGCCTGCTGGAGAGTCGCTCCATCACCCCGCAGGAGGTGGACGAGGCGCGCTTCGCCCGCGAGCGGGCGGAGGCGGCCTACGCCCGCGCGGCCCTCGACCTCGAGCACGCGCGCCCGACCGCACCCTTCGCCGGGACCATCGTCGATCGGGCGATCGAGCTCGGCCAGACGGTCCGCAGCGGCGATCCCCTCTTCACCCTCGCCGACTTCCGCCCCCTGCGCCTCCGACTCTTCCTGCCGGAGAGCGTGGTCTCCCCGATCGTCGTCGGGCAGATCGCCGAGCTTCGCGCGGAGCGGGGGGGGACCGTCCTGACGCGGGGCAGCGTCGAGCGCGTCAGCCCGGTCGTGGATCGGGCCAGCCTGACGGTGGAGGTCCTGATCCACTTCGAGTTCGCGACGGGCACGATCCGCCCCGGCTCCTTCGGGCATGTCGATGTCATCACCCGCACCGAGGATGACGTCGTCCTCGTCCCCCGCCGCGCCGTGGTGGAGGAGGAGGGGCGCTCGTACCTCTATGTCGTGGACGGGGAGCGGGCGCACCGCACCGAGATCATCCCCGGCTATCGGGACGAGAGCGTCCTGCAGGTGCGTGAGGGGATCTCCGCCGGAGCGCGGATCGTCACCGAGGGAGTGCGGGAGCTCTCCGATGGTGCCCGGGTCGAGATCTACCGGGAGGTCCCGGTGGCCGAGGACCCGATGACGATCGACGCGGACGGCTAGGCGCGGTGGGAGCGGACGACGGAGCCGTGGCCGGGGAGGAGCGACCGGTCCTCGACCCCGCCATCGTCGAGGAGGGGTC
>JAFMMO010000052.1 GCA_017859655.1 Pseudomonadota bacterium | reverse complement strand
GCAGAGGGAGGGACCTCCGCGAGGAGGCGATCCGCCACCTCGGTCTCATCCCTCCCACTCCAGGGGGGGGCTCCGGCGAGACAGTGGTGGAGGATCGCGGCGAGGGAGTAGACCGCGGACTCCTCTCCCCCCGTGAGCCCGGAGCCGGTCGCGATGAGGAGCTCCGGCGCGAGGTAGGGGGCCCAATCCGAGGGGGAGATCCCCTGATCTCGCAGGAGATCCTCGCCCCGCAGGCGGAGGCGACCGTCGACCCCCAGACGGATCCAGCGGGGGTGCACCCGAGGGACGATCCAGCCCGCGCCCTTGAGCTCGTGAAGCAGGCGGCTCAGGCGCACGAAGGAGTCGAGGAGCTGGGGAATCCCGCCGGGGCAGCGCCGCTGCCAGTGCTCGAGCGTCCCTCCGGACCAGCCCCGCAGGAGCTGGTCGAGGCAGACCCCCTCATCGGCGATCGCCCGCTCCAGCGGGGTCACGCCGCGCGACCGCTCACCGGGCGGGATCAGGTCGGGATGAAGAAACTCGCGGAGCACCGCCTCGCGGTCCACGGCAGCGAGAGAGAGGGGGCGGCGGAACGCCTCGGCGGGAGGCGACCGCCGGGGTGCGACCCCCGCTGGGGAGCGCTCCGGGGTGTCCCGACCCGATCCGGCTCCGGAGTGCGCGATCTCCTCGGTCAATCCTGCCCCCTCCGGTTCCTCTCCGACGGACTCGGGATCAGGCCCCCCCGAGACCGAGCAGGCCGGGGTCGATGGAGTCCCCCGGGCTCTCCCTTCGCTCGGGCGCCCGAGAGGGGGTGACCCCCGGGTCGGAGGTCGCCGGCGCGGCCTCCTCCTCCGGCTCGCGGAGCGAATCCGGGAGCGGGAACTCGAGCAGCTCGTAGAGCTCGCGGTCGGTGATGACCTCCTTCTCGAGGAGCTCCTCGGTCAGCCGCTCCAGCTTCCCTCGGTGCTCGGAGAGGAGGTCGAGGGCCCGCTGGGAGCCCTCCTCGACCATTCGCCGGATCTCGTCGTCGATGAGCATCGCCGTGTGCTCGCTGAAGTGCTTCCCCTCCCCGATCTCACGACCGAGGAAGACATGCTCCTCGCCGCGACGGAAGGAGACCGGTCCGATCTTCTCGCTCATTCCCCAGCGGCAGATCATCCGCTCGACCAGCTGGGTCGCCTGCTGGAGGTCATTCTCCGCCCCGGTGGTCCGCTCGTCGAAGACGAGCTCCTCCGCCGCCCGCCCCCCGAGCAGGATGACGACGCGGTTCAGGAGGTAGGTCCGGGAGTAGTTGTAGATCTCCTCCGCCGGCAGCTGCTGCGTCACTCCGAGCGCCCGGCCCCTCGGGACGATGGTGACCGAATGGACCGGGTCCGCCCCGGGGAGAAGGAGCGCGAGGAGGGCGTGACCCGCCTCGTGGTAGGCCGTGATCTCCTTCTCCCGCTGGCTGACGGACTCGTCGCGAAGGGTGCCGAGCAGGATCTTGTCCTTGGCCTTCTCGAAGCAGGCCATGTCGACCTTCTTCTTCATGTCGCGGGCCGCCATCAGCGCGGCCTCGTTCGCGAGGTTCTGGAGGTCGGCCCCGGAGAACCCGATCGTCGCGCGGGCCACCGCGCCCAGGTCGACATCCCGGTCGAGGGGAATCTGGCGGGTGTGGACCTCCAGGATCGCTTTCCGCCCCTCCTTCTGGGGACGCTCGACGACGACCTGTCGGTCGAAGCGGCCCGGACGGACGAGGGCCGGATCGAGGACATCCGGGCGGTTCGTCGCCGCGAGGACGATGACCGCCTGCCTCGACTCGAACCCGTCCATCTCGGAGAGGATCTGATTGAGGGTCTGCTCGCGCTCGTCGTGTCCGCCGCCGAGTCCCGCTCCGCGGGAGCGCCCGACGGCGTCGATCTCATCGATGAAGATGATGCAGGGGGAGGCCTTCTTCGCCTCCTCGAAGAGCTCCCGTACACGGGAGGCGCCCACGCCGACGAACAGCTCGATGAACTCCGACCCCGAGATGCTGAAGAAGGGGACCCCCGCCTCTCCGGCGACCGCCCGCGCCATCAGCGTCTTTCCCGTCCCGGGGGGGCCGACGAGGAGGACACCCTTGGGGATCTTGGCGCCGAGCGCGGCGTAGCGCTCCGGGTTCTGGAGGAAGTCGACGACCTCACTCAGCTCGGTCTTCACGTTCTTCAGGCCTGCGACATCCTCGAAGGTCACGGGGGAGGCGCTCTTGTCGTAGCGCTTCGCGCGGTTCCCCGAGAAGCGGCCGAACATGCCCGGCCCCATCTGACGGCGGACCCGGTTCGAGAGGAACCAGAAGACCCCGATGATGAGGAACAGCATCAGGAACTGGAACAGGATCAGATCGAGCAGCCCGCTGCCGGGCGGGAGCGGGTCGATGGGGATGTCACGCGCCTCGGCGAGGCGGCTCACCGTCTCTCGTAGAGGGTCCTCCGTGGGGAAGTTCGCCCGGATCTTCCGGGTGCTTCGCATCGGTGCGTCCGCGGCCCGCCCCGTCGGGTACTCGCGCTCGGCGATGAGGTGGGCGACGAGGACGCCGACCTTCACCTCCTCGATCCGCGCCACATTGGTGCGGAGCGGCTCCCCCTCCTCGAGCTCGGCGACCTTCCCTCCCCGCACCTCGGCGATGAAGCTGGTCGAGTCCACCTTGAGGACCCCGCTCAGCTGGCTCCCGAGGTGGTTGAACATCATGAAGAGGAAGAAGGCGAAGATCATGAACCACACCCAGGAGCGCTGGTTCCAGCGCGGGGGGTGCGGTCCACCCGGATCCTGATCGGGGTCCTCACCGGGGGTGCGACGGGGGTCGGGGGGGGTCGGCTTGCGCTCTTCCATGATCTCCTCGGGCCGGCGGACCTCGGGTCGAAGGCTACCTCGGGCTGCAGGGTTCGACGGGCGGGGTCGGGGGTCAGGCGGATCGGGATGCGCCCGCCCGGGGGATGGTTCGCCCACCGGGTCGGACCGGATTCCGCGCCCGCCATGCTAACCGGGACCGACGGCCTTCGATACGAAACCCCGGCCGCAGCCCCTCAGGCCGTCTCCCCCGCAGGGGAGAGCTCGGCCAAGGCCCGATCAGAACCGAGCGAGCTCCCGCGCGGCGGCCTCCACGTCCGTGACCTGGGGGAGGATGACCTCCTCCAGCTCCGGAGCGTAGGCGACATGGCAGTCCATCGCGCCCACCCGGCGGACGGGGGCATCGAGGTCGTGGAAGAGTTCCTCCTGGATGCGGGCCGCGATCTCCGCCCCGTAGCCCCAGGAGCGCATCTCCTCGTGAACGATGAGACAGCGGTTCGTCCGCCGCACCGACTCGGCGATCGCCTCCCAGTCGTACGGGGCGAGGGTGCGCAGGTCGAGGATCTCGCACTCGATGCCCTCGGCCGCGAGCTTCTGAGCCGCGGTGTAGCTCCGCTGCACCAGCGCTCCGTAGGTGACGATGGTCAGGGTGTCGCCCTCGCGAACCCGCGCCGCCTGTCCGAACGGGATGCGGTACTCCGGTCCGGGGTAGACACCCTTGTTGTAGGTCTGTCGGTAGAGGTGCTTGTGCTCGAGGAAGATCACCGGGTCGTCGGAGCGGATCGCGGTGCGCAGGAGCCCGTTCGCATCGCTCGCGTTCGAGGGGATCACGACGCGCAGCCCGGGGAGATGCGTGAAGAGGGTCTCCGCCGACTGGCTGTGGTAGACCGCCCCGCCCCGCAGATACCCCCCGCTGGCGACCCGGATCACCACGGGACAGCTGTCCGCGCCAGCCGAGCGCCAGCGGGTCAGGCTGAGCTCGCTGCGGATCTGATGGTAGGCCGGCCAGATGTAGTCGAGGAACTGGATCTCGACCACGGGCTTTAGGCCTCGGAGCGCCATGCCGAGCGCGCGGCCGACGATGTTGGCCTCGGCGAGCGGCGAGTTGTAGACCCGGTCTCCACCGAACTCCCGTTGAAGGCCGTGGGTCACCTTGAAGACCCCACCCTTCCCCTTCACCTCCTCCAGGACCGCCTCGCGGCTCGCGTCCGCGACGTCCTCCCCGAAGATGACGATCCGGGGATCCCGCCGCATCTCATCGCGGAGACAGAAGTTGATGAGGTCGACCATCGTGGTCGGCTGGGCCCCCTCCTCGTGAACCGGCTCGGTGGCGATGGAGCGGTCGGTCGGGTCGACATGGGGGGAGTAGATGTGATCGAGGATGGTGGAGGAGTCCGCCTGCGGCGTGGCCACCGCGATGTCGCTGGCGGCCCGGACCTCGGCCCGGACCTCGGCGCGGAGCTGCTCGAGCTCCTCCTCGGTGGCGACCCCCGCCTCGATGAGACGCCGGGGGAAGGAGATGATCGGGTCCCGCTCCGCCTCGGCATCCCGCTCCGAGGAGGTGCGGTAGAGCCGCTCATCGTCGGAGAGCGAGTGGGAGTAGGGCCGGACCGTGTGCGCGTGAACCAGGGCGGGAGCCCCGGTGCGACGCATCTCCTCCGCGACCTCGGAGAGGACCCGGTAGCTCTCCACGGGATCGCAGCCGTCCACCTCCCGAATGATGAGACCCGGGAAGCCGGAGACCAGTCGGGAGATCGACCCACCGGCGGTGTTCACCTCGACCGGGACGCTGATGGCGTAGCCGTTGTCCTCCACCATGAACAGCACGGGCAGCTTGAGGTTGCAGGCGCTGTTCAGCGCCTCCCAGACCTCGCCCTCGCTCGTGGTGCCATCCCCCACCGACATGTAGGCGATCTCACCCTCGGCCCAGTCGCGGATGTGCTCGCGCAGCCCGGGGTTGTCCCGCCCCTTCGACCACGCCTCCGCGCACCCCACCGCATGGAGCGCCTGGCTCCCGGTGCAGCTCGACTGGTTCGGGATGTGGAGCTCGCGGTGTCCCCAGTGGCTCGGCATCTGGCGTCCCGCTCCGGCGGGCTCGTCGTGCGCCGCGGTCGCCATCTTCAGCATCTCCGTCGGTGTCATGCCGAGCTGAAGGCAGAGGGCGCGGTCGCGGTAGTACGGGAAGAACCAGTCCCGAGCGGGATCGAGCACGCGCCCCGCGGCGGTGAGGACCGCCTCATGACCGCAGCCGTTGATCTGGAAGAAGATCTGCCCCTTGCCCTTGAGCCGGATCTCCTCGTCGTCCACCTCACGGGCCAGAAACATGTTCCGGTAGATCGCGAGGAGGTCATCCCGCTCGAGGCCGGCCCAGTCGGTCGCCTTGGTGCCCGCAGCTGCCTCGGGCGAACCCGCCTTCCTCTCCGAGGACTTTCCACGGGAGGCGGCCTTCCCCTTCGAGGAGGCCTTCCTCTTGGCGCCGGCGCCGCTCGACTTTCCGCCGGGCGCAGCGCTCTTCGAGGACTTCTTGCGGTTTCTGGTGGTCATGAGATTCCTTGCCTTGGCCTCGGGGGCGGGTGCGCCACGCAGGTAGGTGGACGCCCTGTCGCACCGATGGACGGGGGTTCCGGAGTCGCTCGCGAGCGTCTCGGCAGCGCGTCAGCGGAGTCGTTTCGGCCTCCGGACGGAGTTCGCATGTTATCGCGGATCCCTCGCCGGTGCAGGCGGAAACGGAGAGAGCGGGCAAGGACTCCGAAGCGGTCGACGGATCTGCCGTCGGCCCCTAAGATCCCGGACGGGTCGGGGCGCTCGAAGCGTCCGAGAGACCCTCGTCCCTGCCGCCCGGCGCGAGTTTCCGCGACGGACAACCGGCGCAGCCCCGTGTGGGGTCCCGGGACGGATCCACCCAGCGGAAAACCCTGGACCCCGGAGCGCGCCCGCCGAGGAGCCGCCCTCACGAGGTCGCGATCGGGAGGAGACCCAGCGTGGTCGAGAAGATCGGCAAGTTCGATGTCGTCGTGATCGGTGCGGGTCCGGGCGGCTATGTCGCCGCGATCCGGGCCGGTCAGCTCGGGCTGAAGACGGCCATCGTCGAGAAGGATCCGAAGCCGGGGGGCACCTGCCTCCACCGGGGCTGCATTCCGACGAAGGCCCTCCTCGAGACCGCGCACCTCATCGACTTCGCGAACGAGGGCGCGTACTTCGGGGTCAAGATCCCCAGCGCCGAGCTCGACCTCCCCGGCGCGATGAAGTTCAAGCAGGGAGTGATCGACAAGAACACCAAGGGGGTGGAGTTCCTCCTCAAGAAGAACAAGGTCGAGCGGGTCCACGGGACCGGGCGGCTCGACGGCCCCAACCAGGTCCGGGTGGTGACCCCGGATGGCGCCGAGAAGGTGATCGACGCCGCCAACATCGTGCTCGCCACCGGCTCCGTCCCCGCGAAGCCCGGCTTCCTCGACTTCGGCGACCCGCGCATCATCACCAGCGACGAGGTCCTCTCGATCGAGAAGCTCCCGAAGCACATCACGATCCTGGGCGCGGGAGCGGTCGGGACCGAGTTCGCCTCGATCTTCCGCTCCTTCGGGTGCGAGGTGATGCTCGTCGAGATGATGGACCGCCTCCTCCCGGTCGAGGACCACGAGTGCTCCGCCGAGCTCCTCCGCGCCTACAAGAAGCGGAAGATCGAGTGCCGGGTCGCGACCAAGCTGGAGAAGGCGGACACCGGCGGCTCGAGGCTGAAGCTGACCCTCGGGAGCGAGAGCGGCGGGTCGGAGAAGGTCGAGACGGACATCCTCCTCTGCGCCGTGGGCCGCCGCCCCGTGACCTCCGGTCTGGGCCTCGAGAAGGTCGGGATCCAGCCGGACAAGGCGGGCTTCGTCGCCGTCAACTCCGACCAGTCGACGAGCCGCTCCAACATCTACGCGATCGGCGACATCGTCGGCGCCACCCCCCTCCTCGCCCACGTCGCGAGCGCGGAGGGTATCGTCGCGATCGAGCGGATCGCCGGCATGAGCCCTCCGCCCATCCGGGCGGACCGGATCCCCGGCGCGACCTACTGCCACCCGGAGGTGGCTTCGGTCGGCCTCACGGAGAACGCGGCCCGCGAGGCGGGTCACGCCGTGAAGGTCTCGAAGTTCCCGCTCTCCGCGCTCGGGAAGTCAGGGATCCTCGGCAAGACCGTCTCCGGGTTCTTCAAGATCGTCGCGGATGAGAAGTACGGCGAGATCCTGGGGATCCACATCGTCGGCCCTCACGCCACCGACCTGATCTGCGAGGGCTGCGCCGTCCTGGGACTCGAGGGGACCGCCGAGGACCTCGCCCACATCGTCCACCCCCACCCGACCCTCGGGGAGGGCATGCTCGAGGCGGCCCACGGACTGCTCGGCGGCGCGATCCACATGTGATCGGAGAGGCGGCTCCGGGCCGCCCTCCCCTGCCCCGTCCGCCGGGTCGATCCCGGGGAGCGAGGACCGATGACCGAGACGATCACCTACCTCGACGCGATCCGTCGCGCGCTCGTTCGAGCCCTGGAGAACGACCCCCGGGTCTTCCTCCTGGGGGAGGATGTGGGCCCCTACGGCGGCGCCTTCAAGCTCACCGAGGGGCTGGTGGAGCGCTTCGGCGAAGACCGGATCATCGACACCCCCATCGTGGAGACGGGGCTGGTCGGCGCCGCCGCCGGGGCGGCGATGGCGGGCATGCGGCCCGTGGTGGAGATGCAGTTCATCGACTTCATCTCCTGCGCGTTCAACCAGCTCACCAACTTCGTCCCGACCACCCACTTCCGGTGGGGAGCGGCCTGCCCGCTCGTCGTCCGCGGACCGAGCGGGGGCGGCGTCCACGCCGGCCCGTTCCACTCCCAGATGGTCGAGAGCTTCTTCCTCAACACCCCGGGCCTGAAGATCTTCGTCCCCGCCACCGTGGAGGACGCCTACCGAGGGCTCCTCGGTGCCATCGAGGATCCGGACCCCGTCCTCTTCCTCGAGCAGAAGCGGCTCTACCGGACCCTCAAGGGGGAGTTCGACCCGGGCTGGGACCCGCTCCCTCTCGGCTCCGCGGCGTGGCGTCGGTCAGGCGACGATGTGACCGTCATCACCTACGGCGCGATGCTGGGGCATGTGCTCGCAGCCGCGGAGCGGGCGGCGGAGGAGGGGGTCGAGACGGCCGTTCTCGACATCCGGTGCCTCCAGCCGCTCGATCGGGAAGCGATCCTCGAGGGCGCCGCCCGGACCGGGAAGGTCCTCATCGTCCATGAAGACAACATCACCGGCGGAGCCGGCGGGGAGCTCTCGGCGCTGATCGCCGAGCACGCCTTCGATGACCTCGATGCGCCCATTCGCCGCATGGGGGCGCTCGATGTCCCCATTCCGTACGCCGCGAGCCTGGAGGATCACTCCCTGCCCAACCCCGCCACGATCGGTGAAGCGATCCTCGAGCTCGCCGACTACTGAGCCCGCCGGGCGCGGGTGAGCGCCGGGTTCGCTTCCCCGCTCTCTGGGCCTGGGGTATTCTCTTCGATTCTCATGCCGGCGCGCGCTCGGGCTCGATCCCCGTCGGGGGGAGCCCCCCCGAGCCCCGGCTGCATCACCCGAAGCTCACCGGACCTGCCGGGGCCCCGACCCGTGGCGAGCCGAAGATGGGAGCCGATCGTGTCCACCGAAGTGAAGATGCCCCAGATGGGCGAGTCGATCGCGGAGGGAACCCTCACCCGCTGGTTCAAGAAGCCGGGGGAGAAGGTGGTCCGTGACGAGCCTCTCTTCGAGATCTCGACCGACAAGGTCGACGCCGAGGTCCCCGCTCCTGCGGACGGCGTCCTCGAGAAGATCCTCGTGGAGGAGGGAGCCACTGTCGAGGTGAACACCACCGTGGCGATGCTCGGCTCGGGTGACGGCGCGGCGAGCGCCCCCGCCGCGGCCGAGGCTCCGCCGGAGCCCGCTCCGGAGCCCGAGGCGGAGAGCGCCCCGGCACCGGCCCCGCCGCCCCCCGCCCCGGCTCCGGTGGCCCCCGCGGCCACCGCGAGCACCGCTGGCGCGACCAGCACCACCGCGGTCGCCACGAGCACCCACGGGGAGCGCTCGAAGGTGCGCAGCTCGCCCCTCGTCCGCAAGATCGCGCGCGAGCACGGGATCAGCGACATCTCGGTGATCCCCGGCACCGGCGCGGGAGGTCGGATCACCAAGCACGACATCCTCGGGTACATCGATTCGAACGGCGCTGCCGCGCCGGCGGCGCCCCCCGCCCCGGCCGCGGCGCCCGCCGCCGCCGGCGTCGTGGTCCACCAGGACGCACTCCCGGTCCTCAACCTCCCCCGCGAGAACACCCGGGTCGAGCGCATGACCGTCATGCGGAAGAAGATCGCCGAGCACATGATCGACAGCCGCCGGACCTCGGCGCACGTGCACTCGGTCTTCGAGGCGGACATGACGAACGTGGTGAAGATCCGCAACCGCAACAAGGACAGCTTCCTCGCGAAGAACGGCGTCAAGCTGACCTTCACGCCCTTCTTCATGAAGGCGTGCATCGACGCCCTCCGCGAGTTCCCGTGGCTGAACGCGTCCCTCGACGGGGACGAGATCGTCATGCACAACTCGATCCACTTCGGCGTCGCCGTCGCGCTCGAGGGCGGGCTCATCGTCCCGGTCGTGAAGAACGCCGAGGAGCTCAACATCACCGGCCTGCAGAAGCGGGTCCTCGACCTCGCCGGGCGGGCCCGCTCCAAGAAGCTCGTCCCCGACGAGGTCGCGGGCGGGACCTTCACCATCACCAACCCGGGGCAGTTCGGCGGTCTCTTCGGCATTCCGATCATCAGCCAGCCGCAGGTCGCGATCCTCGGGGTCGGCGGGATCCAGCGTCGCCCGGTCGTCGTGGAGAACGACGCCATCGCGATCCGCGACATGGCGTACCTCTGCATCTCCTACGACCACCGCCTCGTGGATGGTGCGATGGCGGACCAGTTCATGGCCCGGGTGAAGCACAACCTGGAGAACTTCGACGATGCAGAGCTGCGCTGACCCCCCGATCTCGGAGGGGGAGGCGGACTCGGTTCGATCGTCGATCGGGGGGCGGGGGTCGCGGCTCGATGTCGAGCGGTGCGCCCCCGCCCTCGCTTCCTTCCGGGAGGTCCACGCGCGGATGCTCGCGGATCAGCGGGCCCGGGCCGAGGGTCACCTCGCCGAGGACCGCCTCGTCCTCTTCTCCCCCGAGCCGGTGATCACCCTCGGCAGCGGAGCGGGCACGAAGGACCTCCTCCTACCCCGGGAGGAGTACATCTCCCGAGGGGTCGAGCTCCGTGAGGTCGACCGAGGAGGAGAGGCGACCTTCCACGGTCCGGGGCAGAGAGTCGGCTACCTGACCCTGCGCCTCGACGAGTCCGAGAGAGACCTTCACGCGCTTCTCCGTTCCGTGGAGGAGGCGCTCATCCGGGTCCTCGCCGAGCTCGGCGTGGCGGGGAGTCGGGTCGAGGGTCGGACCGGAGTCTGGATCGGGGAGAGGAAGATCGCCTCGATCGGGCTCTCGGTGCGACGCTGGGTGACCGGTCACGGATTCGCCCTCTGCGTCGATGGAGCGCTGGAGGAGTTCGCGTGGATCGTCCCGTGCGGTCTGGAAGGCTGCCGGTACACCACCATCGCGCACGAGACGGGAAGACCCGTCGACCGGGGGGACCTCGATCGCCGCCTCGTGCGGCACCTGGGGGACTGCCTCGACCGTCGACCGCCGCACGCCCTGCCGGGAGGAGATGGATCATGACCACGGGACCTTCCGCCCCCGAGCGCCCACCCCGGCGCGAGCCTCTTCCCCGTCCGGACTGGCTGAAGGTCCGCATCCCCACGGGAGAGCCGCTCGACCGGGTCAATCGCCTGATGGACAGAGGCTCACTGCACACCGTCTGCCAGGAGGCCCACTGCCCCAACATCTACGAGTGCTACGCGATGGGCACGGCCACCTTCCTCATCCTCGGCGAGGTCTGCACCCGGAAGTGCGGGTTCTGCGCCGTGGCAAAGGGGATCCCCTCCCCCGTCGATCCGGACGAGCCCCGGGAGCTGGCGAGGGCGTCCAGGGAGATGGGCCTGCAGCATGTGGTGATCACTTCCGTCGACCGGGATGACCTGGAGGACGGCGGCGCGGGGCAGTTCGTCCGCGTCATCGAGGAGCTCCGCGCGGCGCTCCCGTTCGCCACGACCGAGGTGCTCGTCCCCGACTTCCGCCCCGACCCGATCGGCGCCCTCGACGCGATCTGCTCCGTCCGCCCCACCATCTTCGCCCACAACGTGGAGACGGTCCGGCGGCTCTACCCCGCGGCGCGCCCGGGGTCCGTCTACGAGGACTCCCTCGCCCTGCTCACCGGGGCGGCGGAGCGGCTGGGGGGCGACAGCGTCAAGTGCAGCCTGATCCTCGGGCTGGGGGAGACGGAGGATGAGCTCCGGGAGGCGATCCGGGACATCCACGCGGCCGGCGCGAGGCGCCTGAACCTGGGGCAGTACCTCGCGCCCTCCGACCGTCACATCCCGGTGAAGCGGTACTACTCCCCGGAGGAGTTTCGGGCGCTCGGGGAGTACGCCGAGAGCCTCGGCTTCCTGAAGGTGGAGTCGGGCCCCCTGGTGCGCTCCTCCTACCACGCCAAACCCTAGATCCGCGCCGCCCCTCCGGGCATCATGTCCTCGGTCTCGCGTGGACCGTTGGAGGGGCCCCCTTGCCGACTCAGATCCATGTCCTGAACCCGGAGGGATTCGATCCCTCCCTCCTGGAGGAGCCCGCGCGCATGCTCGCGGAGGGGGGTCTCGTGGCCTTCCCCACCGAGACGGTCTACGGCATCGCCGCCCGGATCGACCACCCGGAGGCGATCGAGCGCCTCATCGAGCTGAAGCAGCGCCCGCCCGAGAAGCCGTTCAGCGTCCATCTGAGCGATGTCGAGCAGCTCCCCGGGATCATCGGCGAGGTCCCCCGGATCGCGCAGCCGCTCATCGACCGCTTCTGGCCCGGACCTCTCACCATCGTCTTCCCTGTCCCGGATGGCAGCACCGTGGGGGTCCGACTCCCCGCCAACGAGATCGCCCGCGCGCTCATTCGCAGGAGCGGGGTGACCGTCGTCGCCCCCAGCGCCAACCCCGCGGATGACCCTCCCGCCCTCGACGCGCGTCAGGTCCTCGACTACTTCGATGGTCGGCTCGACGCGGTGATCGACGGAGGGGCCGTCCCCCTGCGGGAGGCCTCCACGGTGGTCCGGATCACCGAGGACGGCGGCTACCGGGTCCTGCGCCCGGGGATCGTCAGCGAGCGGATGATCCACCGGGCCCTGCGCGGCCGTCGGATCCTCTTCGTCTGCACCGGGAACACCTGCCGCAGCCCGCTCGCCGCCGCCCTCGCATGCAACCTCCTCGCCCGACGCATGGGGATCGAGGTCGAACAGCTCCCGGAGGAGGGGATCCACATCGACAGCGCCGGCGTCGCCGCCTTCGGTGGGGGCGAAGCGAGCTCCCACTCCGTCTGCGTGCTGGAGGAGATGGGGTTCACGGGGCTGGAGAACCACCGTTCGAAGCCGGTGACCCGGGAGCTGATCGAGGACAGCGACCTGATCATCGCTCTCGGACATGGGCACCGGGACACCCTCCTGCACTGGAACCCGGAGATCGCGGATCGAGTCCACGTCATCTCGGATGTCGGAGTCTCCGACCCGATCGGGGGAGACCTGGAGACCTATCGCCGCTGCGCGCTCGAGATCGAGAAGGAGCTCGAGTCCCGGTGGCTCAGCCGGATGGAGGAGCTATGAGCGACGAGAGCCGGGGCGAGCGCCCGGGGAGCGCGATCGTCGGATCGGATCACGCCGGGATCGAGGGGAGGCGCACCGCCGCTTCGATCCTCCGCGACCACGGGTTCGAGGTGACGGAGGTCGGACCATCGGAGGGCGAGTCCGCAGACTATCCGGACCTCGCCCATGAGGTGGCCTCCCGAGTGGAGTCCGGCGCGGCTCGGTTCGGAGTCCTGGTCTGCGGCACCGGGCAGGGAATGGCGATGGCCGCCAACCGACACAGTGGTGTGCGCGCCGCGGTCATCGCGGATGCCTTCACCGCGGAGATGTCCCGCGCCCACAATGACGCCAACATCGCCTGCTTCGGGGAGCGGGTGATCGGGATCCAGGGGATCGAGGCCCTGCTGGAGGTCTTCCTCCGGACCGACTTCGAGGGCGGGCGGCATGAGCGGCGGGTCGGCAAGATCGAGACCGGCGTCGCGGAGCGCTGAGCCCCTCACGGACGGGTCGCAGGAAGAAGAGCCGCCTCGGAGCCCAAGGGCTCCGAGGCGGCTCTGTTCTTCCCCGGCGGTCAGGGCACGCGACCTAGCTCTCCTCGTCGATCCCCTCCTCGGGGGGCGCGGGTTCCTCGACGGCGAAGAGCGGGATCAGGTTGGCGGCCTCGTTCACCCGGACGTCGAACTGGTCGTTCACCGCGGCCCCGTGCGCCTGCTGGACGCGCATGCTGATCGAGAAGCTCTCGAGGGCCCAGTTGTCCATCGGGGGCCCGGTGATGCCGGTCAGCCTCGCGAGGTACAGCTCCTTGCCGGCGGCGGGCACGATCGGATCCGTGATGTCCCCGACCGCGGTCGTCTGATCGAAGACCCCGTTCAGCATGGTGTTCGCGTAGGGGACCGGGCGGTCGTCGATCCGCAGCTTGCTGCCATCGAATCGAGCGAGGGACTCCTCCGGCGCGTGAACGGTGTAGTTCTCGTTGCTCGCCCACTCCTCGAAGGTGATCTCCCCCGCGCGGATCTTCCCGACCGCCTCGGCGAGGTACTCAGCCGTGAGGTCGGAGGCCTTGCGGCGCTCCGCCTCCGTGGTCACGTCGGCGACCGCCTCCTCGAACGTCTTCTGCCCGGGGGGCTCAAGTCCCTCGATCCTGTAGATGAAGGAGCCGGTGACGTTCGGCACCGGAGTGGAGGAGATCTCCCCCACCCGCGCCGGATCCGCGTCGTTGAAGAGCAGGCCCATCTCGGCGGGGTTCCGGAAGCGCTGATCGATCTGGTAGGACTCGAGCCGGGTGAACCAGTCGAGCTCCTCGAAGACGAGGGTGCCGGCGGTGCCCTCGTCGAAGAGCTCCTCGAGCGTGAAGGGGGTGCCCGCCTCCCGCAGCTCGGCCGCCTTGGCGAGCGCGGTCGCGAAGAGCTCCTCCTCGGCCGCGAGCGCGCGCGCGTCCTTCAGGGTCTTCTCAACGGCGGGGAGGACATCCACGAGCGGCTTGAAGTCGTCCACCTCGGGGTCGTAGTCCTCCGGCTTCTCCCAGTCCGGTGCGCGGTACTGGCGGTACTTCGTCGCCTTGTCCCGCTCGTAGGCCGCGGTGATCTCATCGAGGCTCGGCTCGTAGCCCGGGTCGATGAAGTTCTCACGCACCGCCTTCGCGACGGTGAGACGGGCCGCGGCATCGCTCTTGTAGCGCTGGGGATTCTCGTCGAAGACCTGGCGCAGATAGTCCTCATCGACGAGCAGGGCCGCCTGCTCCTCGTAGCGGGTGCTCTTCACCTGGACATACTCGATCGTCCGGGTACCCCGCTGGGCCGCGAACTCGTTGTAGACCTCGGCCTGAGGCGCGACCGCGATACCCTGCACCAACTGCGGCACGATCGAGGTCCGGGTCGCGGCGATCACCGCCGCCTCGAAGCTCTGGACGCTCATCTCGGCGCCGAGGACACCGGAGGTCACCGCGTAGACGTACTCGTCGGCATTGAAGACGGTGTCATTGCGGGTGGAGTTGTACACCTCCCGCATCTCTTCGTAGTCCAGCGGCTGGGGGGTCTTGGGCGTCCAGCCGCGATCGCGGAGGATCTGGTACCAGGTGAGGACATCGAGAGCCGCCGCCCGCAGCGCCTGCTGGGCCTGAGTCTCCCCGACCTGGAGGCCGAGCTCATCGGCGAGGTGCTCGAGCTTCAGCGTGTCGAGCGCGCGCTGATCGCTCACGCCGCGGTAGGACCCGAACGGTCCGTACAGGCGCATCGCCCGGACGGTCAGCTGCTTCTCCACGCGCTCCTTGGTGAGGTTGAGATCCTGAATGCTGATCTCACCCCCGTAGAGCGCGTAGACTTTCGTCTTCATCTGGCGGCCATCGGTGAACCACCAGTACATCACCCCGGACGCGGCGAACGTCGGTGCCAAGATGAGGAGGAGAAGGGTCATGACGACCTTCTCGTTGCTCTTCCAGAACCCTGAGGCCATTGGCTTGCTTCCCGTTCCGTCGGTGGCCGGTCTCACTTCCTCCCCCAAGCGAGGGAGGCCTCCCCGGAGGGAGACGGGAGCCGACCGGCGTGGGATGGTCCGATCTCACACCCCATTCCTCCACCGACGGATCTCGCCGAGAGCAGGAGAACGGGGATCGCAGATTCTAGGTATCGGCAGATCGGGCCGCAACCGCGCAGGGGAGGCAGAGGGATCCTCGTAAGCCTTTTCTCTGGAGAGAGTTCCGGTCGCCCCCAACGAGCCCCGGAGGCGAATCGGCCCCTCCCGACCCCCTCCGGAGCAGCCGGAATCACGAAAAGACCCCTCTCCCGGCCCTTTGGGCCGGGAGAGGGGTCGCCCTCCGCGAAGGCAGCGCGCCGCGGTCGCGTCACTCTCCTTCGATGTCGAGGAGCTCGACGTCGAAGACGAGGAGCGCCTTCGGCGGGATCGGACCGCGGCCGTTCGCCCCGTAGGCCATTTCATAGGGGATGATCAGCTTCCGCTTCTCCCCGACCTGCATGTCCCCGACCCCGAGGGTCCAGCCCTTGATCACCTGGTTCAGTCCGAAGGTGATCGGCTGACCCCGGTCGACAGAGCTGTCGAACTTGGTCCCATCGACGAGCCACCCGCTGTAGTGCACGTTGACGCGGGAGGTCGGCCCCTTGGGCTTCGCTCCGGTGCCCTCCCGGAGAACGACATACTGCAGGCCCCCCTCCATCGAGCGGATCTCGCCCTCGAAGGCCTCGCCGGGGTACTGGGAGAGGAGCTCGTCCAACTTCACCTCTCCGCTCCCGGCGTCGATGTGCATCCGGTGGGTCCCCGACTCACCGTGCACCATGATCTCGTAGCAGCCGACCGCGTCGACGTAGACCGCGCTGTCCGCCCGGCCTCCGCCCGCCTTCTCCGCCGCCTCGATCGCCTTCCCGATCGGGAGGGAGAGGCCGGAGAGGATCGCGAGGCGCTCCTTGCCGCTCGGCCGGATCTTGGAGTAGTCCATTTCAGCAACCGCCGTCCAGGTCATGAGTGCGAGCGCCGAGAGGGCGATCGCACCGCCAAGGGAGACCCTCCGACGGGTCGTCTTCGTCCGGGTCGAATCGCTCGGGGTCATGCCACCTCCTGGGGCCGCCGGAGCGGCCTCGAATGTCGGGGAGGAGGAGTCCGCTCCCCCGACCCCCGTTGCCAGCCACGCCCGAATCAGACGTGGCGATCGATCTCGATGTTGGCGAGCTGATCGCACCGCTCGTTCTCGGGATGCCCGGTGTGCCCCTCCACCCACGCCCAGCGTACGGAGCGGGATCCGGCCTCCGCGTCGAGTCGCTGCCAGAGCTCCTGGTTGAGGACCGGCTTCCCGTCCGACTTCCGCCAGCTCTTCCGCTTCCAACCGTGGACCCACTTGGTGATGCCATCGATCACGTAGCGGGAATCGGAGGTCACGAGGACCTCGACGCTCTCCGGCAGGGACGCGAGGGCCTCGATCGCCGCGGTCAGCTCCATCCGGTTGTTCGTGGTGTTGGGGTCGAAGCCGGAGAGCTCCCGCTCCTCCCCCTCGACGCGGACCACCGCGGCCCATCCGCCCGGGCCCGGGTTTCCCCGGCAGGCTCCGTCGGTGAATGCCTCGATCATGGGAGCCTCCCCTAGCGCCGGCGTCGGCCGGACTTCCTGCCCGCGGCTCGCCCGGCCGCCGCCTTCCGCGGAGGGCGCTCGCCCTCGCCCGGGACCGGCCGGGACCCGAGGTGCTGAAGATACCGGAGATCGATCGTGCGGTGCAGGGGATCCGCGCCGGTGAGCTCCACCTCGACCGCATCCCCGAGCTGGAACTGTCGGCCGGTGTTCCTCCCCCGGAGAGCGAAGCGGGACTCGTCATGGACGTAGTAGTCATCCCGCAGGGTCGAGATGTGGACCATTCCCTCAATGAGGAACTCATCGAGGCGGACGAAGAAGCCGTGGTCCCGCACCGCGGCGACGACGCCGGGCAGACGATCCCCGACCCGATGTCGGATGAAGGAGATCGCGCGCAGCTTCTGCATGTCCCGCTCGGCATCCTCCGCGGCGCGCTCCCGCTCGCTGGAGTGATCCGCCTGGACCCCGAGCGCCGCGATGCGCGCCTCGGCCTCCGCCTCCGCGGTCCGACGCCCACCGAAGAGGGCGTCGTCGAGCGCGCGGTGGACCTGCAGATCGGGGTAGCGCCGGATCGGGGAGGTGAAGTGGCAGTACTCATCGGTCGCGAGCGCGAAGTGGAGAGCCTTCGCCGGCGCGTAGGCCGCCCGCGTGAGCGTCCGGAGCATCGCGAGCTGGATGATGGGAGAGGCCGGATCCTCCCCCAGCTGCTCGACCAGGCTCGGGAAGTCCCCGGTCCCGCGCATGCGGAGCCCCGGCGCAAGGACGCGGCAGATCTTCAGGAATCGGACGACATCCTCCTCCGGGGGCTCCTCGTGGGCGCGCCGCAGGATGGCGATCGACCGCTCGGTCGCGACTCGGGCGACCGCCTCGTTCGCGGCGAGCATGCACTCCTCCACGATGTGGTGGGAGCGGTCGCGGCGCTTCGGCTCGATGGAGACCACCTCCCCGCTCTCATCGAGGCGAAGTCGCATCTCCGCCAGGTCGAGGTCGAGGGAGCCCCGCTCCATCCGCCGCGCGTGGAGCGCCGCCCGGAGCCGATCGAGACCCTCGAGCGCGGGGAGCCAGGGGGCCTCGTCCTCGCTCGGGGGGGCTCCGTCGAGGAGCTCCTGCACCTCGGAGTAGGAGAAGCGGCGGCGACTCCGGATCACCGCCTTCTCCACCCGACCGGAACGAACGCGCCCCTCCGGATCGAGGTCGATCCAGACCACCTTGGCGAGCCGGTCCACGGCCGGGCGCAGGGAGCAGAGATCGGTGGAGAGCCGCTCCGGCAGCATCGGGACGGTGAGTCCGGGGAGGTAGACCGAGGTCGCCCGCTCGTAGGCCTCGCGATCCACGGGGCCGTTGGGTGGAACGAAGTGACTGACATCGGCGATCGCCACCCCGAGGAGGAAGCCCTCCGGACCCTCGTCCTGCAGGGCGATGGCGTCGTCGTGGTCCTTCGCGTCGCTCGGGTCGATGGTGAAGAAGTCGACGTCGCGC